>JBAWWJ010000173.1:0-17978 GCA_037146815.1 Planctomycetota bacterium
TCCAGCTTTCCCCCAGTCACCCCCTCACGCATCCACAAATTCCGCCGAAGAGCCCTATTTCTACAACGACTGGCGTGCCGAGACCCCCTGGGGTTCGACGCGACCTGACTACGGCCGTAAAGAAGTTCGGCAGTTCATTCGTGACAACGCTCTGATGTGGATGGAAGAGTACCACGTCGACGGACTTCGGCTCGACATGACGGTCTATATGCGCACAGTACGGGCCGACGGTGATCCCAGCGGTGATCTCCCCGAAGCCTGGAGTCTTACCCAATGGATCAACCGCGACATCGCTGAGCAATTTCCTGGTCGCATCACGATCGCCGAGGACCTGCATAACGAAGAACGAATCACTCAAGCTGTAGACGCCGGTGGAGCCGGATTCAGCGCTCAATGGGATGCTCAGTTTGTCCATCCGTTTCGCGAAGCAGTAATCACAGCCAATGACGAGAATCGATCACTCGACAGCGTTCGGGGCGCCCTTGCGGCCAGCTATAACGGCGATCCGTATCAGCGGGTGATCTACAGTGAATCGCACGATGAAGTGGCGAATGGTAAAGCTCGGATCCCTTCGGAAATCGATTCACAAGACTCAGACAACTGGTTTGCTCAGAAGCGATCCACGTTGGCCGCCGCACTGGTCCTGACGTCCCCAGGAATTCCGATGCTGTTCCAGGGGCAGGAGTTTCTCGAAGACGGCTGGTTCCAGGACTCGGTTCCGCTGGATTGGCATAAGTCCGAAGAATTCGTAGGCCTGCTGCGGATGTATCGAGATCTGGTGCATCTTCGGCTGAACCGAACAGCATGTTCACGTGGGCTGTGTGGATCTGGACTGAACGTGTTTCACCAGAATCAGGCTGAAAACGTCATCGCGTTTCATCGCTGGCATCAAGGGGGGCCTGCAGACGATGTTGTGGTCGTCGTGAACCTCTCACGGACTGCGCGAGTCAACTACAGGCTCGGACTTCCTGCACCTGGAACATGGCGATTGCGACTGAATAGCGATTGGAGCGGCTACAGCCACGCGTTCGGAAACCACCCCAGTGCTGATGTTGTCAGTGCTACTGAGCAAGGTCAGGATCCTGCCGCTTCCGTCGCGACAACGGCCGACGGATTTCCGGCTTCAGGAATATTCAGCATCGGGTCGTACAGCGTTCTGGTTTATTCTCAGGACAAGCCCGTCTCCGCATAAGACACTTTCTTTAACATCCCCACCGAGCTTGCCTCGGTGGATACTCGGCCTTTGAACGACGCCTTGCCTTACCTGGAACCATCATCGTCATGGGCCAATCCAACACCGAGACAAGCTCGGTGGGGGCAATTTGAATAAGTAATTTCCTGCAGAAATGCAGGAATCATGTGAGCCTTCGCTTAACCGACCAAGCCGTTACCAGTTCGCTCCTTCGGGAGACTGTGGTTCAACTCGCCCGTTCTCGCGAAACCACGACCGACACCTGTGACAACAGTTTGTGAATTGCGGATCGCTCGCTTTAGGGTTTCGACCGCGTGCCGAACGAATGGAGTCTGAATCATCTTCATGATTCAGCAGCACGCCTGCCCGGACCAGATATTTCACCGGCCTTTTCGGGTCAGTGGATGATGTACGCATGTTGCGTCCGTTCAACGGTCCGAGCTCTTTCGCCTGGAAAGGCCTGTTTTATGAATACCAACCCAACGACGAATCCCAGTTCCAAAATGGACGACAAGAAGGACGCAAAGCCTGCTGTTGCCGCCACCAAACCAACTGCGGTCGCAGCCGCGGCTCCAGTTGCCGCAAAGCCAGACGTCAGTGCCACGACCCCGAAGGCCGACGCTTGCGCCACGACTCCCAAGTCAGACGCTACGAGCAAGCCAGAAACGCATTGCAAGACGCACGATGGCAAAGTCGTCAGCATCAAAGGCGACAAGCTCGTCATGTCGAACCCAGATGGCAAAGAGTTCTCTCATACCGTCTCAGCCGATGCCAAGGTCTGCTGCGATGGCACATCCTGCCACACTGCCGATCTGAAGGTCGGCAGCCGAATCCGCGTGACTTCCAGCCCGGATGACAAGCATACCGCGACCAAGATCGAATCGCTCGACAAGAACGCAGAGTTCGCCAAGACAGCGTGACTCCTGCGATGACTTGCGGACTGATTGAATAAAAATTGGGTGTGCTGGCCCGGAACCAGCATGCCTCGTTTTTTGTGTTTTCCAGCACTTTGACCACGAAAGTCTTTCTATGTCCAAACAGATATTCTGTGTCCTGGCCGTTGCCGCAACGATGTTTGTGAGTAGCTCCGCCTGGGGCGCCAAGGATGCCAAAGAAGCCCGAGATGTCAGTCATGACGGCAAGTTTGTCAGTGCCTCAGGTGCCCAGATGGTCATGATGAATAAAGGAGGCAAAGAACACTCACACACATTGGCGGCTGATGCCACCGTGACGTGTGACGGAGTGGCTTGCAAGGCGGCTGACCTGAAGGCCGGTATGAAGATTCGCGTCACCACAAAGAAGGGTGATATGAAAACTGCCACACAAGTCGAAGCACTCGACAAGCACACTCTGTTCGCCAACACCCACGATGGAACGTTCGTCAGCATTACCGACAAGAAGCTGGTGATGACGAACAGCAAGGGAAAAGAGCATTCACACCTGTTAACGGCAGATGTGATCATGACCTGCGATGGGACCGTCTGCAAAGGAGATCATCTGAAGGCCGGGATGAAGATCCGAGTCACGACAGAAAAATCTGAGATGGGGCCGGTTTCACACGTCGAAGCGATCGAAAAAGACGCTTCGTTTTCCCAGGGAAACTGAATCGGATGCACGCTAAGAATGCGTGGCATATTGGAAAATTTGCCACGCGAATTGGCGGAATCGAATTGGCTGACTGATCTCCGCGGCGAGCTTATGCGCGGGGTAACAACACATTTTATTCTCGGAGATGAAACACCATGGGATTGATTCTACTGATCCTGCTGATCGTTCTGATTGCTGGCGGCTTGCCGCACTGGAACCACTCGCGTGACTGGGGTTACGGTCCCAGCGGAGGGTTGGGACTGGTCTTGGTCATCGTCCTGATTCTCATTCTGCTCGGGCACATCCCCCGCGGATTTTAGTTCAAACTTGTCACAACTCTCTCTCCAGGAAACTGAATGCACAACACGCACACCATCGTTGCCGTCTTTCATACTCACGATAAAGCCGAAGCTGCGATCCGCGATCTTCAAAAAAGCGGCTTCGACATGAAGAAGCTTTCCATTGTTGGAAAGGACTATCAAACCGAAGAGCACGTCGTTGGATATTACAACACCGGCGAACGGATGCAGAAATGGGGTCAGAACGGTGCGTTCTGGGGAGCGGCCTGGGGAATTCTTTTTGGCTCAGCTCTGTTCGCGATTCCCGGATTTGGACCTGTACTGATGGCAGGACCGTTGGTCGCAATGTTTGTCGCGGCACTCGAAGGTGCTGTGGTCGTGGGTGGCCTGAGTGTCCTTGGCGGCGCTCTGTCCAGTATTGGCGTGCCTGATGACAGTATTGTTCAATACGAATCCGAAATGAAAATCGGAAAATTCCTGTTGATCGTCCATGGGACGCAGGAAGAAGTCGAACTCGCCAATCGGTACTTCCGTACTTCGACAGGAACCGTTGGGAAAGTCCACTGTGTCCCAGAGACGGGCACGGAGCATCCCCCATTGGTGGAACCGATGCACGTTGCGTGACCACGACGTATGTCGAGGGTGACGGAGGCAGAGTGGGACAGGCTCTGTTCGAGCTTGTCCCACCCTGCCATCGAAGACGCTATTTCCGTGAAGTCACGAATCCAGCGCACCGTATCCAGTGTGATTTCATCGTCAAGGAAAACTATGAACAGACTCGCCGCGATCATTATCGTGATCGCCGTAATCATTATCGGAGTTGGTGCCTACAGAGGCTGGTTCGCTTTTTCGAGCACCGGAAGCAGTCAGTCCGACAAGGTCAACCTGAACCTGACGGTTGATCAAGCGAAAATGAAACAGGATGGCGCAGAACTCAAAAAAGAAGCTTCCGAACTGACCGGCCAGTCGAAGAAATGACGCCCCCGTGGTTTGCCGTGATGTCATTGCAGCCCCTGGACCGTTTTCTCAATTCCATTTGCTTTCTGCCGGCATCTTTACGAAACTTCGCACCACCAGCTAAATGGTAAAGCTGAAGCAACTGGCACGTATGCTGCCAGTTTACTCTGGACTGCAAACTGATCTGTTCGTTCGACAGGAGACTTCTCAATGCAACCGACGACATCTTTCGTTATGTATTGCTGGGCCGTTGTGAGTGTTTTCTACATTGCAGGGGTATCGTCAACTGTCGTTGCGGCGGACAAGCCAAATGTTGTGATTTTCTATGCGGACGATCTGGGCTGGGGAGAATGCGGGTGTTACGGTTGTAAAGATATTCCCACGCCCAATATCGATTCGTTGGCAAAGGATGGAATCCGGATGACATCCGGCTATGTTGCCGCGACATACTGTAGTCCATCCCGAGCTGGATTGATGACCGGAAAGTACCCGACTCGGTTTGGTCACGAGTTCAACAGTGTTGCCAGCAAGAATTCGGGATTGAGCCTGAAGGAATTAACCATTGCCAATCGATTGAAAGACCTTGGTTATTCCACCGTCGCAATCGGCAAATGGCATCTTGGAGGGGGCTTTGAATACCGACCCACAAAACGAGGATTCGATGAGTTTTTTGGAACGCTTGCCAACACTCCGTTCTATCATCCGACTCAGTTCGTCGACTCCCGCGAATCCAACGACGTGAAGAAGATCGAGAGTGACGACTTTTACACGACGGATGCGTATGCCGATCGCGCCGTCGAATGGCTGGAACAGCACAAATCGAAGCCGAAGTTCCTGTACGTGCCGTTCAACGCTCAACACGCTCCACTTCAGGCCCCTCGGAAATATCTGGATCGATTCCCTGAGATCACTGACGAAAAGCGAAAACTGTTTGCGGCGATGATGTCTGGAATGGACGATGCCATCGGCCGAATCATGAGAAAAGTGAAGGAACTGGGCCAGGATGAAAACACACTGTACTTCTTCATCGGTGACAATGGTGGTCCAACAAAAAGCACGACCTCATATAACGGCGGTTTGCGAGGCTTCAAGATGACCACCTACGAAGGTGGCCCTCGCGTTCCGTTCCTCGTCCAATGGAAAGGAACCATTCCTGGCGGAACAACGTACGACTTCCCAGTTCTGAATCTGGATGTTCTGCCGACAGCCATTAAGGCGGCCGGTGGCCAGACGGATGCAACGTGGACGCTGGACGGCGTCGATCTTCTTCCGTATCTGACAGGCAAGAACAAATCGCGTCCGCACGAAACCGTCTACTGGAGATATACGCCGCAATGGGCGATTCGACATGGCGACATGAAACTGGTTGTATCCGGCGATGGAACGGGAAGTCCTGAACTTTACGATCTGGCCAGTGACGGAGCGGAATCCACGAATCTTGCCAATGCGCAACCGGAGACAGTCAAGGAGTTACAAAGGCTTTACGCCGCCTGGAATGCCGAACAGATCGAATCGACCGTCCCCAAAGAGGGAAATGGAAACAAGAAAGAGAAAAACAAGAACGGGAACAAGAAAAAGAAGGCGTAAGAGGATTTCGAACGGCGGTAGAGGCTCGTTTACCTGAAGCGGCCATTAAAAAATAACGCCCCGGTTAATGACCGGGGCGTTTTGCAATGGTTCGGATCGCTTTGGAATCATTCAGTAGCACTGGCAGGAATCGCTTCCGCCGTTTTCGCTCGAGCGGATTCGTCAATCTGGCGAATGGCTCGCGATGCCGCAGCAACGACGCTGGCATCGGCGTCGGATCCAAGCTGCCGGAGTGCCGGAAGAGACTTTGTGGCGGCGGTGCCAATCCCCCCGAGGGTGGTTGCAGCGGCCGCCCGGATCTGAGGATTGGAATCCTCCAGAATTCGCACCAGTCCAGGAACCGCTTTCACCGCCAGCGGGCCAACGTTTCTGAGTGACATCGCGGCCGTCAGGCGGACATTGTCATCCCCGTCACCCAGCAAACCTGTCAGAACAGGTGTGACCTTCTCGGCGTAACCCTCGAATGTCGACAGTGCCGCAGCGGCATTGACGCGAGCAAACGTCGATTCATCCTGCAAAAGCTTGACCAGTCCATCGGCAGCCGGCGCGGCATCAGGTCCGATCTGGGCCAGGAACATGGCCGCAAGTTCACGTGCGACCGGATTTTTATCATCGAGTCGTGCGGCGAGTGCTGCAGTGGCCTGAACGCCGAGTTCCTGTAGCCTGGCTTCCGCTTTCGCCCACGCATCACCGTCGTTGTTTTGTGCTGCGACAATAATTGCAGCGAACGCTTCGGCGCCACGTGGAAAATCGGGATCACCTGGTTCCGACTGTTCGGGGACCGAAACGAGTTCGGGTTCCGTTGCGACAACACTGGTGGACGAATCTTCCGCCACCACAGGCTCGGGGTCATGCGTCGTTTGCGCCAGCGGTGCAGGCTTGCTATTGCCACCACAGCCGATCATCAACGTCAGTCCCAGCATGGTTCCCGCAACATGAATTCGCAACATGATGTTTTCCTGACCTTATTCTGACTGGCAGCGGAACCGGACCTGCGATGCATCGCACGCTACTGCAAGCTCCGTCTGGTCGAAATTCAGATCTTCCAGTGCCTCAACCGTCTCCAGTTTTCCGACGCGGTACGTTCCCGGTCGCAACTGAATCTCTCTCCCTGTCTCGGCTCGAACCTGCTTTTCCAGTTGATCGGCTGTCGGTTGGCGACTGGACATGCGAATCTTCTTCCATCGGCCGCGTGATCCGCGTGTACTGGCGTGTTCACCTGGTGGGAGATAAATCGTTCCGTTATTGAAGTCGACGGCAAACGCGATGACACCTGGAATGAAGAAGAGCAACAGTCCCAGCGCATCTAGAATCACAACCTTGGGATCGAGTGGTCCGGCGGGCTGTCCTTTGCGCTCTGGCCAGAAGATCGTTCCACATCCGGTGTGAGGGAGTGCGAGCAGACCGATCGCCATCCACTCGCGGCGCGAAATTCGTCGAATTGGGATCATGGCTCGTCTACTTCCCACCAGAATCACTGCCGTTTCGAACGCCGCAAGTACTGCGAACGTCTTTTCAGCCGGTCAATCGCCGTAATGACGGCGACCCTCACGATGGGACGGTATTTCAAAAGCCGAATTCGCTCAAGATGACTTAGCGCCAGGATTCATTTCCTGAAGCAGCTTCCGCGGAACCCCGATATCGATCACATGCACGATTCCCGTTGCGGCCTGTCCGGGCAGGGTGGCAAATCCCGGCTTATGAGCCACGAACGTTGCGGTATGGTTTGCATTTACGCAGATCCCCAAAGGGAGCCCAGTGTCGCAATCCATGCCCGAGGGGAGATCAACCGCAAGTACTTTGCGGCCTGAACCATTTATCGCGGCAATCGCCGCAATAAACGGTTCCCGAATGGCTCCCTGCGTTCCTGTCCCCAACAGAGCATCCACAATCCAGTCGGCAGTGGCGAGCTTCTGTTGCCAGAGTGATTCCAGCCCAGCATCGGGTGGATCGATGATTGAGACACCTGCGCGGTTCAGGATCTGGTAATTGGCCGCGGCATCACCCGTAAATTGATTTGCGGGAGTCGCAAGCAATACGCAGACGTCCAATCCTGCATTTTCCAGGTGCCGTGCCATAACAAAGCCATCACCTGCATTATTTCCCTTGCCGCAGCAGATGACGATTGGGCCTTGAGCCCCCCATTGAACGAGCAAAGCCGCGGCATTGCGGCCCGCATTTTCCATCAGCACCAGCCCCGTCATCCCATAGTCGTTGATGGCGCGACGATCAACGTCACGGACCTGTTTGCGAGTCAACGTGATGGGAGCCAGCGGATGCATCACGGCTACTCCTTCGGTCGCAGTTCTTCCAAGGCAACGCGAATGCTTCGCAGGGTGACGGGGTGTTCCGCCAGAACTCGCGAATGGGGTGAAGCCACGAGCTGATCCCGAATCTCATGATGCTTCTTATTCAGCACCATGACCAGAACGGTGCTGGATTTTCGGCAGGCAGCGACCGCCTTGGTGTAGGCGCTAATCGCTTCGTCGTCCTCGCCGAGTGAATCCGCCATGAGAACGATGCCATGTGGCGGTGATGTTTCGACTCGCTTGATGGCTCGGTCGATATCACGCAGCAGAAGCACGCGATAGCCATGCTTGTTAAAGTACTCTCGCAGCGAATCCTGCTGTTTCAGTCGATTTTCGACACAAAGAATCGTCGGACTCGACTGACTTGCTGCGACCGGGGTTTCACCAGAAACCTCTTCAGCCGGAGCTCGATTTCCGACGATTATTCGTAGATCTCGAATTAGCTCGGTAGGTGTCTGGTAGCGCGAGTGAGGATGGATTTCCATCAACCGCTCAACGATCGCCGTGATCGAAGGTGACAGCGACGGATCAATTTGTCGGATCGGTCGAATCTGTCGGTAACGGCTGGACTGTTTCCGCTCGGCAACATTTTTTGTCGGAGGATACGGAGGAATTCCCGTCAGCAATTCGTAATACATTGCCCCCAGGAAATAGAGATCGCTCCGTGGATCGTTGTCGGGAGCGTTGGTGCTGCGTTCCAATGTGGCGTATTCGACGGCGCGATCCACCTCTTCTTCCATCGCGGTCAATCCCGCGTCCTGACCTGCCAACCCAAAGTCAACGAGTTTGGCAACACCCTGGGCACTGAGCAGCACATTGGTCAGCTTCAAATCACGATGCGTCAGTCCCAGACTCAACGCATATTCCAGGCCTTCCGCAATATCCATCACATATCGAGTGGCTTCTTCCGGAGTAAACTTCCCGCGGCTTTTGAGCAGCTCGCGAAAATTCCCCCCTTCCACGAATTCCATCGTCAAGTAATGCTGATTTGCGTCGCTTCCCACTTCGTAGATGGGGACAATGTTCTTGTGCTTGAGCCGTTTTCCCAGCTCACCTTCGCGTCGAAACAGATTGACAGTGCGAGGGTTCTCCGCCCAGCGCTGACGCAGGACTTTCATGCCAACCATCCGGCCATCTTCGACAGAGCACCCGCGGAAAACGCGTGCAAAACTCCCCGAGGCGTTGCGGTAAAGCAGCTTGTACGGCCCTAAGCGAAGTCCGTCAGTCTCGCGTTTTTTGAGTTTTGCGGCCTGGTACGGAGTGAGCAGATGGCGACGTTCCAATTCCGCGATCACACTGTCAATCGTCGGTGATCGCCCCAATGCTTCAACGCAACCCTGCAATGTTGCGGGTTCAACAAGTTTGAATCGCAGAACGAGCGACTGGAACTCTGACAGCGTAGAAAAAGACATTGGAAGTCTTGACGATTAACGATCTGTGAATGTTTTGTGAGTTTACGAAT
Source organism: Planctomycetota bacterium (assembly GCA_037146815.1). Lineage (GTDB taxonomy): Bacteria > Planctomycetota > Planctomycetia > Planctomycetales > Planctomycetaceae > Schlesneria. Next base: position 9,394 of record JBAWWJ010000173.1, read on the forward strand.
TCAAAAGAAAGGCGGTACCAAACAGGGAAATGTTCCCGTGACATTCTGTCATCGGCAACTCATTCCGTGGGAATGAGTTACTTCCAGAAAAATGATACCGCCGCGGCTCAGAATCAAACAGTCTCAGATCGCAACTTCCTTGATCTCAAACAGGCGATCAAACTTCGTGATCCGGAGAACATCCATGACATCGGGCGAAGGATTGTAGAGTTCCACCCGTTCCACCCGCTGGCGGATCGAAGAAAGAACCCCCAGCATTCCGCTGGGAACCAGTTGGACACCGGTCAGATCAAATGCCAGCACCTTGCACTGATGCTGGGCGATCAGGTCGAACAACTGCGTTCGGTAGGCGGCGATGCAAACTTCGTCTGGCACATCCTTTCCGCCAAATCCAACGACTGTCAACTCGCCCGTCTGATAGACTTTCAGAACAGCCGGGTCTTCCGGAAGTGCACCGAGTCTGTAATCGGGAACCGGTGTCTCGTCGTGAATACTGTCGCTCACAATGCCATCCTCCAAGTTGACGTCAAAGCCTTCGGGGCAGAACTATATCCGATTGAATCACCGCTTTCCAAGAGGCTGGCTGGGCACACGGCGCATATTAACTTGGAGATTTCTCCAGCAAACTGGTGGCAGAACTATCGATTACAGTCAGAAACCTGCAATTTTACAGGTCCGTTCGGCAGGATTTGCCGCAACCGGGGGGATTTGAGGGAATTCTCGAATCGGTGTCGGTTGTTTGACCGCTTCATCTTGACGAAATTTCTGCCGTGTGCAGAATACCGCCCGTCCTGCCGCGTCCACCTTGCGGTGAACAAAGATCGGGAATGGAACCAGACGCAAATTGATTTGCGACAGAATCCAATCCCGCAACCTATTGAAAAAACGTTTTTGTCCCATCGGCCACGCAAAGGAGTGCAATCGCCGTGAAGAGAGCCATTACTTGGGCATCCGCTGTCGTCCTGTTCGCAGGCGTTCTGACTCTGACCAACAATGCGTGGAGCCAGAATCCATCGAAAGACGCCGCAGCACCTGCCGCCGCAGCATCGAACGTTCCACACAAAGTGGGCCTGATTGACATGGCCCATGTCTTCAAGAACTACAAGAAGTTTGAAGCACTTCGCGAAGATCTGAAGGTCGAGATCAGCGAAAGCGAAAACAAGGCGAAGGAAATGCAGCAGGAAATCGCCACCCTGCAGAACACTCTGAAGCAGCTGATGGAAGGCAGCAAGGAGTACGCCAAGAGCGAACAGGAAATCGTCAAGAAGGCGGCCGAGTTCGAAAGCTTCCGTCGTACTGCCTCGCGTGAATTCCTCAAGAAGGAATCACAGATTTACTTGACGGTCTACAACGAGACCTCCGAAGCGGTCAAAAAGTATGCCGACTTCTACAAGTACACCCTCGTCATCCGCTTCAACCGTGAAGAACTGGATACCGAAAATCCTCAGACCCTGCTGCAGGGAATGAATCGCCAGGTTGTCTATCATCGCAACGAAGATGATATCACCACTTCGGTTCTGGATTACCTGAATCGCAAGTACACCCCGGCTCCAACCGCTGCTCCTCGGACAGCGAATCCAAAGGCTGCAGCTCCGAAGTAATCCGGATCGGTCGGATCGATTTCTCGTCAGCCGATCCCGGTTATCCGACCGGGGTCGACTGCATGTTCCGCTGTCGTGCTGCTTGAATCACACAACAGGGTAGCACTCGAATCGAGGGGAGGGGCACTTGCAACCGCGACGTCAAAGAACCATCGCGCGCCCGGCTGAATTCCACGGTTTCGGCTTCTTGACCGGTGCCGATGTGACTCTCCGCTTCTTGCCAGCCGAAGAAAATCATGGGATCGCGTTCCAGCGAACCGACCTGCCAGGAACTCCACCCATTCCGGCTACCTTGGAAAATGTTGTTCCTCGACAACGCCGAACCGCAATTTCCAACGGTGTAGCTTCTGTTGAATTGATCGAGCATGTCATGGCCGCACTGGCCGGATTGCAGATCGATAACTGCCTGGTACAACTGAACGCCCCGGAAGCCCCCGGTGCCGACGGGTCGTCACTCGACTTCGTCAAAGTCCTTCTCGAAGCCGATTTTACAGAGCAGTCTGCGTTGCGTGATGTTCTCGTCATTGGTGATGCCTACAGCGTGCGCGGCGATGACGATCGCAGTGAAATCTCGGCGGGTCCAGTCTTTCGACGGACGCTCGTCGTCAGCTACGAACTGGACTATGGACCGCGTTCGCCGATCAAGCCACAACTGCTGACATTTGAATTCTCACCCGAAACATTCGTGACCGGGCTGGCCTATGCCCGAACATTCATCCTGGAAACGGAAATCACCGCACTGAAATCTCAGGGATACGGCTCCCGTGTGACCCCTGCAGATCTGCTGATTTTCGGGACCGACGGAGTGATCGGGAACCAGTTGCGAGCCGCCGACGAGTGTGTTCGCCATAAGATTCTGGATTGTATTGGTGATTTCGCGCTGCTGGGTTGTGACGTGCACGGGCACTTTCGAGCCTATCGCTCGGGACACAATCTGAATCATGCCATTTGCCGGATGGTGTCGGTCGCGCGAAGTCCACTGCACCTGTTAAAGACACCTGCCTGACGTTTCGTCCTCACTCTTACATTGGATAGCGACCTCATGACCTCGCGCATTTCGCCACTCGCTCAAGTCGATCCCCAGGCGCAGTTGGGCAGCGACGTCGAAATCGGTCCCTTCTGTGTCGTTGGTCCCGACGTCGTCCTGGGTGCTGGATGTGTCCTGCACAGCAACGTGGTGATTGACGGCAATACCACAGTCGGCGAACGAAACCGCTTCTTTCCCGGTGCAGTCATTGGGGGCGAACCTCAGGACTTCTGCTACCAGGGGGGGCCAACTCGAGTTGAAATTGGTGATGACAACCTGTTTCGCGAAGGCGTGACCGTTAATCGTGGTGCTGACAAAGAAGATGGCGTCACCCGGATTGGCAATCGGAATTTCCTGATGGCCAATTCCCACGTCGCTCACAACTGCCATGTCTTCAACAATACGATCCTGACGAATGGCGTCCTGCTGGGCGGACACGTTCACGTGCACGATTATGCGATCGTCTCGGGTAATTCAGCGGTTCATCACTTCACAACATTGGGAACAGGTTCCTTCGTGGGTGGAATGTGTCGCGTCGTGCAGGATGTCCCTCCCTATATGTTGTCTGCCAGTGCGGATAACCCCGAGGTGGTCACCATCAATGTCGTGGGTATGCGTCGCCGCGGAATCTCGGAAACAGCGATTGCCTGCGTTCGCCGTGCTTTCAAGCTGATGTATCGAGAACACAAGAGACTCTCAGAGATCCGTGAGATCCTGATTGCCGAGACCGAGGGTGTCCTGCCCATTGAACTGATGACATTGCTGAACTTTGTGGAATGGTCAGCCAAGGGGAAAAATGGCCGTGGTCGCGAGGCTTTCCGGAACCAGCCTGCTGCTGCGGAAGTCGAACGGCGAGCAGCCTGATCTCGTAACCGCCTCATGTAACCGTCAACTTTCATCGGAACTGCTGTCAATACTATGCCGCGTCTCAAAATGGCCGTGATCGGAGTCGGTGCTCTGGGTCGTCACCACGCTCGGATCCTGAGTGAAAATCCTGCCGTCGAACTGGTCGCGGTTGTTGACAGTCGAGCCGAACAGGGGCAGGACGTTGCCGCGAAATGTCGGACCAGATGGCTCGCCGACTATCAGGAGTTGCTCTCAAACAATGCCATCGACGCAGTCTCGGTCGTCGTTCCAACGGTTGCTCATTGGCAGGTGGCAGGAGACTTCCTGCGTGCCGGCATCCCGGTACTCGTCGAAAAGCCGCTGGCAGCCAATGTCGAACAGGCTCGACAACTTGTCGAACTCGCGGCCGGGCAGAATACACTGCTGCAAGTGGGACATATTGAACGATTCAATCCCGCATTTCAGGCCGCAGCGGAACGCATACACGATCCAAAATACATTCGCGTCGAGCGAACGAGCGCCTATACATTTCGCTCTATAGACATCGGTGTCGTCCATGACCTGATGATTCACGACATCGACTTGGTCCTGTCTCTGGTGCGCAGTCCGTTGACGAGCGTTGAAGCATTTGGTGTGACCGTCATTGGTGGGCACGAGGATGCAGTCCAGGCTCGCTTGAGATTTGCCAACGGCTGCCTGGCCGACTTGACGGCCAGCCGAATCAGCCCGACGGTCAGCCGTTCGCTTCAGGCCTGGTCTGCGAATGGGTGTGTCACGTGTGACATGCACACTCGCGCCGTTCAGCAGTATTCACCTTCAGACAGACTGCGTTTCGGCCCATCCCCGCTTGACTTGGCCCGTCAGCCTGGGGCTGACATGGAACAGTTGAAAAAGGATGTGTTCGGCAGTTTCGTGCAGGTGGAATCCATCGCGGTCGATTCGACCGGTCCAGACGCCTTAACATGTGAACTGAACGACTTTGTTGAATGCATCCAGACTGGCCGAGTTCCCCACGTCGACGGTATTCAAGGCCTGTCCGCAATGCTGGTGGCTGATGAAGTTTTGAAAAGCGTTGCCGCTCATCAATGGCAGGGAAGTCCAGACGGAGCCGTCGGCCCCAATCCACAGAACAGTCGCCCACGCCGCGAAGCGGCATAGCGGGTAATTTGACTGACGGTCGCGTACAGGACGGGAAACCGACCTTATGTGAATCCGCATGCGGTTGGAGTGCGTTCCAAAGACTGTGCATTTGTTGCAGGCGGTAAGAAGACGCGATCCTGGTGGTGGGACCGGCGCGGCGAAACGCCGTTGGTCCGACACAACTCTTTCTACGCCTCCCCGCGCATCTATTGAAACTCGAAATCGGTTGCACAAGATCACCGAACAGCGGTAGAAACAGATCGGTCGCTTTCCACCGACATTCTCAAAGCGGATCTGTTCCAACTCTTCGTCGAGGTCACGTGATGCAAACTTCTTATGAGCTCTTGTCCGGTTGCAAAGTGAATGCCGTCCGCTGGTTCAATTTTGCGTTGCTGATCGCATCCGTTGCGACAGCCTATGGTCAGGCGGAGCCAACAGGCGATCCCGCAATCCTGCCAGCGGGAGCCAGGCTGGAACGACTCTGGAATGAGGGGGAGTTCACCGAAGGGGTGGCAGTTGCCAGAGACGGAAAGGTCTATTTCAGCGACATCGCCATCGAAGCGAAGAACCCCGGCCGAATCATGCGTTTCGATCCCGCCACCGGCAAGACAACAGTGCACGTTGCCGACAGTGGCCAGAGTAACGGTCTGTTCTTCGATTCCAAAGGACGATTGCTGGCGGCTTGCGGCGCTAACATCGGATTACGTGGCCTGTGCGAAGTCACTGCGGATGGCAAAATGAAAGTCATCGTCGACAAGTTCGACGGGAAGAAATTCAATGCTCCCAATGATCTGGTCATCCATCCGTCGAGGCGTGTCTACTTCAGCGACCCGCGCTACGTCGGCAAGGAACCGCTGGAAGTGGATCACATGAGCGTTTATCGCGTTGATCCTGATGGAAAGATCCATCGGGCGACAACCGACATCCGCAAGCCAAACGGCGTGATTCTGTCGCCCGACTCGAAAACGCTCTATGTTGCTGAGACCGACAACGGAGCCACTGGCCTGGAGCCTGCAGGAACTGCTCCCAGGGAACCACGCATGACGTTGAATGCGTTTCCGATCCATGACGATGGCAGCCTGGGTCCGAAGAAGGTACTGATCGACTTTGGCAAGGGGACTGGGACCGACGGTATGACAACCGACACCGCAGGTCGGATCTACTGTGCCATCCGAAAAGAAGAACGCCACGGGATCGTGGTCTACTCCCCGGCAGGGAAAGAACTCGCGTATATTCCGACGGAGCCTCTGCCGACAAACTGCACTTTCGGCAAAGGGACTGAAGGATCGACTTTATACGTGACTGCCGGTACCGGTTTGTACCGCATCACGTTGAAGTCCACAGGATATCACCCGGAGCTTCAGGTCCCATAAGTACATCGCGTTTCGATTTATCGAAGTGTGTCATGCCAAGCTGGCTGTAGGCCAACAGAGGGGTTTCGGCGCCCCCCCGTTACGTCTCGTCCTCAAACTTCGGAGGATTGCTGTAGAACTCGCTCAGGTCGAGTTTTCCCTGCGATTCGGCTTCGAGCAGTTGCAAACGCTTTTCCAGGCGCTGGAAACGTTGTTCGATCAGGGGGGGAAGTTGCAGTTCTCGGCCTGATTTGGATCTCGGGACGGTGGGATAGCCAAGTTGCCGTTGCAGAGCCCCAAACAGATACAGCGGATCTTTGCCACGGTTGGCTCGGGCAATGCGCCCTTCCTGCCTGCCGAACAGGATCTTGGCGGTGGGGGTGTAGTCTGCACCGGCGGTGCGGCGGCGTTCTTCGACGTACGCTTCCGAACGGAAATAGATCAGGTCGGCGAATTCGACCGCTCCCAGTTGTGTGCGGGCTTTCAGGATCCAGTCACGCCAGTCGGAGTCGTACATCGGGTCGGCGGCAATCGAAGCGATTCCATCGTGGTAGCCCAATCGGTTTCTGGCCATGCATTCGAACTGAAACACAAACAGGCCGGCCGGGGAGGGCGATTCGCCGCGGTATTTGGCTTCGCGTTCCAGGATCTGCAGAGCAATCCGCTGGTCGAACTTGGATCGATCTTCTTCGGCCCGCTCCATGACGAACGCCTGAAACGGGGCGAAGTAGTGCGACAGATGCGTCATCCCTTCGCAGATCTTTCCCTTGTGCATCAGCTCACTTCGCAAAACATCCAAGGCCATCGGAAGCTTGGTCGTGGCGAGGATCTCTTCGCGGATACTGGCGAGGATTTCCTGTGACGGCAGATTCTCATCCAGCCGCTCGTGAAACGTGCGGAAGAAATACGCCTGTTCGATGTACTCTTCGCGATCCAGCAGTGGCATGCGGTCCCTTTACCAGTAAACTCGAGGACTCATCCCAGCGGGGCAGGGGGAGATGTGCGGTCGGGGGCGTCGAGAAACGCCTGCAGGATGATTTGAGCGGCCAACCGGTCGAGTCGTTCCTTGCTTTTTGCTGGCGAAAATCCCTGGTTCCACAACAGCACTTCTGCCTCCGTCGACGAATGCCGTTCGTCCCAGAAGGCGACAGGAATGCGTGTCTGCTCGGCCAGCCAGTTGCCAAACTTGCGGACGACGTTCGCCTGATCCCCTTCCGCACCACTCATTCGGACCGGCAGGCCAACGACAAAACCGACGGCACGGTAGTCGGCAATCAATTCTCGCAGATGTTTCAGATTCATCTCCGGGGTGCGGACTGTCCAGGTTTCGACGGGGACGGCGATGGTCTGTTCGGAGTTACAAACAGCGACTCCCAAACGCTTTGTGCCGAAATCGAGGCCCAGCAGGGCTCCGGTTGCGGGGACCTGGTCGGGTGGAAGTGCGACGGGTTGGGAGGGCTGTGTCATGTCAGGCATTGTAATGGATGAGGATCGCCTGACCAGCAAAACATGTCGGAACCGCAGACTTTGGCCAATCCTTACGTCGCGCGGCAGAAAATTCCAGATCGGGTGGAAGGTGCCGCTTGGGGTTGATTTCCAAATCTTCCGGGACTGTAATGGTCTCATCCTTCGACCGCTGGGTGTCGGAGTCGTCGCGCCAGGGTTAGTGTCATCGGGCTGGTGATGCTTCGCGACGATAGGAATTCACATTGTCTGGGTCCGAACGATTCGTGATCCGGGCCGTCAAAATCAAGGTGACTGGTTCAATGCGTAAGGTTTATCTGGTTTGCTCGCTGCTGTTGGCTTTTACCACATCAATGTTTGGCATGGGCTGTGGTGGCGATGCCGCCAAGCCAAAGACAGATGCTCCCAAGGCTGATGCCAAGAAGTCCGATGCTCCCAAGACAGACGTCAAGGCTCCTGAAGGAGCAAAGGAAGAACCCAAGAAGGACGGTGCCGCTCAAGCCGGTGCAGAAAAGACAACCGTCGCCGAAACCCCCAAGAAGTCGACTCGCAAGACGACTCGCAAGCCTAAGGCTCCAGGTGCCGGTTCAACCACCGGTGGCGGCGTAGAAGTTCCAGCCCCTGCTGGCGGAACGACCGAAAAGCCAGAAGAGAAGAAGGCTGAAGAAAAGAAGGACGAAGCTAAGCCTGAAGCCAAGGCTGAAGAAAAGAAGCCAGAAGAGAAGAAAGAATAGTTCTTCGCCCGTCTGTCTGGTAAATACGAACAGCCGCAATTCTGGTGGGATTGCGGCTGTTTTCGTTTCTTTGCGTGAATCTTTCCCTATCGTCACAGAGGGTTTGCGATGGTCAACATGATTCAAGAAATTCGCGAGTCTCTGCAACGACACTTCAGTTCGAAGCTCGACATTCCCTGTGACCATCAAGAAGTGTTTTCGCCCTGTGGGCGTTACCAATTGATTGTGGATGATTTCTCCACGCAAGACATCGATTTGGTCGTTGCGGTAATCCGATTGCAAGAGACGAACGAAACCATCGCCACGATCATGCGGAACGATAGTCGCGTGTTCTTTGCCTGGATCACTCGAGACAACCACGATTACCTGGACTTGCCCAAGAAAAGTGGGCGCGAGGAAAAGCGAAGTATGCTTACCCTTG
>JBAWWJ010000174.1:0-17909 GCA_037146815.1 Planctomycetota bacterium
ATTCCTCGAAGTGCGCGAAGATCGATTCTCGAGTTCGGGGTGTGAACGGTTACTGGCGAACCAACTGAATCTGGCGTTTCTCATGCTTTGCGATATCATCAAGAACTAATGACACAATGTATCTAAACAGAACCCCTTCAAGATATCGCGTGTAAGCTGCTTTGGCGTCGGCGGCATTGTGTTCCGCACCGCGAATTGCTGGAACGAAATACGATTGTGACTGTTCGAATGCAAAGCGGCAGGATTCGATTACCTGGGTGACTTCTCTTTCGTTTAAAAGAGTCAAGTCTCGAGCGGTCAGCGGATTTCCATCTACGCGGCAGACAATCCGTTCCTCAGCAGCAAATGAAATTGTTGTTTGCCCGATAAAACAGACGCACCAACACCCCTTGAGAACTACACCAATTGCTGTGGCTGTCAACGAGCGTGACATCGAAGCTCCTCCGGAAGAGGGAGAATTACCACACAAATTTCGCTGTACGGAATTTGCTGCCGGCAGAATTCCATGTCGTTACACCATTTTGAGTGGAAGAGTACATAGCGTTGTGTCCCGCTACACCAGATGACGTTGTGTAGTTGTTGAGTCGTGTGTAACGGCCAAAAGCTGCAGACTTCGTTCCGTTATTCCAATCCTCACCATTAGGGTTGCCATCTGCGACGCGGAATGGAGCGGTTGTCAACTGAGCTGTCGTTCAGACGTCGTATACTTTGTTGGTTGATTTCTTCTTTATCGATGTAATGTTTGGGGCCGATGCATCAACTCTGACGCTTGGGTTTACAATGTAGTCAATTCCAGCAGCCAAAACCTGATGTCTTTCGCCGCCAACTGTCGCCTTATAGGTAATTTCAACGCTAAAGTTGGCACCGGTGGAGGCTGGCGTCGTCTCCCAGTTGGCGGTACTACCACTCACAGCAATTGGAGCATCAGCATCTGGTGCGCATGCGCCTTTTGAACGAACCAAATTCTTCACGGTATCACCAAGTACTGTGGAATCCCTGACGTCTTTCAATATCCCAATGGCATCTTGGGATAGAACATCTGCAGATAACGATTCAACACGCTGATACGCGATGGCCGTCAATCGTACCGGAATGGCCAGGGCTGAAAATGTTGAATCCGAGTCGTCGTCCATTGTCGGACTGTCAGCCGTTGTAAGATCCACGGCTGTCCAATCCACGGAAACTGTTCCTGTGGCCGATGGGGTTGCGTCATTGAGCACTCCGCCTGTGCCGGATGCTGCTCCACTGAAAGAATAGCTTGCCCCGATCGCGTCAGTTTCTGATGCTTGGTAGGTCAATGTGTCGCCAGTTGTGCCTGATGTCGCCGATGTAAAAGAGATGCTGCCGTATGGCATCGGAACAGTAATGGAACAAGTAGCGGTTGAGGTGCCGCATGTAGCGGTCAGCGTGACGCTTTCCCCGCCACCACCCAAAGTAAGTGGCAACGACGGGGTAAGTGACACCATTGACTCATAACCAGGAGGATTAGTGACGATCGTAAAATCAGTGGCATTGAGAGTTTTTCCCTCCTCAATTCGCACACCAGATTTCACTGTAAGGCTCGTCACCGCGACAATTGTGGCCTGTCCCCGATAGGTTCCGCTGGCTCCCATGGATGTGCTGGATCCCGAGCTGGCACCAGTGGCCGTAATGGTAAATGTCTGAACTCCACCAGCCGTAAAGCCGATGTTTGCTGACGCTGACGATGTGCCCGATGAAGCAACTGTGCCGACCCCAGATAGCGACCAAGTCCACGATAAGCCGGACGGCGGGCTGTCAACTGACAAGCTTAGTGGCTGAAGACTCGAGATCATTGTTCCTACAGCGGCAACGCCAAAGTCCGTAGGTGCATCAGTTGAGGCTTGGCCATTTATCGTCACGGACGTCTGAGCATATAGTTGCTGGCTGGTACATGAAAACAACACTAAGGCAACAAAGGCGAGCAGTTCGGTGCGTTGCATGGCAGACTCCTTGTGTTTGATGTTCATTCGGCAGACGGATTGCGTGTTGAAATGTATTTTGTCATTGCTCGTCTAAGGTCTAAGCGATTGCCACAGTGTCGCAGCGAAGTGCGGGTTGATGCGACAGGGTAAATCGGTGGCCGTGAAAATGCAACGTAAATGTGCCGAAAAGTGTGAGGAGGTGCTCATTTCTGGAACTGTAAATAGCGCGTGGCTTTTAACGATCCATGGCCACGCTGGTTTGTTTCGCTAATGGTTTGAGGCAATATTTCCGGGGCAGGCGTGTTGATGAGCACCCGACAATCACTGGGGTATCCCTTTGTACAAAGCTTCTCTTGGCTGACCAGGTACAGTCAGGACCAATCGATGACCCGCTCTGGGAGGGACCTCAAGAAGACGTGATGGTGTAATCCTCTTACAGCCCGGAAAGCCGCTGGATGATGGGCGCAATCATTAGATCTGGCGGAATGTCGCCACCCATGAATCTGCTGGTGGCAATCGCAAATACGTCGTTGCCAGCGCCTTTCACGGGTCGTCCGAAGACGAGTCATGTCAATTGCGGGAAGCTGCAAATATTCATTGCGATACATTCAGCAGGCCGGTCGAGCGAGCTATTGAGGTCTTGGTGGACGCCCGTCTGGGCCACCCGGTGGACCCGAGCGACGATTACCTGATTGACGCAATTGCTCAAGCTGTTCTGGCGTCAGAATCTTTGCGAGTTTTGCATCAACATCTTTTTGCAATTCCTGGAGTTGGCTGCGCTGGGTGTCTGTCAGCTTCAATTCGTCGATGACGAAAGGGGGAACGATCTGGCCGGGACCAGGTGGACCGTTTGCCTCGCCGCCCGGTCGTGGCCCAGTCTGTGTCGTACCGTTACCAGGTCGCGCTGGCATTACAGCTTCTTTACTGATCTGAGCCATCAACTCGTCACGTGTGACAATTCCATCGTTGTTGGCATCGCATCGCTGCAACAAGGCAAGTAACCGACTGTCCGTGACTTCGGCCCTTGAAAGTTTGCCGTCCCCATCAGCATCATACGTCATCAACCGGTTGACGGACGATTCAACGGTTACCGCCGGTTGACCTCCACGCTCGCGTGGTGGTTGAGCGTGAACGATTGCAACAGCGGTTGCAATGACGCCCTGAATCGCCAACAGGCTACTCGCCAAAATACATTTCGACTGAATTCGCGTCATCATTTCGCCTTCTTGATCCCACCACAACTACTGGACGGTGCAATTACTTCTGCAGGGAACGTTCATCAGGAGTCCGGCCGACAACAACATCGAACCGGGCATGGTATTCGCCGATTTTGGAATCTTTGACGGGAGTGAAGTCGGCCATCAGTAGTTCTCGATCCACGATGTCGCGAACACCCTGGAAGACTCCGTCGCGTGCGTTTCCGGCATCGCCACGGACGAAAATCTGGGTCGTAATCAATTCGCGATCTCCACGTTTCACTTTGATGTGGATATGCGGTGACGGACGACCGGGGTAAGGAACAGGCTTGATGGTGCGGAATCGATACTCCCCCGTGCTCGCAGTCGTAAACCGGCCAAATCCCTGAAAGTGCTTGTCCTGCTGTTGTGCTTTGGGGCCACTGTCACGCGTGTGAAGGTAAACGGCATTGGCATCACATTGCCAGATCTCCACCGTAGCATCCTTGATCGGTTCGCCGGATGGTGACAACACGCGCCCTGTCAGGTGAGTGATGATCCCAACGGCTGGAGTTGTGCTGTCCTTGATGATGATCAGATCGTTGTCCTGATCCAGCGGCATCTTGTCTGGATAAAATGGTCCTTCCGTCGTGGCTGGCGACGGAAACAACAATTGCTCGGCGAATAATCCCGGCGTCGTAAAAAATGCAGTTCCCAATGCTCCGAGAAACATACGGCGATCAGGATCATATTGGGGTCGACTCATGCTTTTTCTTTCAAATCAGGAAATCACTTCCGAAGAAGCGGCGGTACACGACGTAAGTCCAGGGACAAGCAGTCCAATGTCACGAAGGACCGCATTTTCGTACTGCGGACAATTAACTCCGCATCAAAGTTATAGTATCGTTTTCGGATCAAATCCCAGCACGGAATTCAGAGTCCCTTCAGTTTTAGACCGGAATGCAGAAAGTCAAAGACGATGTCCGACGTTGTCAGTCTCAGCAAATTTCTCAGCCTGATCCTGCGTCATGCCCCTGACAAAATCGGTCTGACGCTTGATCCGAACGGATGGGCGGATGTTGAAGAACTTCTCAGGCTGATGGCATTGAAGGGAAAGAACGTTTCCCGCGAACTGCTCGAGCGGGTCGTCGCTGAAAATGACAAGAGGCGTTTCGCCTTCAGCGAAGACGGGTTGCGAATTCGTGCCAGCCAGGGACATTCCGTCGAAATTGAACTCGATCTTCTCCCGGCGATCCCCCCTGATACTCTCTACCACGGAACGGCCTCGCGTTTCATCGATTCGATCCGAGAGCACGGACTGAAGTCCGGCAGTCGCCAGCATGTGCACTTGTCGAGAGATATCACCACGGCAACCCGGTGGTCCTGATCATCCGAGCGAGTGAAATGATTTCCGCGGGGCACACGTTTTATTTGTCAGAAAACGAAGTCTGGTTGACGAGCCATGTCCCGACGGAGTTCATCGAGTTTCCCGCGACTTAACGAAAACAAACGCACAGAAGTTCAGGCGGTTCAATGGGGCAGGGTGGCCGAGCTTGCTTCAAGCTGGGCGCGTAGCACAAGAAACCTCAAGCCAAGCGCTGATGCACGAATCCCCGGCTTGTTCGGCGCGGGTCTCCCGACCCCGCCGAAACCGACGACCGAAGGTCTCCTCTTCTCCTCTTTTTTCTTTACGACATGGCTGTCATACGTGCGATGAATATCAGACGCCCAAATGCAGACGGCGATCTTCACGCAGGAGCGTGAAGGCTACTTTCGGAAAAAACTCAATCGTTTGCAAAAACAAACGCATCGAAGATCGTCTGTTCAATGGGCTCGCCCTGCGACAGCGTGTCGAAACGGGCTCAACATCCGGCGAATCCCTGCGTCGATTCCGAACCAGGTCAGCAAGGTTGTCATCTTGGCAATGCGGAGCGATGTCCCCAGAAAATTGCGTTGGCGGATCTGGCGTCGGTAAATGAACGAAAAGGCTCGACGAAACCCCTGCCACCGCTCTGAAGCGGGGAGACGAGTCCAAGTCAGCCGTGGAATGTGGTACAGAACACCCAGCAAGGTTTCGACTTTCTTGCGGGTACTCAGGACATACTTCCCTTGTGTCTGAGTTCGGTAGTAAATGGCTTCTTCGGTCCCGACAACTCGCTCTTGCAGCAGCATGCCATACAGCCAGATGTGGTCGCCGAGGACGGAATACTTACCGAATTCAGGGGAAGTCTTCTTGATCCAGTCCGTCCTGAACAGGCCATAGATCCAGACACCCGAGATCGTCAAAAACAGATCCAGCGTCTGCCAGCGGTCACCGTTGGGTGCCGGAGGGATTACTTTTTCGAAGGATCCTCCTGTCCGTGTGGCCACATCGATCATTGTTCGAGGTGTCGCCAAGACAGCGTCAGGGGCATCGTCGAGAGATTTTGCCAGACTGGCTACGTAATTGGGCGACCACGTGTCATCGTGTGCCGCCCACATGAAGTAATCGCCACGGGCCTGATCAACCACCCACAGGAAGTTGGCAAGGATTCCCCGGTTTTGTGGCTGTCGGGTCAATCGAATCCGCGAATCCCGGCGGGCGTACTCTTCTGTCAACGCCTTCGTCAACTCGTCGGTTGACGCATTGTCAGAGATGATCAGTTCGAAATTGGTGTGGGTCTGCGCCAGGATGGAATCGAGCGCACGACGAAGGTCCTCTCCACCGTTGTAGACCGGCATCCCAATTGAGACCAGGCGAGACTCCATCGAAGCTTCCTTTCGAACTCAGATTCGCTTCAAGTACGCGTTGGGCCAATAGGTGACTCGATCGGTCACCAGACCTTCATTGAACGGGATCAGCGGTTCTTCCAGAACGAACTCGGGGTGAGTCTTCAGGAACTCCTTTACGGCGGCCTGAGGATTATTCGTGATCCAGTCGGGGGCCGTTCTCGGAGCGCCGACAACATCCTGCATAATGCCGTCCATGGCAACAATGTACGATCCAAGGGTGATCATCGGCGAATAGGCTTCCAGTTCAGCCAGCACATGGTCAGCGGTGTGGCAACTGTCGAGCAGCACGATCGTCGATTCACCCGGCTTGATTTCATTACGAACCGACTGCACCAATCCCGGGTCAATCGAACTCCCTTCAAACATCTGGATATATTTCGACAGCGGGTGACCTTCAATCGCCTGGCGATTGTGAGGACGAATCTCGATGTCGACCCCGATGACTCGCCCCGTCCCCATCAATTGACAGAGGCTTGCCGAATAAATCAGTGAACCACCATGAGCGATCCCGGTTTCGATAATGACATCCGGTTTCAACCGGTAAATGATTTCCTGTAGACGGATCATGTCATCGGGAAGCTGGATGATCGGTCGTCCGAGCCAGGTAAAGCCGTAGACGTATTTCGTATCCCAACCGACTCGCAGCCAGGCCTTGGAAACTTCGCGAAATGCTTCGGCGCTGGCAAAGGGAAGCGAGCGGACTTGTCCGTCGAGGCCAGTCACTTCAACGACAGCCTTTTCAAAATCGATCTTCATGCGGCCTCCCTGCAGGTCGGTAACGAATAGTATTTCCAGGACTGAGCGACAAGATCGGGCAGAATCTCTTCCATGCACCGCGGTGCGAAACCGAACTCGGCACTCAGTAAACTGATGTCAATGGGCGGAAACCCCAACGTCGGCGCTTCGGGTGTTACGCTGATTTCGGCTCCGGTCAATCGAGTCAGTTCCGTGATGATCTCGGCGTTTGTCGTCTGGCAGCCGGAGGCGACATTGTAGATCGGTGACCGTCCATCGGTCCCGATTCTCAACAGGATCTCAGCCACGTCCTTCACACTGACATAGTCCTTCACAGACGCCAGTGACGATCGCAGGAGGACTCGTCCCTTTTGAACGCAATCGCGTAGTACGCTCGTTAGAAAATTGTCTGACGTGAAATCAGGACCGACGACGTTTGATAATCGAGCCACTCGAACTCGAGGGGCATGCGATAGTGCGATACTTTCGCCCATCAATTTTGAGAGGTTGTACAGGTCACTGAAATCGGACGAGACGACGGGAACGGGAGTCGATTCATTGACGGCATGGAGTCCCACCGGGCGTCCATTACCGGAGCAGCGGGCATAAACACGCGTCGAAGAGAGGTAGACGAGTGATTCGAATGTTGATTGCGTCAGGACTTCTTGAAGCTTCGTGACGTGAGCAGTAATCGTTTCGTGAGGCCGCTGTCGAAAATCGGCCGTGATCCCGATGGCATAGATCACATGCCCCAGATTCTGATGATCCAGTGATTCGCCACGTACCGGGCAATAGACGTCGTGGCCTTGCGACCGGGCGAGTGCCGCGACGTGTGAGCCGATGAATCCCGTAGACCCCAGTACAGTGAACTTCACGTTCGCTCTCCGATCTTTTTTAGCGGGTTTCCGACGTAGATTCCGTACGACTCCAGTTCACCTCGGACCAGTGAGCAGGCACCGACGACGACACCGCGGCGCAGGATTGAACCATCAAGGATGACGCTGCCGGCACCGATCCAGACATCATCTTCAATCACGATTCCTCCCCGACCGGGAAGAAATCGCTGCTCAATAATCGTCCGATTTCGCTCGCGAAAAGCATGATTGACTGGAGCTAGCGTGCAGTTCGCTGCGATCAGGACGTGATGTCCCATGCGAATGCCGTTTCCGGAATACATCACAGTTCCGGAGTTGATGTAGCAGTACTCGCCAATCACGACATCATCGGTTCCACCTGCACATTTGATTCGTACAAACGAATCAATCATGGAGTGAGCCCCGACGATGATACGCGTACCCCGGCTCGACTCGTCGATATCGGCGAGCGTTGAGATTCGAGCGTTCGGGTCGGCAACCAGCATTATTTCTCGTCAATTGGCAGAAATCGTTCGTCAGGCATCGTCGTTTTGAACATGGCACGGCCATCTGGCCGCTGTTCCGGAATCTTTCAGGATGAAATTGCAGGCTTGATGATCAGGCCTTGACCGGTAGGAAGGGATGCGGCCATCACACCTAGCTTTTGAGCACACGCATCGATGGCTCGCTTCTGCGGTTCATGCTGAGGGAATCCGTAGTCGTCCAGCAGGACCATTGCTCCGGGGACCAACTTGGGCCAGAAGAACTCGAGGGCCGCGACTTCGGGGGCGGCGCAATTCATGTCGATGTGCAGGTAGGCCACTCGATCGGCCGTTACCTGATTCAGGGTTCCCGGAACGGCCCCCTGGATGATCTTCACATTTTGCCAGCCGCTGAAGTTGTTGCGAACTGTTTCGACGTCTGCGTTATATTTTCCCCGCTGGACCATCTTACGGCTGTTTTCAGCCGCCCCGGCAGCTCGCTCTTCCTCGTTCAACAATTCCTCGGACAGGCCGTTAAAAGTGTCGAGCAGAAAAAAATGACGGTTCAATCTGTTCCAGTCGAGATATTCCATGATCGCGGAACTGAGAAACCCCCAGTTCACGCCACATTCGACGAAATCTCCCGGAAGCTTACTGGCGGTGAAAGCGGCCCAGAGCGCAATGTGCGTCCGCCATTCGATCTGATAGTCGACGTGCGATGCCTGCACACCCCGTCGATAGGCCGATTCGAAATGCGGGTCGCGGACAAATTCGTGATTATGGTCAGTAATCAAACCATCGTGTTCATAGGTACGTCCGCGGCGCGACCGATAGAGGGAATATCCTGCCAGCGCCAGGACTGCGTTAATTCGTTTACGTGCTTTCATGAACGGCTTCCTGCCTGGGGGGACTCACACCGGCGATAAACAGGGAATTCGGCCTTCCAGATCTGCCCATTGACAATCCCGGTCTGAAATACTGGTCACAGCCAACGGCCATACCACATTGATCGCTGGATCATTCCAGCGAACCCCATCGGCGCTCGGGGCGTGATATTCGTGCGACATCTGGTAATGAACTTCGGCGTTGTCTGTCAATGTCTGAAACCCATGTGCGAACCCGGATGGGATATAAAGCATGCGATGGTTGTCAGCAGACAGCTCACACGAGATCCAGCGACGAAATGTCGGCGAGTCCTGTCGCAGGTCGACGATCACATCCAGGATCGCACCCCGCGTGCAGCGAACGAGTTTTGTTTCGCCGTGCGGAGGCCGCTGAAAATGCATCCCGCGGACCGTTCCCTGTCGGTTGTTGAGCGAGATATTGCACTGCACCAGCGACGTATTCAGACCGTGCTGCGTGAATTCACGTTCGCACCAGACGCGTGCAAATGCACCTCGATCATCGCGCTGGAATTCCGGCTCGATCACCCAGACACCCGGTAATTCAGCACGAACGAACTTCATCACAAGTCTCCCGACGTCCGCATCAGGCAACGCGGACCGAGGGGATCGGAATGATGAATTTGCCGCCGCGACTGCGGTATTGTTCCTGCTGAGCCAGCACTTCCTCGGCGAAATTCCAGGTGAGCAGCAGGCAATAGTCAGGCTGATCTTCCGTCAGTCGCGAAGGATCGTGGATCTTCAGACGTGTCCCCGGAGTGTACCGGCCTTGTTTGACAGTGCTGCGATCGACAACGTATTCGAGCACATCGGAACCAATCCCGAAGTAATTCAGCAGCGTACTCCCTTTGGCCGAAGCGCCATAAACGGCGATTCGCTTTCCTTCTGCCTTCAGCGAATTCAGCAGCCCGACGAGTTCGCGGCGAAGCGATTCGACCCTTTCACCGAACGATTGGTAGAATTCTGGATCACGAACCCACGTCGCTTCTTCTTCCAGCAGATCGTGAACCGATGCTTTGACGGACGTTGTGCCAGCCTTGGCGGCATGGATTCGCAGGGAGCCACCATGAATTTTCAGTCGTTCCACGTCGAAAATCTCAAGCCCCTGCTGACCGAACAACAATGTCAGGGCTGTCAGCGAAAAATAGCAAAGGTGCTCGTGATAAATCGTATCGAACTCGACGTGATCGAGCAGATCCTTCAGATAAGGAGCCTCGACGACCACGACTCCTTCGGGCTTCAGCAACGTTGCGAATCCGGCGACAGCACCGTTCAGATCGGCAACATGCGCCAGGACGTTATTCGCATGAATAACGTCGGCTCGCATTCCGTCACGTGACAACTGGTGCGCGAGCTCACGACCGAAGAATTCGCTGATGGTTCGGACACCACGTTCGGATTCTGCAACCTGAGCGATATTTCGGGCAGGTTCGATTCCCAAGACGGGAACACCCGCCTTGTGATACCACTGCAGCAAGTAACCGTCATTGCTGGCGACTTCGACAACCAGGCTGTCGGGGCCGAGTTTTCGAGTCTCGCGCAGTCGGTCAGCGATTGTGCGTGCGTGTGCAACCATCGTGTCCGAAAATGAGGACAGATAGGCATATTCGCGGAACAGAACTTCTGGCGAGACTGTTTCCGAGATCTGCACCAGTGAACACGTTGGGCACCAGCAGAGCTCCAGTGGCCACTTCGATTCGCTGGCCGACAGTTCCTCTTCGCGCAGCAGGGCATTGGCCAGCGGCGTGTTTCCCAGTGACAGAACCGTGTTCAGGCCGACTTGGCCACAGGACCGGCAGACCACGGCAACTTTGTTGTCGCAACTGTCGCTTGTAGATAGTTCAAGTACCATTCGATTGTTCTCCGGAGACCTTCTTCCAGCGTGAACAGGGGCTCCCATCCCAGTTGTTCACGGGCTTTACGGGCGCTGAGATACTGGTGAGGGATTTCATGACTGGCCTGACCGAAGATTTCGGGAGTCAGCGACGAACCCATCACCTGCAACACTCGATTCACAATCTCAACCACCGACATTTGAATCTCGGTCGACAGGTTATAGGCTTCGCCCGCCAGTTCTGGACGACGAGCCAGTTGCTCGGCCAGAAACATGTAAGCTGCCGCACCATCTTCGACATAAAAATAGTCACGGACGAATGAGCCGTCCGACCGAATCACAGGACGCTGATCACGGACAATCGACCGGATCGTGCCGGGAATAATCCGGTTCCAATTCAGGTCGCCACCACCGTAGAAATTACCGCAACGAGTGATCACGACAGGAAGTTTGTAGGTGACTGCGTACGTTTGTGCGATCAGATCACTGCAAGATTTGCTGACGTCGTACGGATGACGCCCGGCCAATGGAGTCTCTTCGCTGTAAGGTAACGTCGCGGCTTCCCCGTACGCTTTATCGGAGGAGGCAACGATGATCTGCCCCACTTTGGGAGACCGTCGACAGGCTTCGAGAAGTTTCCACGTTCCGCCAATGTTGGTTTCGAACGTTGAAATCGGATTACGATTGGCGATCCCAACGATCGTTTGAGCCGCCAGATGCATCACCGTTGAGATCTCGTGCTCACCGATCGCACGTTCCAGAAGGGCCTGATCGTTCAATTCACCCCGGACTACGGTCACTTTGTCAATCAATCGACTCTGGATGAGTTCCGACTGCGGGACCCAGTCTCGTACGAGGCAAACGACGTCTGCTTCTGCTTCGAGCAGACGACGAATCAGCCACCCACCCACCAGACCGCTGGCACCGGTGACAAAGACTTTTCGATCTCGCCAGAAGTCACGCCGCCATGTTGCGGTGTCAGCATTCACAGTGGTAATCCTTCGGCGATGAGTAACGAGATGACGATCGACAGGGCATGTAAGCTTACGCAAATCTTGAATCTCAGGCCGCTTTAACAGCGGGCCACGAGACGCGAAGCGGCGGAGTGTCGTCCCAGGTTTTCCAGGGAGCAGAACCGTCGGTCCACATCCGTTCGAGATAATGCTTGTCTCGCAGTGTGTCCATGCATTGCCAGAAGTCGGGATGGCAATACGCAGCCAATTCACCGGCAGCGGCAACTCGTTCCAAGGCGTCGGCTTCGAGGCTGGTTTCGTCGTCGGTCAGGAAATCGAAGATACCAGGCTCGAAAACCAGGAAACCGCCATTGATCCATCCTTCGCCCGCAACTGGCTTTTCCGTAAACCGATTGACGAGGCCGTCTTCTACGACGAGTCCGCCAAATCGTGCCGGGGGGCGAACAGCCGTAACCGTTGCAAGCTTCCCCTGCTGACGATGGTATTTCAGAAGTTCGGTCAGATCGACGTTACTCACGCCATCGCCGTACGTCAGCATGAATGTTGTATCGGAAAGCCAACGTTGCATCCGCAACAGGCGTCCGCCGGTCAATGTTTTCAGCCCGGTATCGATCAGATTGACGTTCCAGCGTTCCGTTTCTGCTTCTGTGCGAAGGATATCGCCGGTAGCGAAGTCGATCGACAGATTGCCGCTGAGATTGACGCGATCCAGGAAATAGCTCTTGATGAAATCGCCCATGTAACCCAGGGCGATGTAGAAATCATCGAAGCGATGGTGGGCGAAGTGCTTCATGATGTGCCACAAGATCGGTTTGCCACCAATCTCGACCATTGGTTTTGGTCGAGCCGTGGTTTCCTCTTGCAGGCGTGTGCCCATTCCACCCGCGAGAATCACAACTCGCATTATCCGCTCCGTTCGAATCCATTCTGAACGATGGAGCCGGACCGGTTCTACCATGAACCAGCATGACCGCAGAGCGCGGACAGATCGACCCCACCTTGGAACTTTGGGGACTATATCTGCGTCCGTGATACGTGGCAAGATCGTTCGGCGCGAGATTGAGATTCGAGAATTCGGCCAAAATCAAGACTTGGTTTACGCGCGATCGGCGCGGGGCTCCCGACCCCGCCGAAACGGTTGACCGCAGGTCTCCTCTTCAATTCATGCAAGACTGTTGGCAGAACGATGTGGGGCAGAACGATGAAGAATCACGGTTAGCTTTCAGCGCCAGAAACTCCTTTCTCCAGATCAATACACCACCCCACGCTACCACAAATCCGTTCAATTCCGGAATTGACGTCTTCCAAAACATCTGCGCACTGAAAACCTCCTTTGCAAAAGCTGACGTGCACCCAGAAAAAGCGGCGTAAGGTCGCTGCATTGAAATCGTACACTCCCGATGATATCATTTTAATCCATTCTGGAGTGATGCAATGTCTCATTCCGAATGAGGCGGTGTATTGCAGATCCATTCTCTGGCGACATTTTATCCATTCCCCAGAAGGCGTATCTGTTTCATTCCCGGTTTTGCATCAACAACAAGGAGATGGCGATGAGTTCAATTCGAAAAGAGCCTTTTCTCATCCTGTGTCTGTTTTTGGCCCTGATTGCCAATACCACTCCAGGGTTTCAGCAGTTCTTGCATGCTCAACAAAATCCAGCCTTCAACGGGTGCTCAGGTCCCAATAACGCCGTTGGTCCTTGCAAGGGCTCCAATTCATGGAGTGCCGGGACGGGCAACGGTTGTCCAACGCTATACTGCTGCTGCTCAATGAGCAATATTACGAAAAACTTCACGCCCAGTTCGTGTATTGGAACTTATTCTCTTCCCAGTGGTGTGTTCGATTGCAATTCGTGCGGTAATTGGGCCACTCAGGAAACACAGATCTTCAATTCTGAAGCATTGGGTACGTTCTCGGCAATCGCTTGCATCGGTGTCGTAGCTGGTATCTCATTTGGAACCTGGACAATCTACTGCATCATCGCATGCTGTGGAGTTACGCTTGGTGCCGGATGCCTGACGGGTGTCTGTGTCGCTGGATGCGTCGGTTCCACAGCAGCCCTCACGATTGCAGGCATCATCTCTTCCATCGGATTAGCCTGCCTCTGGATTTACTGCCAGTATAGTTGCTCCTATACAGCGACGAGTTATACGGGTAGCTGCACCGCATGTAATGGTGCCACGCCATAACGTTCAGACTGGTTCGGGAAGCAGTTCCAAAGCCAGAAAACGCGAAATTCGCGAGGCGCGATGCGGTGTGAAAGGTTTTGAAACTGCTTCCGGCATTTCGTCGAGTGTGGCGATTTTGACTCCTGATCCGACCCGATTCTTGCTTTTTCCTCTCTAAGAGCGAGTAGTCCATGTATTGTGCTGTACGCATCGTGAGAACGCTCGTCGTCGCGACCACATTCGCGGGGATTTTCGTCATCTCTCCGGTTGCTGCGGATGATCCCGCTCACAAAGAGGGTGCTCACAAAGAGAATACGAGTGCTAGATGGCGATGGGCGGAACAGGTTTACGAGTCCTACTTGGACATTTCCCGAATCAGATATCGTTCAGCCACGGGTAGTTTCCTGATCAGGACTTATGATGCCAATAAAAACGGCCCGAATTCCCCCGGCGTCAAACGCAACACCGAACATCTGGAACTGGTCGAAAAGGGAATCAGAGATGCCGCATCAGACGAATTGGCGATCCTGGTTAAGTACAAGAAAATGACTCCGCAAGAGCGGGATGAGCGACTGGAACAGTTGGTGGCAGAGCGTTTGCGCGCCCTTTCCGTTGAGCTCGCCGAACATACGAATGCAGTGAGCACACGCTTGGCTCGCTGCTATGAGAGCGGTGCGAAATTGAGACTCGAAACGCTCTATCTCGACAATGTCGCGCCGCTTACGGAACTTCGACGGCAAATCCAAAGCGGCGAACTCAGCGTCGAACCCGCTGTTACGGCATGGGACGGAAAAGAATGCACGTTAATCTCCCGCAACCGGACAGACGACCGTACATTTGGGAATGTCAAACCAGAGAATCCTATGGGACCCAATCCTGTGTTTACTCTGGGACGTCTTGATCCGAAGCAACCCCCGATCAATGTCATCTCCTTTTTCGTGAAGGATTCAGATGAGCCCGTGTACGACGATATTGAGTGGGACGGCGAAAAGGCAATCAAAGTACGTATCATCAAGGCGGCAGATCCGAAAAGTTATTTAGAGTTCATAATACTTCCTAAAAATGGGAATTCATTCGCTTTGATTCGCCTTGTGGTCGGTGGAAATCTTATGTCATCTGAAACAAACAAGGATTTTAGAAAGACATCCTTGGGGTTCTGGTTTCCTTGTGATAGTGCACGTGAGTCGTATGGACGCGACGACCAGTCTGGCAAGATCGTCCTCAAGTTGCGATCTGAGTATTTGGCAGTTGATCCTCCGTCGTTCGATATTGATGTGGACGATGCACTCTTTAATCTCAAGAATGACGCGCGTTTCAACCGCTTGAAGCGCTATGATCTCTTGGAGAAACCACCGGAGCGGAGTCTCGAACCGATCCCCGAAAAAGGCAATTTTAACTACCGAATGTTGTTAATACTTCTGAATGTTCTGGTGGTCTGTGCAATATTCGCGTATGGCAATCGACGAAGACGCAATACCTGAGGTGGGAGCGAATTGTGGGGAATTACCATAGATGGTCACGACAGATCGTCCTGTTTAGTGTTCTGTCGATCGGGTTATTCGCGACTCTGGGGATCGCAGTCGTTTGGCGGCGTGGTGCCGATTCGACTGTCCCGGCGCAAACTCGGCGAGGTCAAAGTGCGCTTGGCGAACAAGTTCACGATGGTCGGGCAACCGTCGAATTACTGGAAACCGGCGAGGCGCGTTGGATTCTACCAAATGACAGCACGATCAAATTGCAACCCGGAGTCGGGTTGCTTCGCCGGTTCGCTGTCGTGAATCATACTGGTGCTCCGATTTCAAAACTCACGATTTCTTCGAGTTGTAGTTGTGCTAAGGCCACGATTGGGGCAACGGACTTGGCAACCGGAGAGAGTACGGTTGCTGACTTTGTGATTGATACAAAGGGACAAGGGACGAATTTCAGTCTTGTTTTTCGCTTGGAGTGCCGGGTGGCGGACCGGATTGCGATTTTTGGCTTCCCCAACTTTTTCGTCACGGAACCGGCGGTGTCGGGAAACGAATTTTCATGGAACGATTTGCGCGACATCGTAGTTGACACAAAGTGGGAGCCTGAATTGAAAAGTGCGGCTGTGGCGGAGTTTCGATTGGGCTCAGAGTGGCGCTTGAGCGACATTGTTGTCGAGACGTCCTCAAAGTATGTGGAGGCTTTAATGGCCAAGGATGTGCCTGTGAACGGCACTCGTCGGTTGGATGTTTTAATGCGCGGTTTGCCTCCGGGACCCATCGACGAATGGGTGGCTCTGAGAATGAAGTGGGGTGGAGAAGGAAATGAATTGATTTTGAAGAAAACAATCGCGGGAGCAGTCGTACCTCCCTTTAGCGTCGACCCGATGTTCTTACACGCCGGAACGTCGATAACCGGAGAGCGTAATGAATATCAGATTTTGGTGAACCGGCGGACAGGGCAGAATTTCAGTCCAAATTTTGAGGTCCATGGAGACTGGGTGTTGGTAGGCATCAGCGATATCGCTGACGGTGTTGTTGCAACGGTCCGCCCCAATGCCTCATCGAAACCGGGATTGTTGCGAGGCGAGTTGGTCGTGAAGGCGCAGGACTCGATTGTGGCGAAAGTACCGTTGCGTTTGATGATCGCGGATCAGAACGGCCAAAACTGAGTTGCCTCTTCTTTATGCATCCATCTCCCATCACTCTTGACCCTGCGCCGATTTGTTGACTCCTGTGCTCAGGGATTATCTGTTCATCTTGTTGCGAGAGGGCTGATCGACTGCGCTGCACATGCATCCTTAAGGATGCTGTTTCAGTAGAAAAGTTTCAACGGGATCTCGAGACGGAAACGGGCGAAAGTCGCAACTCGTTGATTTCTCACAGATTGGATGCTGGAAGGAATCGCATGCGCTATTCAATTGTGAACGCTCAATGTGGTTCACCTTGCTGGCAGTGCGTAGCGCAATGCGCGATGCCTCTGCAGTTCGTTGTCTTCGCAGGCCTGCTTGCTTGGACCGCCGCCCGGTATGCGCCGACGTTCGATGAAATTGCCCTTTTACCCTGCGGGATCAATCATTGGCAGACCGGCACTTTTAACCTGTATCGTGTGAATCCACCGCTTGTCAGGATGGTTGCAGCATTGCCTGCGACCATCCAAGGAACGTTGCCAGGCACTCCAGCGGCGATCACCAATGGTCCTTATGAACGTCCCGAATTCAAATTGGGCTTGGCATTCCAGAAGGGCATCGGAAGCCGACTGTTCTGGGAAATCACCATTGCACGCTGGGCCTGCTTGCCACTCGGTCTTCTGGGTGGCCTGATGACCTACCATTGGTCTCACCGACTATTTGGCCGCAAGTCCGCTTTCATTGCCTTGCTGACCTTCTGCTGGTGCCCAAATGTCATGACGTGGGCAGCGACAATCACGCCTGATGCCGGAGCGGCGTCATTGGGCTGCTGTGCTGGCTTCACTTACTGGTGCTGGTGGTATCGACCAGTTTGGAGCCGTGCCTTTCTCGCGGGAGCGGTGCTCGGGTTGGCACTGCTGACAAAATCCACGTGGATCATGCTGTTTCCATTATGGACGTTGCTGTGGTGTCTGCGACTGACGATACCACGTCAGTGCCGGACCGAGAACCCTGATCTCCGTTCCGAATCACCCATCACAGCACCGGGATCTGAGTGCGGACAACTCGCAATCATGTTCGGGATCGCTTTATTTCTATTGAACGCCGGGTACTGCTTTGAAGGTTCCTTTCAACCGATTAAAGAGTTCGACTTTATTAGCAAGACCTTGGGCGGTCCACACGCTCACGAAGTTCCAGGAAACCGCTTTCGCGAGACGTTCCTGCGCATTTTGCCAGTGCCATTTCCGGCAAACTACGTTCTCGGGATCGACTGTCAGAAATTCGAGTTCGAGTATGGAAAAATGTCGTTTTTGCGAGGGAGCTGGAAGCACGGTGGATGGTGGTACTATTATATTTACGCGTTCGCCGTCAAGACACCGCTTTCAATCCTCGTTCTTTTAGTGATTGCCGGGTTCATGACAATTCTGTCCCCTCAATGCCGGGCAAAATGGCGAAGCGAGCTTGTTTTGAT
>JBAWWJ010000175.1:0-17784 GCA_037146815.1 Planctomycetota bacterium
GCATTGATTGGCCGCACACCCGGATCACGTTGCCGGTAACGGCATTCGATGCGGGGCTGGCGAAGTAGGCGATGGTCTCGGCGACATCGACGGGCTGGCCGCCCTGATACAGCGAGTTGAGCCTGCGGCCGACCTCGCGGGTGGCCAGTGGGATGGTCGCGGTCATCGCGGTCTCGATGAAGCCGGGAGCAACCGCGTTGATCGTGATCCCCTTCTCGGCCAGCGACGGTGCCAGGGCTTCGGTGATGCCGATCATCCCGGCTTTGGTGGTGGCGTAGTTGGTCTGCCCGCGATTGCCGGCGATTCCGGCCATCGACGACAGCCCGATCACCCGGCCGCCAGCAACCGCCAGATTGGCGAGCGGCGATTTGGGAGTCACCGATTCCAGCATGATCTTGGTCTCCTTGGACACCACCGAAAAATCGGCTTGAGCCCAATTGGCACGCTGAAAATCGCTGACGATCACCAGCTCTCGACGTCGCTGGTCAGATGGATCACGTGGCGCGAGCATTTCGGCCGCCATCGTCAACGCGCGCAGCACCTCCAGATGTTCTGGCAGTGACTTCGCTCGAGCCAACTCATCCCGCAAGGCGTCGAAATTCTGCGATGGCTGATCAAACACGGGTCGTGGCTTCGCTCCGGCAAAAATCAGATTCGCTCGCAAATTCGGTCGATAACGAAGCTGCTCGGCCGCAGCGGCACGAGCTTTCTCGAACAAAGCCGTACCGCCATCAATGGCCGACAGGCTCTGGCTGGAATCGAGCACGACGACTCGAACAGCATCCGCATCTTCGTTGGTCGAGACCGTCTGCTGCATGCCAGGGCGAGGACGCGAGACGGCAAATACGATCAGCAGCACCGCAGATGTTCGCATTAACAGCAGCAACAGATCCCGCAGCCAATGTCGAGCCCGCCGCTGCTGAATCACTTCGCGGACAAATCGCAGCGTAGAAATGGGCAAAACGACCGGTTTGGGCCGTGTCAGAAAATGCACAGCGACCGGTACGCCAACCGCGACAAGAAAGAACAGAGCCCACGGGTTCAAGAACATAATTGCTTCGCGTTTTCAGGACGAAAAACGGTTATCCAGCGCGTTCGATCAGGAATTCTCCCAAAGTATGCAAATACGGAATCGCGGTACTCACCATTCGATAATCACAACCTGCGCCGAGAGCCAACTGTCGGGCCATCGTCAGGAATGCGGCAAAACGAGCTTCGTACTGCGTCGCAATCTCGGCCGGGGAACAATCGACATCCCCTTCACCTTCCAGACCGCGCAGTCGAAATGCGACGCCTGGTGGCAGTCGCTCTTCATCGGGATGAACCAGGTGCAGAATGACGACTTCCCAGCCTCGATGCCGAAACAGTCGCAGCGCCGCAAATGTCTCCTGCAAATCATCCATCAAAAGGTCTGACAAAATCAGCAGCACACCTCGCCGCGGCGATCGCTCAAACAACTGACGTAACGAACCTGCCATCTGCGTCGTCGGTTGAGTCTTCAACTGCTCCAGAATCTCCTGGATGCGAGCGACGTGGGTGGGAGTTCCCCCCGGTGCCAGCCAGTCCTTGAGTTCATTCCCCAGTACCGCCAGCCCGACCTGATCCTGGCCTCGACTGATGATGTGGCTGAGTGCTGTTGCGATCCACTGAGCATATTCCAGCTTGGACTTTGCCGATGCTGACGTCGAGAGTGACGCGTCTTCACCGAATCGCATCGATCCACTGGCATCGACAGCGACAGTGCACAGCAAATTCGTTTCGTCCTGAAACAGGCGGACAAACGCCTTGCCCGTCCGGGCGAACACTTTCCAGTCCAGGCGTCGCAGATCTTCGCCCCCGGTGTATTCGCGATAGTCGACGAATTCTCCGGCACCTCCCTGTACGCGAGAGAGATGTCGACCCGAATAGGACCCTTCAATCCGCCGACGCGTGGTAAATCGCTTTTGTTCGAGTGCAGCGAGGGCGGCAAGATCCAGAAATCGGCTGCGCGACTGCGAAATCATGCCGCGACATCCTTCAAGAGTTGTCGAACGACTTGTTCTGAGGTAATTGCGTCACCGACCGCCCGATGATTGACAACCACGCGATGCCGCAGAATCGGCGGGACTACCGCCTGAATATCTTCAATCGTCGGAGCGGTTCGCCCCATCAGTAAGGCTCGTGCCTTGGCTGCCAGGACCAGACTCTGTGAACCTCGCGGGCCGGCTCCCCACGACACATAATCCCGTGAGAACTTGGTACTCGATCCGTCTTCCGGCCGAGTCGCCCGGCACAGCCGCACGGCGTAATTGGCAACGTTCGGCGGCGTTGGAACTGCCCAGACCAGATCTCGCAAGTCAAGAAAGGCTTCACGATCCAGAGTCGCTTCGGGCAGGACCTGTCGGCCACCGGTCGTTTTCAGAACGACCTCTTCTTCTTCAGCGACAGACGGATAACCGATACGGATTTCCATCATGAACCGATCGAGTTGTGCTTCAGGAAGAGGATACGTCCCTTCCTGCTCGATGGGGTTCTGAGTCGCGATCACAAGAAACGGTTCATCGAGATCATAGGTCTTGCCGCCGACGGTGACATGCCGTTCCGCCATCGCTTCCAGCAGTGCCGATTGAGTCTTCGGAGCAGCCCGGTTGATTTCATCTGCCAGCACTAGATTGGCGAACACAGGCCCGGGACGAAACGTCATTTGCGGCATCCCGTCGTCACCGCGGCCCAGCAATTCGTAGCCGGTAATGTCCGAGGGCATCAGGTCGGGGGTAAACTGAACTCGGGAAAACTTCCAACTGAACGCCGCTGCCAGTGCCTTGACCATCAACGTCTTCGCCAGACCTGGGACACCAACCAGCAAAGCGTGCGACCCCGTCAGGGCACTGACCAGCAGTTGATCCAGAGCTTCATCCTGCCCGACGATGACGCGATGCAGACTGCTGCGAATCGCCTGTATCCGTTGCGTGAATTCCGCAACCCGCTCATGTGCAATCCCGACGGGAACGTCACTCATGTTCATCCTCATTGTCACAGAAATGAATCAATGCGAAGAAACGGCAGCTCAGATTATTGTGCCGTCGAATGTCCGACCACAACGCTGAAAAGTAACTGGCCAGCAAAAGACGCAACGGGGAAAGTCAAATCAGGGCATCAAGATCCGCCAAAGATAGGTGTCGTCGCGATTCTATGACTGTCCAATCCAGATAACAAGCGGAGGCGTCCAACATTCGAAGGAGCTTTATCGGCACCTCCAGCGAAAGGGTGGCCGGGGCTGGACTGAGGCTTTGCGAAGGAAGCCCCGGAGTTTTCCCCAGGGTGCGCGACAAATTTGGGGTGCCACGGTCTTGGAGTCCGCGACAAGGCCGTGTCTTTCGGTGCTCAAAATATCGAATTCGATTTCACTTCGAGACGCTGGGGGGTACCGCTGATCAACACTGATGAACTCTTATCAGGCAGGAACTTGTAGGGTTGGAAAGCGAATTCAAACCCAAGCTTACAATCCGCGACCTGATCTAACACCAATGGTGTGACCTACCGCAGCCATTTTTCATTACCCGCGTTGAGTGCCACCCGACACGAGTAGCGATTTTAGGGGGGCCAGTGCCCGGAAAGTCGTGGTTTGCTCCGAGAACCAACGCCGCACGGCATCTCAAGTAATCGCCTCACCTCCAGAAGCCTGTCAATCAAGAGGCGTTGGTTGGCGGAGTAAACCACGACTCTCTGGAAAACCGAAACTCGCGTGCCTCACTCCATTCGTGTTTCTCGACGTCCTCGTCCCTCGGTTGCGTTCGAGAAAGACTCACTTGCTCGGCGAGCGGGGTAGCCCCGGTTGGCTGCTTTGAGCCTACCGGGATGATGAAGTCACAAGAAGTTTTGAAAATATTGCGTAGCCGACTGCAAACTTCTCGTCGCGTTGCGATCCCGGTCGCCGAAGCGGCAACTGAGGCTACCCTGATGTGGCCAGGCGGTTACTGCTTCTCTGCGGTTACTGCTTCTCGATGGGCAAATACCAATAGAGTTGTTTGTGACTCAACGATTCAAACTGCCTAACCAGACACTTGGCGTCGCGTTCGCTGGTTGGGTCGCCGACTCGAAAGGGATTGCCGTCATCACCTTGTCGCCAGACTTGGAATGAACGAAGCGAATCGATCTCGCTTTGCCGTTCTGGATACCCCGTCAGCAACCGCTTACACTGTGATTGCAGTGAGTCGTCGTCAAGCTTGACACATTCTGAAGCGGAGAACGGAATGTGTCGCAAGACATGATCAATTTCGGGCGAATCTGCAACCACTCGCCCTCCTTCTGAATCATGGACGAACTCGAAAGCAACCTGCAGGCCGCACGGATATTCGAATGCCCAGAAATCGGCGTTGCCAAGGCCATCAACCCAGTCAATAAGCATCGGCGGACCAAGTTTGTCAGCAGCCGCCTCGCGTGAGACGTTGCAAATTAAGAGATATCCAGGGATATCCGGAAACGGAACCGGAAATGCGAGTGGCTTTGCGTTTTTCATGGCGTTTCTTCTCGCCGGGGGCGCGGTCCAAACGATCGGACGAATTTGGGGTGCCACGGTCCTGGAGGTCCTAGAGACCGCGACAAGACCGTGCCTTGCGGTACTCATAATATCACAATCGAGGTCACTTCGAGACTCTGGAATCCTCTGCCGTCCGTGTGCAATTCTAAGGTTTGGTGTCATCCACACGGCCTTGTCGCGGACTCCAAGACCATAGGTATCTACACATCCCTGAACCGCGATGATGCTATGTTCAGAAACAGAAAGTCTAAGAGATAGTCGAGTTGAGTGCTTTTCAGAAACTTCCGGAGATTCCGGTCTTACGGCCCAAGTGGGCCAGCAGTTCAGCCAGGGCCCTTCGGCGCCCTTCGGCCCTGGGAAACGATGTAAAAACAGGATCTGAGGCCTGAAGGACCGAACATTCCTTTGGTCTTTAGGCTCATCGAAAGGAACGACCGGCCCTTCAGGCCTCATGAAGATTTTGGTGGAATCGATTCCAGGGCCGAAGGGCGCCGAATGGCCCTGGCTGGGTGAACGACTGGCCCTTTGGGCCGCAAACCATGGCTGAACCTACCGAAAATTGCATTCTGCGATGTGTAGATACCTATACTCCAAGACCGTGGCACCCAACAGCAGTGCCAATCGCGTTGGATGTCTCGCAGAGTTGCCCGCCTTCGGCCCGGCTGAGCCGCCAAGTCCATTGATTCGAGGCGACCGCTGACATTCTGTCCGACGACTGAATCGGAGTTCGCACTGTTCCCGTCAATCGCTCTTGCTCACAGCTTTCGCTGGCTGCGCCACCCCGGTAGCCCGAAGACGGGAAAGCGGGGCCACCCTGCGAAAGGAATGGCATGTTTTCAGTCCGGCTATGAAGACAACCAGCGCCACGGCTCCGAGGAAGAACACCGTATCGCCCGGCACTCGCATCCAACGAAACGTTTGCATGATCGGCGTTTGCATGAACTCACTGCGGCGGGCATACTAATAGCCGTGTTCGACGGATGCCCACGTCTGCATCAGGCCTACTGGCAGCAGGCTGAGAATACACATCGCCATCAGCCCGCCGTTGAGGGACCAGAACGAGAACGTCAGCAGGCCATCCTTCCATTCTCGTCCCGGAATCAAGGCCCGCAGGCAGACCAGCATCAAGCCGATTCCCAACATCCCATAGACGCCAAAAAGTGCGGCATGGCCGTGCAGGGGCGTCGTGTTGAGTCCTTGCATGTAGTACAGCGCAATGGGTGGATTAATCATGAATCCAAACAGGCCCGCACCGATCATGTTCCAGAAGGCCACGGAGACGAAGAAGTAGATCGGCCACTTGTATTGCCGGACCCAGGGTGTGAGCCGAGATCGCCGCAAGTCTTCCATCGCATCGAAGCCCAGCAGGACCAGCGGCACGACCTCCAAGGCGCTGAAAACCGAACCCCAGGCCAGTGCCACGGTTGGCGTGCCTGAGAAGTAAAGATGGTGGCAAGTACCGATAATCCCCCCCGACAGGAAGATCGTCGCTGACAACAGGGCCGATGCCGCCGCGACCCCAGGCCGTACAAGGCCAAGTCGCATGAAGAAGAAGGCGATGACCGTCGTGGCGAACACCTCGAAGAAGCCTTCGACCCACAAGTGGACCACCCACCACCGCCAGTATTCCACCATCGACAAGTGCGTGTGTTGACCCCACGTCAAACCCGCTCCATAGAACAGGGCAATGGCGGCACTCGCCACTGCCAGCAGCGTCACCAGTTGCTTCTGCTCTCCAGTTCGCCGCAAGGCAGGAAGCAACACTCGAATCATGAGGAATAGCCACAGGAGCAGGCCCACGAACAATGCGATCTGCCAGACTCGCCCCAAATCGACGTATTCGTATCCTTGGTGGCCGAAGTAGAACGACACAGTATCGGACAGCTTGTTGTGAACACTCAACAATTCTCCGGTGAGTGAGCCGACAACCACCAGCAAAAGCGCCAGGAAAAGGATGTTGACTCCGAGGCGCTGGCCCTTCGGTTCGTATTCGCTGACCAGAGGGCCGATGAACAACCCTGCGGCCAGCCATGCGGTTGCAATCCAGAACAAGCCCATCTGAATGTGCCAAGTCCGGGTCACGCTGTAAGGAAGCCATTCGGATAACGGAAACCCGTAGAACCCGTCACCTTCCACGCCGTAATGGGCCGTCACCACACCCAGCAACATCTGTACGAGAATCAGTGCGGAGACGACCCAGAAGTATTTGATGGTCGCCTTCTGCGATGGTGTGGCGACCCAACTTCCGAGCGGGTCCGATTCCGGCAGGGGTAACGCTTCCTCCTCGCTTTTGCGGGCGGCGTACCACCAAACCATCGCCGAAATGCCCGCCAGCAGCATGATGATGCTCACCCCGGTCCAGACCACCGTATCGCCCGTGGGCCGGTTGCCGATCAATGGTTCATAGGGCCAGTTATTCGTGAAGGTCGTATCTTGGTTCGGACGATTCGTACTTGCACCCCATGAGGTCCAGAAGAAGAAAGCCGAGAGCTTTCGCAGGCGGTCGGGGTCACTCACTGCGCCCGCTGGAATGGCATACTCAGCCTTGCCGTTGGCAAACACGTCGGAGTAGTGCTGGAGATTCGACTCAAATGCTTCCGCCCGAATCGGTGCGATGCTGATTATTTTGGTGGCGGAGTTGTAGGTATTGGTCCGCATCACCTTCGCCAAGCGACCTTGAAGTTGGGCTTGTCGCTCCCCGTCCAGTTTGGCGTAGTCTTTCCCGAATTCGGTCGTGGCCCATCGGTCAAGAATGAATGTCGCCTCCCGGTGCAGCCAGTCTGCCGTCCAATCCGGGGCGACATAACTGCCGTGGCCCCAGATAGAACCGACTTCCATTCCGCCGAGCGACTGCCAGACATTCTGGCCCGCCTGAATCTCTCCCTCATCAACGACGACCGCGTCTTCGGTCGTTACGACCTTGGCAGGCAGTGGCGGCATTTCCTGGTAGATCCGAGTGCCGATCCATCCCAGCACAAGGAAGGACAGGACCATCACCAGCGAGAAATCGATCCAAAGTCGTTTCATGACATTCTCTCAGTCGAGTTCTTCTTTACCCGGTGGATCACTTCATCGTCTTATGAACCCGCGGGTTATTGTCCGTGGGATTCTTGTTCCGGCATCGCTCGCAGATCTTGCCAGGCGAACCTTATTCTGGAGTGAGCGGGCTGTCCGATCCTCCGAGGTAGGTTGCGTTCAATGGTCCTAACTTACGAATGACTTCTCAGGGGATTTACTGGTACGAAAATTGGTGGCTTGTAGTCACCAATGATCGTTTTCAAGGGGCAAATTGAGAAAACGGGGCATTTCTTGCAGCCAACAGCGACAGAAACGGGACACAGGGTCATGGCGGCGCGTCGTTCGCCAACAGGCTCATGTGACGTACTTGTGTGTAGACTTATTCCAGGTTCCATGTACAAAACAAAAAGGCCGACCAAGAGGAACTCCTGAAAAGAAGCTCCTTTTGGTCGGCCTACTCTCTCTGACATGCCCCATCTGACGACGGATGCAGTTCATTTGTCTTCCGACTCAGGTCAAGTTTATCGTTTTCTCGGAAAAGATCAAAGCCATGAAGACTAGGGACACAAAGTCACAAGAAGTTTGGCAAGCATTTTGACTCTCACTGCCCAACTTCTTGGCGCATTGCGATCCCGGTAGTCGAAGCAGCGACCAAGGCCACCGAGCGTTCACTTGCCTGATGTTCGGCAGAACGAAATCACTGCGCTTCTGGCGGAACGTCGATCAGATAGACCTTACCATCGTTCGCCAGCACGGCAATCTGCTTTCCGCCAGGGGCGTACGTTGCCGAGAACACCACGCTCGGAATTTTGTGTGAAAAGAGCGGTTTTTCCTGGTTGGGGTCCCAGATGTTGATGTTGCCGGCATAGCCGATCGAAAGCAGTCTTGTCCCCGCCGGATTAAATTCCACCTTGTAGATGTCGTCCTTATGGCCTGCGATCGCTTTCAATGGGGTCGGATTATCGAAGTTCCACAGAAAGATTTTTCGATCCAGACCGCCAGCAGCGACTTGTTGCCCGTTGGGACTGATCGCGATCGAATAGACAGCATCGTTCGGGCCGGTGTATTGGCGAACCGGAGTTCCATCGTCCTGCTTGTAAACTCGAACCGTTTTGTCGCCACCTGCGGTGACGATGAAATTACCGTCTGGAGTGAATGCCAGTGCGTAGATCGCTCCGACTTGCGGAACAAACGTGCGCAGGTTCTGGTTCTTTTCGTAGTCCCAGATCTTCACCGTCTTGTCGTTGGATGCGGAAGCCAGCAATGGCAATGTCGGGTGGAAGGCAACGCCATAGACTTGCGACTGATGACCGGTCAGGACCAGCGTCGCCGCGGCCGAGGCAATTGACCACGCACGGACCGAACCATCAGCCGCCGCGCTGACTGCCGTCCGGTTGTCTGGGGCGAATGCCAGGCTGGTAATGCTCGCAGGATGCCCATCTGTCAGCTGTGCCGGTTCCTGTGACGGCGGTGTCGCAGGCTGTGGGTTTGGAGGAGTTGGATCGTAGCCGCGGATCAGATGGTCACTCCCGGCCACAACCAGCTTCTTCTGGTCTGGACTGTAAGCGATCTGCACAACTTCTGCCGGAACCGTGATGTCATACTGGGGCTTGGTGCCGTCGTTGATGTTCCAGAGTTTCAGTTTCTTGTCGCTGCCCCCAGTAGCAATCTGCTGTTGATTGGGATTAATCGCGACGGATCGAACGGGCCCTTGATGCCCCTTATATTCCCGCGCCATTGCGCCGCTGTTGACGTCCCAGGCCTTCACAATGCCGTCATCCCCAGCCGTAAAATGCTGAGCCCCGTTCGGGTGGATCGCCAGTGCGTTGACTCGCTTGGGATCGGCCACATGAACCAGTTGAATCACATGAGCGTCCCAGTAGACGGCCTTGTCAGCACCGGCAAACACGAAGTTGATGTTATCGGTTGCAAAGCTGACTCCATTGATGGCCCCGCCTCCTGCTGCAACATAGTGCTGAGTCTGCTTGCCAGATTGCAGATTCCAACCACGGACCGTACCGTCGTGACTGGACGAAATCAGTTTCAAGTTGTCACGACTGTATTCCAGAGCAGAAATTTTGTCGGTATGGCCAGCATAGGTGGCGAACAGATTGCCGTCCCCCAGATTCCAGGCACGGATATTTTTGTCATCGGAGCCCGCCGCGATCTTCTGGTTGTCCCAGGAAACGGCGACCGCTCGAACGACATCGACTCCGTCAATCTCACGAACCTGAGCCCCATCGGCCACATTCCAGACTCGCACTTTTTTGTCAGCACCACCTGAAATCAAGTGCTGCTGGTTCGTGGCATAGGCAATGGCAAACGTCCCACCGGGATGACCGGCGAGGGTACGGACTTCGGTTCCTTCATTCGCCTTCCAGATCTTGATGGCACCGCTGGTATCGGCAACGGCGACTTCCTGATTGTTCGGATGAATCGCCACTGCTGTGATCGGGCCCGCCTGTTCCGGGTAGGCCTTGATCAGCATTCCGTTGTTCACGTCAAACAACCGGGCGATCTTGTCTTCGCACCCGGTGATGATGCGTGCCGCGTCGTTCTGGAAACTGAGGGCACGTACCGGGCCGCCATGTCCATCCAGATTTCGGAGCGGTTGTTGATTGCCATAGTTCCACAGGCGGCACGACTTGTCTGCAGAACCTGTCGCGACCATCGTGTTGTTGGGGCTGACTCGTACAGCCAGGATCGGCTGTTCGTGCCCCGCAGCGGTCTTGGCGGCAACTCCGGTATTGGGCCAGCGTTTGACAAGACCATCAGCGGCGGATGTCATCACCCATGCGTTGCTGGACGGATACGACATGCCAGTGATCTCGGCAGCATGAGCCCCGTAGACGCCCTGGGCAACTCCATCAACAGGATTGAAGAGTCGAACAAATCCCGCAGCGTCCGCTGCCGCGACCTGCAGCTTGTCATTGCGAAAGGCGACTCGCACGATCGGGTGAGGCAATGGCCCGATTTCCTTCACCAGCATTCGATCCGCGGCGTTCCAGATTCGCAGCACTTTGTCCGCACCGCCCGTCAGCCATTGTGTCCCATCAGCGTTGATGGCCAGACGGGTTGAACCTGCGTTCGCCTGATGTGACACCGTTGGTTTGGCGACGGGGACATCCCACAAGCGGATGGTGTTGTCGAGTGACCCGCTGGCCAGTCGGCTGCCATCTTTGGTGATTGCCACACTCAGTACCAGAAGCGTGTGTCCCGTCATCGACCGCAGCGTTGTCAGGGAATTCAGATCCCACAACCGCAGGGTCTTGTCGAAACTCCCCGTGACCAGCTTCGTTCCATCCGGGGTGTAGACCGCTGCGTAGGCAGGATCGGCATGTCCAGTCAGAACCTTGGGATCGGCTGCGAACAAGGACGAAGCCGTGCAGGCAATCGCAACAAATAACAAGCCAGAGCGGTTCAGCATGGTTGGCCTTATGGGGATATCTTGGGAATCGTGTGATGGCCGCGCGTCAGCCAAAGCTTGTCACGTTATCGGCATCGACGCAATCGCAACGGACGGCAGCAGGGGTTGGGGACGCAGCAGGCGGGAGGGCAGGGTGAACTACAATTGGCCTGTGCTACGGTGCTGGTTTCCGGAGAAGCTGGCGGCGACGAGGCATCATGATTCACCAGCCAGATATTCCGGAAGTGGACCGGATTCCCATGATTCTGGAACAGGATCGGTAGTGGATTCGGCCCTTCGGGGGATCCCCCACCCGTCTTATTGTCGAGTTCCAGATTGTTGTGAACGATGACTCCGTTATGACGAACGGTGATGTGACCTTTGGCAATTCGTTTGTTGTCGACATCAAACTTTGGAGCGGTAAAGTCGATGTCGTAGGTCTGCCATCGCAACGGCGGGAAGCTCATGTTCAGGTCAGGTGCCTTAAATCGGTAAAGCGAAGCACAGTCATTGAATTGCAGTTCCAAACCGAAGGAATCGAGAACCTGGACTTCGTACCGCTTCTGCAGGTAGAAGCCGCTGTTACCACGTCCCTGCGCCCGAGCGTATGGCATGTAGGGGATGCGGAATTCGGCATGGAGAGTGAAGTTTTGAACCGGCTCGGTCGTTTCGGCACCGATTTCCAACAGTCCTTCTGGCGTGATCTTGGCATTCTTCAATCGATCGGTCACCTTGCCGTCGAACAGCACGACTGCGTTTGCTGGAGGCCGAGCCCCTTCGGTCAGACTGGTACGATGCTGGCGAATCAATGAGCCGAGAAACGTCCCACCCGAATTCTTTACCGTCGCCGGACGTCCTGCCTGAAGTTCAATCATCAGACCTTCGCCTGAGAGTTCAACCTTCAATTCGATCCGCTGACCGCTCAGTTTTTGTGTTTTGGAACCGTCGTAGCCGTTTCCCGGCAGTCCACCCTGGTACCACAGGGCGTCGAACTTGCCATCTCCCATGGCAACGACCTGCAGGCCAATCACGCGATTGAAACCTTCCTGAGACTTCACGCTTCCGTAGTATTCACCCTGAAAATGATAGTCCGTATCGACATGTGCCAGTTCAGTCACCCCCTTTTTGAGGTCTTGAGCGACCGACTGTCCGGCGAGTGAAAGGGTGCAACAAACGACTACGGCAAACGGCAGGATCAAACGCATTGGAGGTACGTTCCTTTCAAAGGGAAAACAGACGCCATGAGAGTAGCCGCAGACGCTCCACAGTTCAAACACGGATCAAAAACTACTTGTGCGGTGGTGATTACGTTCGTTACGGCAAACGCGAATAAACTCAGCCGAGGAAGACGACTGAGTTCGCACACGTCGACTAAATACCACCTCCGCACATCAACCACCTTCCGGTGCCAGCCGATTGTTACGAAACGCCGATGCCAGTGATGCGTCGGCAACGCTTTCGCATCCTGTCATCGTTGCCACGACCATTCCCGATAGATCGAGGAATTCGACATCTGCCCGGATGGAGTGTTCCGACGCATGAGTCACCTGTACAACGATCTTGACCCCTGTATGCGGGAAAACTTTACGGTACTGACGATAGGCACCGATCGAACAGGGAAGACATGGCAGGCCCTTGATTTCCTGGGCCCACAGGATCACAGCCTGAAGCGCGGCGTCAATCGAAAGTGGATCGGCGATCCAGGCACTTCGAAGCGGTTCACGCATCCAGGCCCAGGGAGCAGGGGATGTGCGAGAATCGACAATGATCCCGTCTTGAGAACACGCTTCCACCGCAGCGATCCCTTGTAGATGCGAACCGTGGAACAGCTTCGTTGCGTATGCCGTGGCCATGTCGAGCGAGTACCCCCGCAAGGTCACTTTCAGCCGAGGTTCCGCTGCTGCAGTGTATTGCGACGTCAGCGTTACCGTTCCACCAGCGTGAACAACATCTCGGCCACCAGATTGGCTGACGAGTTGGGTTCGTACCGTGAATCGCCCGCCCACTCTTACAGTTTTACCGACCATGACTCGCAGTGTGATGCTGCCAACGCGGTCCATCCGAACCCCGTGGAAAACCCGGAAGTCATCAATCCCTTCCAGATCCAGCCCGGGATTGTGATGAATCGCACCATGAGCGAGCCATTCCATCACAACCGCCACCGGAAGTACCGCACGACCTCCAATGACGTGAGATTCCAGGAACGGATACTGCTTCAGATCGATGGTACGTTCAAAGGCGACCTTCAGTTCATTGGCCTCGTTCGCTCCCGTCTGACCGATTTCCGCAAAGACCCAAGAGCCACTCGGATTTGGAACAGGAACCGGTTGCGGCTGTTGCGGTGCTGGCAGCGACCCTGCCAGCAATACGTTGGAGGATCCTTGTTGCCGTACGGGAGGCGGCGACATCACTCGTACCGGAGGAACCGGTTCCCCGGCCAGCAGAATATTGGAAGATCCCTGCAAGTGCACCGATTGACGTGCGGGTGAGACGGTCGCACCTGCGGGTGCAGCCGACGACCCTGCGAGCAGAATGTTCGACGAATTCCGTGGCGCACTTGCCATGGGTGCAGCAGGTACCGATACGGGCTCAGGTTGACGCGGGACCGTCATCGTTGCAGGTGAAGCAGCGATGGGCATGGGGGATGGCACTGGCTCGACTGGCGCAGGGTTAACAGCCGGTACAGGTCTAACAGCTGGTCTGGTCTCAGCAGCCAGAAGATCCTCGTTTTTTCCGAGGACCAGAACTTCGACCGGTCGGCTCGTGGATTGTGACAACTCCTGCACGACCAGACTCGCTCCATCAGTGAGTGGAATTAGACCCACCTGTTCAGCCGCGAACAGCTTCTTGAGTCCACCTGTCACCATACCTCCATCCCACGGTCCCCAATTGAAGGAAACGACGTGCGTGCGAGGATGATCCACAGCAAACTGGCAGG
Source organism: Planctomycetota bacterium (assembly GCA_037146815.1). Classification (GTDB taxonomy): domain Bacteria; phylum Planctomycetota; class Planctomycetia; order Planctomycetales; family Planctomycetaceae; genus Schlesneria. Next base: position 13,882 of record JBAWWJ010000175.1, read on the forward strand.
CCAGTTTGTTCAGAACTTCGTTGGCAACGGCATAATCACATTGGCCGACTCGTCCGTACCGAGCGGTGTACGAAGAGAACAGGCAGAGAAACTCCAGCATGTCGGGCCGAACGGCTCCCAGCAGGTTGCGCAGGCCTGAGACCTTGGTCTGGTAAACGCGATCGAACTGGTCTCGCGTCTTGTCTTCAATCCGCTGATCAGCCAGCACTCCAGCCCCGTGAATGATTCCGCGAATCGGCCCGAACTCGCCTTGCAGTTGCAACAGAAGCGGACGAACGGTGGCGTGATCGCGAATGTCGACGGCGTGGTAGCTGACGGGCACCCCGGCCTCACGCAATCGAGTCAGGGTGGTGGTCACTTCACGACTGGCCAGGATCTGTCGATAGTTCGATTCAATGACCTTTGGCAAAGTTCCACGCGGCAGACTGGCAATCAGGCCCTGTTTGATCTCCGTTTCAGTCGTCAGCTTTCTCAACCATTCGGGCTCTTCAGGAGGCAGCGGGCTGCGTCCGAGGATCACCAATCGTGACTTCCATTGGTGTGCGACAGCCAGTGCCGCTTCAGCAGTGACTCCGCGAGCCCCGCCGCTGACGACGATCAATTCGCCCGGCTTGATGGCCACGGGACTGGTGATCATCGAACTCAATGATTCCTCAACGACCTTGGGAGTTGAGCGTCCGCCAGGAGACAGACCGATTTCTACAGGGCCTTGTCGGAACAGTTCGTTCACGATCTGCTGAGCGGCATCGCCCGCAGATGGCCAGTCAGTGGCGAGGTCGAACGCCTTACAGGTCAGTTCCGGCCATTCACGTGCCGCCGACTTCACCAGGCCTGCCAAGCCACCCGAAATCGGATCTGTGATGGTACGACGTGAACCAAATCCAAATTGCCCATCCAGACGCGAAATGGTGGCGAAGACAGCCGTCGACCCCGCCGCAGTTCGCCGCAGTGCTGGCCCCGCCTTTTGCAGCCATTCAATCGCACGCCACAACTGACGATCGGTGGTCCCTTCGGCAGGCGACACAATAATCAATCCGGCAAATCGATCGGGGATTGCGGACGCGGAAGGTTCGTCGAGATTGACAACGCGTGGCTTGAATCCTCGTGCTGAAAGTTCGGCCGCGATTCGAAGCGACAATTCCAGACCGTCTTCGGTCACCCAGATTTCTGAGCCACGTTGAATTGGCAACTCGACGGCTGACGAAAGTGGGGGCAGGGCTTCGGCACGGACCACGCTTCGAACCAAAGTGGCTGGCTGGTTACACGACTCCCCCGGAATCGTCTGACGTCGGGATGGGGTAACGTTGTGACTTCGTACCGGTTCCACAACTGGTGCCGCAACCGGCGCCGGAATTGTCGGCACAGCGACGGACTTTTGTGAACGACCGGTGCGAGCTTCGGCCAGCGTCACAACGTCCTTCAGCGTGTGAAGTTCTCCGAGTTCTTCTGGCAGAAACGCCGGCAGGTTGGGGACTCGCTCCTGAAGCGCTGACAGAATCTCGACACGTTTGATCGAGTCGATCCCCAGATCGTGATCGAGGCTCATCTCCAGATTCAACATCTCGGTCGGATAGCCTGTTTTCTCCGAGACGACTGCCAGGACCGTCGCCGTCAGATTGGAAGCGACACCCTCGTGCTTCGGCTGAGACGCAATCTGAATGACAAGCGGCGCGACAACGGCCAGCGGAACTGGCGGCAGTGTCTGCATAACGGGTGGAGCGGCAATCGGCATGGATTGGCCAGTCCGAGCGTCCGCCAGCATTACAACGTCATTCAGAGTATGCAACGAACCGAGTTCTTCCGGCTTGAAAGCAGGAAGATTGGGAACTCGTTCCTGAAGCGCCGAAAGGATTTCGACACGCTTGATCGAATCGATCCCCAGATCATGATCCAGGCTCATTTCCAGATTCAGCATTTCGACGGGATAGCCCGTTTTCTCGGAAACGACCGCCAGAACGGTATTTGTCAGTCCTGATGGGGAGATTGTCGCAACCGCTGGTGACTGCGCCATTGGTTCTGCAATTGCCGAAACAGGTGGCGCTGCGATGGTGGCCGGGCCTCCCGTCCGGGCTTCGGCGAGAGTTACCACATCCTGCAACGTATGCAGTGAGCCGAGTTCTTCTGGCTTAAACGCTGGAAGATCGGTGACTCGTTCCTGAAGTGCCGACAGAATTTCCACGCGTTTAATCGAATCGATGCCGAGATCGTGATCCAGGCTCATCCCCAGATTCAACATTTCCGTCGGATAGCCTGTCTTTTCAGAGACCACCGCAAGTACGGTTGCGGTCAGGGCCGACGGGGCAGTTGCGATGGCGACGGCCGGCGGAGTTGGAATCGACACCGGCGGTACGAGAGGCACCGTGGTCGTCGCAGGTTGAGCACCTGTGCGGGCGTCGGCCAGGGCTACCACATCGTTCAACGTATGCAGCGAACCGAGTTCTTCCGGCTTGAATGCCGGGAGATTGGGGACTCGTTCCTGCAACGCAGAAAGGATCTCAACCCGCTTGATCGAGTCGATGCCGAGATCGTGATCCAGGCTCATTCCCAAGTTCAGCATTTCCGTCGGATAGCCAGTCTTCTCTGAGACCACTGCCAGGACGATCGCCGTCAACGGTGAACTGGTTACGGGCGTAACAATCGGCGCCGGGGCAACAGGGGCTGGTACGGCAGCGATCACGGGCGCCACCGTCACTGCAACTGGCTGAGCAACGTGTTCAACGATCGCGCCGTTCGAAAATCCCTGACTCACGGGAACTGCCGGGATCAGGTCTGAAATCGAAGGGACATAGGGTGCAACAGCGTCGGAAGGGGCCAGGTGAGGTGAACGTCCATTCGCGACAGGTTGATGCTGTCGGAGTGTCAGATCGAGTTGACGTTTCGCCAATTCCTCAAATGTTCGCAGTGCCGCTTCCTGCGATTCCAGGAATTGTTGATGAATCCGCGCTGTCTCTTCCTGCATCCGTTGCAGAGTCCTCAAGTGATTCTGAATCGTCGCCAGACTGTCGTCCGATTGTGGCGACCCCGATCCGAAATCAGTTTGCGAAAAGGGAGTCATGGATGGTGCCTGCGAAAAGGTCGGTGTGAGATTGCCGAACGTTGTAGCGACCCGATCGACAGCGGGAGCAGCGCTCACCGCGGGCTCTACCGCCGCGTTTCCATTCAACAGCTCCATACGAGAAACCTGCGGCAAATGCGTTTCCGGCGTCGACAATGTTGCCATCGGGGCTCGTGGTGGCAGGGGTGTGCGTGGTTTCACGTAGTTTGCTCCGCAAATCGGGATCCGCAGTCGGTTCGACCCCGTCTCCGCGGGTTCTGCTGTCCGCGGGTCCCAGGCATCCAATCGGATCGAATAGCCTGATGCTGACAACTGCGCCAGAGCGTGAGCAAGATCAAAGATGCCGCCACGGCGACCATTTGACGAATCGAGTGCAATTGCCCGGTATTCCCGGCCACTCAGAATCGAATTGACCAGCCCGGTCAGTACCGCACCGGGCCCCACTTCCAGGAATGTCCGCACCCCATCAGCGTACATCTGCTCGATCTCGGTCACAAAGTTCACTGGCCGAGCCAGTTGCGACGCCAGCAGGTCCCGTGCGGCCGCGGGATCGGCGGGATATTCGGTTGCCGTGCTGTTGGCATAGACCGGAAGCTGTGACGGAGCGAATTCGACGTCTTCCAATTCCGGCCGGAACGCTCGACTGGCGGTGGCGACCAGAGGGCTGTGAAATGCGGCTGCGACGGGCAGTTTCTTGCCACGCAGGTTGCGCTTCGAAAAGAGTTCCGTGGCTCGGTCGATTTCGGGAATGCGACCGGACAGGACCACTTGATTCGGACTGTTGTAGTTGGCAACAACCAGGTCGACGGCCATCTCACGAATGGCCGCTTCGACTTGAGTCAGCGGAG
>JBAWWJ010000176.1:0-17772 GCA_037146815.1 Planctomycetota bacterium
TCCGTGGGCTGATCGACCACCTCCAGCAGTTGAGCTGGCTGGCCAGGATCGAGTGAAACAGAAAACTTGTTCAAGGGAAATGACAGGCCGAACCCAGTCGCCTTCAAATAGGCTTCTTTGCAGGTCCAGCCTCGGAAAAACCCCTCTTGCTGGTCCGCTTCGGGTAACCGCATCAGTTCCGTTGCTTCACGCGCAGAAAAGAATCTTTGCGCCAATTTCATGATCCGGACGGACGGGTCCTGCTGCTCGATGTCCACCCCGATCAGGCGGCCTGCCGTCAGGGCGATCAGGGCCTGGTTCGACGAATGAGAGACGCTGAATTCAATTCTGGGCGAACTACAGTCGGACTGTCGCAGGGCAGGCTTCCCATGGCTTCCGTAGTCGAACTGAACCTCGTTCGGACTACAATTCAGGCACTCTCCGAGCAGTTGCCTCAAGACAGCTCGACACGCGATGAAGTGCCGTCTCGGCTGTGGAACCTTGTACCGATCAGCGCGTGTTGATTCGTCGGGTGACAGGACCGATTTCAAACGATCAAGCTGTCCGTCGTCGGTTTCCAGCGGGACATGGACGACGTGCACGGTCTGTTGTGAAATCTGCAGGGGTTGGGCCAATGGGGGCCAAGGGGACTGTGTCATGACATCACGTTAACGAAGTCTGATGCGGCGCAGAAGTGATTCGTGGTCGTAAAGCGGTTTGTCCGTTACACTGTCGGCCCCGTTTCGGCTTTTGCCGGACAGTCCCGTTTTCCGACCTGATTCTCAAGTGACCTTCCCATGAAAGCCGTTGCCGTTCTTCCCGGTAATCCCAACAGTGTTCACCTGCGAGATATTCCGCAGCCAAAATTGGCCGACCAGCCTCATCCCCATGTCTGCCGAATTCCGGAAGGACGAGCTGTTCTGGTCAAGGTTCTGCAGGTTGGTGTCGATGCGACTGACCGCGAAATCAACGAAGCACTCTATGGCAATGCGCCTCCGGGTGGAAACCACCTGGTGATCGGTCACGAAAGTTTCGGGCAGGTTGTTGAAGTCGGCAGCAAGGTGACCGAACTGAAGGTTGGCGATTACGTCTCGTGTACCGTACGCCGCCCCGGTGGTTCACTCTTCGACGTCATCGGACGCAATGACATCACGTCGGAAGAGACCTATTACGAACGCGGGATCAATCTGTGTCATGGTTACATGACGGAATACTTCGTCGATGACGCGGAATACATGGTGAAGGTCCCTGTGCAGTTGAAGCATCTGGGGGTACTGTCCGAACCTGCCAGCGTTTGCGCCAAGGCGATCGAGCAGGCCTATCTGGCTCAACAGCGGTTGCAAGTCTGGAACCCGAAGCGAGCGTTTGTAATGGGGTCGGGTCAGATCGGCCTGCTCGCCACGATGATGCTGCGGCTGCGCGGCCTGGAAGTCTATACACTGGCAACGAAGCCGGGACCGCACCGCAAGTCTGAGATCGCCGAGGCGTATGGGGCGACCTACGTCAGCATGAAGCAAACAACTTTGCATGACCTGGCGAAAAAGGTCGGTCGTCCCGACATCATCTTCGAAGCGACGGGAAATGCCGAAGCTTGCTTCCGGGCGATGGAAGTCCTGAATCTGAACGGGGCTCTTGTCTGGACCAGCATCACGGGTGGCAGTCACAAGGTCGAAATCGATGCCGCCAAGATCAACCTCGAATGGGTGCTGGGGAACAAACTGCTGGTCTCGAGTGTGAATGGCAATCGCCATCACTTCGAACTCGGGATTCAAGCCCTGTCGCATGGTGAAATGATGTACCCTGGTGTGACTCAGCGTATCCTGACTCACCCCGTTCCCGGCCTGGACAACTATCAGGAAATGATGCGATTACTGGTCGAAGACAAAGAAGCGTTGAAGGTATTCGTAAACGTCGCGTAACGCCACGTGTCGTAAAGAAACCTGTTCGGCGCGGGTCTCCTGACCCCGCCGAAACGACCGACCGTCAGGTCTCCTCTTCTTTCTTGAACTATGCAATCCTGAACGATCGTGTCTCGGTGATAACAGCTTCTGTATCATTCGACGAATCTTCTGATACCGTGCACAGACCCCAAGACTCTTCACAAGGTGCGGCTTGTCGTGACGGACGGAATCAGCGAGTTACCGACGCAGTCTGAGCCAGCGGATTCAACGCCGGATGGCCGTGCCCTTGCGCTGCAGGATCTTTCTGAGCTGGTCCAGGGACTGGGGCGATCACTCGCCCAACTGGAGTCAGCCGCAACGACATTGAAGATCCCTCCTTTGTCTGGGCGCGAATGGTTTGATCTGCTGCAGCGTAAGCTGCTTCCGCAATTGAAAGCCGATTCGAGTCTGATCGTTGCCGTCGTCGGCGGAACCAACATCGGTAAGAGTGTCGTCTTCAACCACATTGCGGGGTTTCGAGCGAGTGCCAGCAGTCCACTCGCTTCGGGAACCAAACATCCTGTCTGCCTCGTCCCGCAAGGATTTGCCGAGACACACGATTTGTCGGCCATGTTTCCTTCGTTCGAATTGCGACCGTGGGTGAATGGCGACGAAGCTCTGCTCGACATTTCCTCGCATTGCCTCTTCTGGCGAACTCACGAGCAGGTGCCTCACAATCTGGTGATCCTGGATACACCCGACGTCGACAGTGATGCACCGGTGAACTGGCAGCGAGCCGACGCAGTCAGGCAAGCGGCTGACGTCCTTGTCGCAGTGCTGACTCAGCAGAAATATAACGACGCAGCCGTCAAGCAGTTTTTCCGCAAGGCTGCGGGAGAAGACAAGGCCGCGATCGTGGTCTTCAACCAGGTAGAACTCCCCGATGACGAAGAGTACTGGCCGATCTGGCTGAAGACATTTTGCACGGAAACCGGTCTGAATCCCGAATACGTTTACCTGGCTCCCAACAATCGCAAAGCTGCGGAAGCAATCGCCCTGAAGTTTGAAGAGCGGACATGGCCGACGGAACCTGCAGCAGAGAATGTGTCCGAGCCAGCAGCATCTGCCTCGACTGGCCTCTCTGCCGTGTCGCTGTCGCGGACGTTGTCTCAACTTCGGTTTGCAGAGATCAAGCTGCGAACGTTACGTGGATCGTTGCGGTTCGTCGTGAATGGCGACAGCGGGACCGAGACCTATCTGGAAGAAATCCGGACTCGCAGTCGACAATTCCATGATGCCGCCGGAATCTTTCTGCGCAAGAGCACGGTGCAGCAAGCAGACTGGCCAGCCCCCCCGAACGGGCTGCTCGTCGAAGAGATGTGGTCGTGGTGGCGTGAACATCGTGAAGCGTGGACGGCCGGAATTCACGGCTTTTACGCTCGCATTGGAGGTGCTCTACGGACCGGCATTCAGGTGATCCGAACGCAACTGGGCCACGTTCCCGTCGATCCCATTGAGCAGTATCGTCAGCAGGAATGGGAGGCGATTGTTCGAGTCCTTCAGCAACTGTATGAGCAATTGCAGGTCATTACGACGCTCGACAATCCACTGTTGTCGGATCGCTTGAACCGGCTGCTTTCGGGGACCTCGTGTGAGGTGGTTCTCGGGCGATTGCGTCAGTCCCATGATCGAGAAGACATCCCGTCGCTCGTTCGCGATCTGGTTCAAACGGAAATGGAATGGCTGCGTCAGGAACGGCAGCCGCTGTTTGAAGTCTTGCGAAAGGTGGACGGAGCCACTGCTGTTTTTCGCCCGGTGCTGACGGTTGGGTTCGCCCTGGGTGGCGGGATCGGAGCCGAGCATTTCCTGATGGATGCGGCAACACAAACGCTGACTCATCTGGCGGTCGATGCGTCTGCTGCGGCGGCAACGACAGTGGCTGGTGAAGTCGCTGTCGACGCCTCTGCCGGGATTGTGGGCCAAGCCAAGGCCTCGCTGTTACGCTTGCATGAAAAATTCAAACAGCGACGCGAAGCCTGGCTCTTGAATCAGTTGCGACAACAGTTACTCGGCGATTTGCTCACCGATCTCGAAGAGAGGGCAACCGTCGTGAAGTCGGATTCCTTCCGGGAAGTGACCGAGCTCCTGCAGAAATTGAAACGCCGCATGATTGAGTCAGAGGAAGTAGCATGACGACCGAACTGGCTCAGTTGGAGTTACTCACCCACATCGACGAACTGGTTGCTCAGTTGTCGGCCTGGTCGCAGGCCCCGTCGGCGTGGGAAACCGTTCAACACGGCAAGTCGCTGGTGCACAGGCTGCTGCAGCGCATGGAACCGCTACGAGCACGCGTCGAAGCACCACTGGTTGTCGCAACATTTGGCGGGACCGGTGTCGGCAAAAGTTCACTGGTCAACGCACTCGTGGGTGAAGATGTCTCTGCAGCCGGAAGGCAACGTCCGACAACGATCCACCCCATCGTCCTCGCCCATCCCCAGACAAACCTCGCGGAATATGGCCTGCCGCTCGATGAACTGCGCGTGGTGACTCGGGACATTCCACTTCTGCGCGACATCGTGCTGATCGATTGCCCCGACCCCGACACCAGCGAAGCCGAGACTGCAGAAAGTAATCTCGCCCGACTCCATCGACTGCTTCCGTATTGTGACGTACTGCTTTACATCACGACTCAACAGAAATACCGATCAGCCCGAGTTACGGATGAGTTGTTGCAGGCGGCAGGGGGCTGCCGACTGGTGTTTGTCCAGACACACGCGGATCTCGATGAAGACATCCGCGACGACTGGCGCAAGCAGTTGGTAGTAAAATATTCCGTCGCCGAATTGTTCTTTGTGGATTCGAAAAGGGCGATGCAGGAGCAGCAGGCTGGAATTCGACCAACGGGCGAATTTGGCAGGCTGATTGATCTGCTGTTCCGGGAACTCTCTGCGGCTCAGCGAGTTCGTATTCGTCGAGCGAATTTGCTGGGCTTAGTGCATGAAGTCGTCCAGCGGGCGCGAGACAGTGTGGCAGGAAATGCTGCTGCAGTGACACAACTGGAACAGGCCCTCAGTCAACAGCGCCATCGTGCCCTCGAACGGATGTCGACTCGCCTGCAGGATGAACTGCTTGTCAGTCGTGGTTTGTGGGAGCAGCGGTTGCTAGGTCAGATCACTTTGCTTTGGGGCTACAGCCCGTTCGCGTCAGTCCTGCGGATCTGGCACAGTCAGGCATCGCTGCTGGCTTCGTTTACACTGATGCGAGCGAAATCGACGGCTCAAATGGCTCTCGTGGGACTGGTTCACGGATCACGCTGGCTGACATCCCGTTCGCAGGCGAGTGAAGCCGATCGCCGACTGGAGGGAATGGCCACGCTGGGGCTAAACGACGCCGAACTGCGAGAAGCCCAACTGGTGATTGCCGGTCATGCTCATGCCGCACATCTCGCTCGACCGATGGTTGTCGACCAGACGTTTGATCACATCCGGCAGGCAGCCGCATCGGTGCAGGACGAATTTCTGGCGGACGCAGCTCAGCGGATTGATGAATTGATCTTGGAAACGGCCCGGCTGCATTCTCACTGGTTCACGCGATTTCGTTACGAACTGGCATTCGCAATTCTGCCTCTGTTCCTGCTGTACCGGACCGGACGCAACTTCTTCTACGACTCGTTCTGGCTCGGAAAACCGCATCTCGATACGAATTTCTACATCCCGGCAGCGTTGTTTCTGGTGCTTTGGGCCGCGATGTTCGTGATGTCCTTCACCGCCCGATTACGCAGCGGACTGACTCGACGTGTTCAGAATCTGGCAAGGGAACTGGCGTCGGTCAAAGTCGGAGCTGGATTGTTTCCAATGATCGAACAGCAGTGCCACGAATTCCAGCGCGAGTCTGATGACCTCGATCGATTTCTGTCCAAGATCGACTCGATCCGGGATCAATACGCCGGAGCCAGTGACTTGGGTGCGATGAAGATGGCGAAGTAACCCCAGCCAGTCACTGCTGTTTTCTGGGAACCACCTGCTACAGCACCGCACGTCCGGCTTGACGAGGGAAAACAACGCGAGTATCGGCAATTCAGTTATGCCGGTCCTTTAGTGACTTTGATCACTACGGCAGATTCAACGCTCTTCACCGGGATGTTGCCAGATTGAGGGTCCGGTGGGCCGGTTGCTATCAGTTTCAGATCTGGAATTTCTGTTCCCGCGAAATTAGCGGGGATGCGGACTTCGACGGTGAAGGCTGTGTCAGCCGCTTTTACCGCGACGTTGGGGGCGGCGACACCGGCCGGCAAGCCCGTGACCGACAGAGTGACGTCGCCTGTGTAGCCTGCCAATCGCTCGATGGTTCCGGTGACTTTGACCACGGCACCTGTTTTCGGATCGAGGGGTGCATCCAGCGGTGTTGGTCCGGCCAGTTTGATCACCAGTGGATTCAAGGATGGAATTCGCTTGACCGGTGTCCAGGTTGTTCGCAACACCGTGTTTCGCTCGGGGTTCAACAACTCGGCGCGAATCGAAACATCGCATTGGCTTTCGGCCAGCGTTGATGGAACAAAAATGGCATAGTCCGTCTGATAAACAGCCTTCGCTTCAGCCTCACGCAATGCAGTTTCAGCCGCGGTTCGCTTTCCCTTCAATTCCTCGACCTTGGCGTCGGCGGCGACCTTGGCATCTCCCTGAGCCGATTGAGCCACCTTGACGGCCTCCACAAACAACTTGTCGGCGGCCACTAACGCATCCCCGGCCGCTTTCACCATATTGTCGATCGGGATCTCGACAGGCTTTTCGGCGCGGATCATCTGAGGGAGATTGGGTTGACCATTGACCTTGATGGGAGGTTGAGATGTCACCAGGGATAAACGAACGGGACCATACGTGTCTGGTGGACGGACGACTTTTACAGCAAATGTTGGTTTGGAAGCCATCGCCAGTTGTGCCAACGTGGTTTCGTTGACAATCATGGCCACGAACGGGGCGGCGAACTTGGGAGTATTCGCAACCGCCAGTTGCTCACGCATCCACGCGGGCGAACGATCGTCGGGAGTCGTCTCCACGCGGATCGGTTGTGTGATCGTTCCATCCGCCGAACGTGCTCTGGAGCGAATCACCGTGGGGGCCAGTCCGTCACCGTTATTGGTGAAAGTGACCAGACTTCCGTTCATTCCCGCGGGGATCTCGACGCCAGCGGCGACAACTCCGGCAGGAAGGTTGTCGAACTGAAGCTGAATCGGTCCGTCATACGCTTGGCGTAATGCAAAGACTTCCAGGACAGCGGATTCACCGGAAGCAACATTCATCGTGTCGGACTTGATGGCAACTTCAAACTGACGCAAAGGCGAGTCAACGGCAGTGACGACCAGGCGATAGACCGCCGCAGGGCCACTTAGATCCAGGTTGTCTCGGATGGCGAGTTCCAAGGCGTCCTGATCGGCCGGGACGGTATATTCCAGTCGAGGGTCCGTCGACGCAGGCCCGTCGTCGTTCGAGGCAACCAGCGCATTCTGCTTGTTGCGGATCTCCAACACGGCATCAATTCTCGACCCGATTCGCTCAGCAAACACTTCCAACAGCAGCTTTTTATTCGGTGGAACCGACAACAGAAATCGATCGCGCTGGCCCGGGGCCGTCAGTCTGCCACTGACGGCGACCGGAACGCCCGGCAAAGGAGTCGGCTGGCCGTCTGGTCCTTCGATCAGTTCGGGAAATGAACTGCCTGTGATGCTGGGGGACTGACCCGTCAACGGACTGGACCAGGGAACCGCAGCGATCGTGGCATCGTCAACCTGAACAGGAACTTTCACTGCGTTCAAGTTGCCGAGCAGTTCGACAGGGAGACTTTGACCACGGGCAATCGCTGGTGGAAAGACGAGGTCAGCGAAGTCCCAGCGTCCGATCTTTAACCGGAAGAAACCCGGGCCGGGGGGAGCGTACTGCGTATCGTGAATCTCGACTGTGTACTGGTCATCGCGCGGCAGCTTCGTGACGATTCGCGCATCTCCCGCGAGCATGTTCGACGGCGCAGCCCACGCGACTTGGACTCGGCGGGAATCATAGAGGTGAATCACCGGTCGCAGTTTGCCACCCAGACGACGGGCTTCCACTTCGACAATCAACTCTTCGCCAGCCTTACCGGGAAACGTTGTCTTGCTGACATTGATTCCGGCGACGGACCCGTGCAGAGCAACATTCAATGCCTCTGTCTTCTCGGCAATTGGAATCTGCCTCAGCCGATCGACTCCCACGAGCAGGCTATTCGAAAACCCTTCCGGGGTGGCCAGGCGGAGTGACCTAATTCCGGTCAGAGTCGCTTCAGGGACAATGATCGACAGCACCAGACGTGTGGCGGTGCTGGTGGGGTCGAGTGTGATTTCCTTGACGGGTTGCGCTCCGAGGAAAATCTGCGGGTTGGGCAACAGATCGGTGCCATCAATGATGATGGCCGTCGGCTGTCCAATCTGCAGTCCTCTCAAATTGATATTACGAATTTCGGGAGGTTTGGCATCAGCGGATTGCGAGACTGACAGCGTCACGACCGCGAATAGCACGAGTCGATAACAAGATTGCGGCGAGAGAACACGTCGTGCCATCAGTCAAATCGCTCCTGCATCGCTCTCAAAACGGATTCCAGCATAGGATCGTGGCAATGGTACCGGAGTTCGACGTGGCCGTGCAGAGAGCACAGCTGTGTCGAACCAACCGCACGACGACGATCAAACGACAGCGTCAGGAAAAGAGCTGGGAAATCGGTTCAGCTTCAACCAGTCGAATCGGACGGCTGCCCGGCCCCGGCAACATGGTCGTTTCCAGATCAATCCCCATCGCGTGGTAGATTGATGCCAGGATCTGCGGCGGTTCGACCGGGTTGTTTTGCGGACGGGCTCCCGTCTTATCAGTGGAGCCAATCACCTGCCCGCCACGGATCGGACCACCAACCATAAAGTTAGTCCAGGCGTTCGGGTGATGATCGCGTCCACCGCGACCATTCAGGTTCGGCGTACGTCCCATCTCACTCAAGACGCAGACAACGGTGTTATCAAGCAGGCCGCGTTGCGACAGATCTTCGATCAGCGCCGTAAAGGCCCAGTCGAACTGCGGGCACAGCAATTGTTCGTAATCAGCATACGTGTTGTTCAGACCGCCGCCATCCGCGTGCATGTCCCAGCAAGAGATGTTGAACACGGTTTCGAAGTGATTGATCGTGACGTGCCGACAGCCTCGTTCGACCAGTCGCCGTGCCATCAGGCAGCTTTGCCCGAGTGTGCTTCGACCGTAGCGATCTCGGATCTTGTCTGATTCCTGACCAAGTTCAAATGCCTGCTTGGCTTCGGCTGAGGTGAGCAGATTGAAGGCGCGGGCATAGGCCGTGTCGCGACCCAGCGACGAATTCGCTTCGGTCCGGCGCTGCACTTCGTCAACCTGACGCAGCAGGTCACGACGGGCGTTCAATCGGAACTCGGTTTGACCAGCAGGGGGCGACAAGTCCGAAACTTTGAAGTCAGATCGGGCGGGGTCGGATCCCAGGAAGAATGGCTCGTGAGCACTTCCCAGGTAGCCTGCCGTCTGGCCATGGAATGGGCCGGCCCCGGTATTGCCGATCTTGCCGGGGAGTACAACCGCAGCCGGCAGGGTTCCGCGATTGCCAAACACGCGGGAAATCACTGAACCGCAGTGAGGCTTCACGCTGTCAGGGTTGAAGTCATGCCCCGTCATCATCCAGCGCTGGCCGTTTTCGTGAGTCGCTCCTGTTTTGTGGTGCAGGCTGCGAATTAGTGCGACCTTGTCCATCATGCGAGCCATTAATGGAAAATGCTCGCAAATCTGGATGCCAGAAACATTCGTATCGATCGGCTTGAACTTCCCGCGAATTTCCGCCGGAGCTTCGGGCTTCATGTCCCACGTATCGAGATGGCCTGGCGAACCGACCAGAAAGATCGTGATGCAGTTACGGATTTCCGCCTTGGCAGGGTCGACGGCCCCCGCTGCTTCCAGTGCCAGGACCGATGGCAGGCTTAATCCCGCCAGCCCGGCGGACCCCGCTTCGAGGAAGCTGCGTCGCGTCACCCCGTGACAGACGGGAACTCGCTCGTTACCGATTTGAAACATAATCAAAGTCCCTCAAATGCGTGGGGAGTTGCTCGTGCGGCTGGGCCAGGTTTCTCGCCCCAATCTGGTACCGGTTCACAATCGGAGTCACAGGATGTCGACGTGAAACCGTAGCTGATGAGCTATACCGTCCAGGTCAATTTATTCGAGATGTCAACGAACTTGCTCTTCGTGTACTTGCCATCTTTGTCTTTTTCGTAGCCCTCGTAGTTGAACATCCGCAACACGACTTCGTACTGGCCGGGTGCGGTCTCAGTCACTTCGTAGGACTCATTGGCACGTGCGGCGGCTGTGGCGGCGACTTCGCCATTGCGACGAATTTCCCAGATCAACTGGGATCCCCAGTCGTTGGTCACTTCACCACGAATCAGTCGGCGACCTTCGAGGCGAATTTCCGCCTTCGGCTGGCCTTCGAAGCGTTGATCCATACCGAAACTCCTTCGACAATTTCGTCTGGCTGCTCAATAATCTTCGCGAATCCATCAGCAATAGTTTAAATGAAATACCAAAAACGGTTGGTGGACGTAAGTGAAAACTGGCAGAATCACTCGCAATTCGCGCAACCGGTTGCGAATGAATCGCCCATGCGGTCCGGCTCTGATTGCTGCCGGCTATTGGACTGGTGTGGATCAATGTTTGCCATTCCGAAATGAATCTTGGGTTCTGAAGTTGTCTACGTGGCGGAAATTACTGTGAATAAATACGTTGTGGTCCGAGCCTGCCTTTTTGCGACGCTCGTTTGCGGTGCGAGATCCGTGCTTGCCGAAGATGCCAAAGTCGACTTCATGCGAGACATCCGTCCGATCTTTCAGCGAGCCTGTCTGCGCTGCCATGGCCCCGAAAAGCAAAAGGGGGACTACCGAGTCGACGTGCGCGAAATCGCTCTGAAGGGTGGTGAGTCGTATGCCCCAAATATTATCCCTGGCAAAAGTGCGGACAGCCCATTGATCCGATTCATTTCCGGTGCAGGCGACCTCGTCATGCCGCCGGAAGGAGAAAAACTGACAGCGGCCGAGATATCCACTCTGCGTGCCTGGATCGAACAGGGGGCGAACTGGCCGGATGCTGTGGCCGGGACACTCAAAGACAAAAAGGACTGGTGGTCGCTGCGACCGCTGCCAGAGAAAACCACATCACCGGCAGAAGCCCTTTCGATCGACCGATTCATTCGGGAGAAACTCAATTTAGCAGGACTCAGACCGGCTCCACAGGCGGACCGTCGGACTTTGATTCGACGGCTGACGATCGATTTGATCGGCCTTCCCCCCACGCCTGAAGAAGTGCAAGCGTTCGTGAATGATGCGGATCCGCAGGCCTACGAAAAACTGGTCGATCGACTGCTCGATTCCTCGCGTTATGGGGAGCGATGGGCACGGCACTGGCTGGATGCCGCACATTTTGCAGAAACACATGGAAATGATCAGGATCGCATCCGTGAAAATGCCTGGCCTTATCGTGACTACCTGATCCAGTCGCTGAACCAGGACAAACCGTACGGGCGATTCATCCAGGAACAGATCGCGGGAGATGTTCTGTATCCAGACGATCCGCAGTCCACGGTGGCACTGGGATTCCTCGCCGCCGGCCCTTGGGACGAGAGTTCGTTGAAGGATATTCGCGAAGATACACTCGACCGGCAGATCGCTCGGTACCTGGATCGTGACGACATGATTTCGACGGTGATCAATAACGTCACCAGCCTCACAGTGCAGTGTGCCCGGTGCCACGATCACAAGTTCGACCCGATCTCGCAGGCGGACTATTACGCGCTGCAGGCGGTCTTCGCTGGAGTTGAACGGGCAAACCGGCAGTACGACCCCGATCCCGCAAACGCCGCATTGCGACGGACATTGGCACAGCGCCGGGCTCAACTTCAACAGGTGACTCCGGAATTGACCGCAGAACTGAAAACGGCCGCGATGCAGGATCAGGTGCGAGCCTGGGAACAGAAGCTCGGGGCGCAGGGCGCAGTCTGGAAGTTGGCGGATCCAGAAGCGTACACATCGTCGGATGGCGCGACACTCAAGAAGCTGCCGGACGGTTCGATTCTGTCGGGGGGAACTCGACCGAAAAAAGACACGGTGACGATCATCGCCCCTGTGGGACTCGCCCGAGTCACGGCGATCAAGCTCGAGGTTCTTGCCGACGACAGCCTGCCATTGCATGGCCCCGGCCGACAGGACAATGGAAACCTGCACCTGTCCGAGTTTGAAGTCTTTATCGATGGCCAGGAAACTTCGTTGGTCCTGGTGAATCCTCGCGCGGACTTTGACCAGCAGGATTGGGGTATTGCGAGGGCAATCGATAAGTCTGAACCAACGGCCTGGGGCATCTATCCCAAGGTGGGTATGTCTCACGCAGCCGTGTTCGAACTGCGAGATCCGATCACCGTGACCGCCCCGATCAAGTTGAAGTTCGTCTTAAAACAGCGGCATGGGGGTGGCCATCTGATCGGACGGGCAAGGTTGCTTGTCTCCGATGCCGTTCCCCCTGTCCGGCTGGATTTGTTTCCCGAATCGATCGCGATGATCCTGGCGGTTCCTCCCGATCAGCGCAGCGAACAACAGCGAGTGGATCTGGCATTGTTTCAGCAGCGTGAAGTGGTGGAACAACAGATTTCGACGCTCGCCAAACCATCGCGAGTCTATGCGGCAGCCGCCGATTTCGAGCCTGAGGGAGGATTGCGACCACCGCCGGGCCCCCGTCCGATTCATGTGCTTCATCGAGGCGACATTAACCACCCGCGTGATCTGGCGACACCGGGAACTCTGGGCTGTGTGCCGCTGCCGTCCCGATTCGAAGTGGATCCTGCGGCGCCCGAATCAGTACGCCGAACTGCTCTGGCGAAATGGCTCACCGATCCGCGCAATCCACTCACGTGGCGATCCATCGTCAACCGTGTCTGGCATCATCATTTTGGTCGAGGTCTGGTGGGGACGTTGAATGACTTTGGACATATGGGAGAAACTCCTTCTCATCCGGAATTGCTGGATTGGCTGGCAGTTGAGTTTCGCAATGGTGACCAGTCGCGCAAGAAGTTGCATCGATTGATTGTCACGAGTGCCACATATCGCCAGTCATCCAGAAGTGAGCCACGAGCCGCAACGACTGACCCTGACAATCGTCTGCTGTCGCATGCGAATCGTAGCCGGCTCGATGCCGAGAGCATTCGCGATGCCGTCTTGCAGGTTTCGGGGCGACTGAACCTGCGAATGGGCGGCCCCTCCGACCGGCAGTTCGATTTGCAACCGGGAATTCACGTCACACCCAAGGTCGACTACACGAAGTTCAATCTCGATAGTGACCTGGGCCGACGGAGAAGCATCTATCGGTTTCTGTTTCGAACGCTCCCCGATCCGTTCATGGAAACATTGGATTGCCCCTCGGGAGACCAGATTACACCGTTGCGTACGAACAGCGTCACCGTTCAGCAGGCCCTGGCCCTCTGGAATGATGTCTTCATGGCCCGGCATTGCGAACACATTGCGGGCAGAATCGAGGCTGACGTCCCCGGAACTGATCAAAGGCTAAAGCAAGTCTCACGAGCGGTGGAGTTGATCCTGTGCCGACCTGCGTCTGAAAAGGAAATTGACTCACTCGGAGCCTATTGCCAGAAACATGGTCTGGCCAACACTTGTCGACTGCTTTTGAACAGCAACGAGTTCCTGTTCGTCAATTGACAATAGGCCTGATTGCCTGAAATGCCGTGATCGAATCGCGGTTGGCGGCGACGTCGTGGACGCGGATGATGTCCACACCCTGATTGGCCAGAGCGACGGAAACTCCGACAGTCCCGAAAACCCGATCGTCGACCGGCTTACCAAGCAGTTTGTGCAGGAACCGCTTCCGCGAGTGCCCGATTAATACAGGGCGGCCCAATTCCTGAAATTGGCGGATCGACGAAAGAATCGTGACATTGTGCTGCGGGGTCTTGCCAAACCCGACACCAGGGTCGAGGGCGACTCGTTCCGGGGGAATCCCCGCCTGAAGGAAAGTTCGCAGGCGTTCCGAAAAGAACTCGTTGATTTCCGCAACGACATCGTCGTAGTGCGGATTGATCTGCATCGTTTGCGGGGTTCCCTGCATGTGCATACAGACGATCCCACAATCAGCATCACGGCAGACGGCAATCATCTGATCGTCGAATCGCAAGCCCGAGATATCGTTGACGATCCTGGCTCCGGCTTTCAGCGTTTCTCGGGCGACGTTGGATTTTGAGGTGTCGATTGATATCGGTACGGAGGTCATCCGGGCCAGTCTTTCGATGACTGGAATGACTCGACGCAGTTCTTCCGACTCAGTGACAGGTTCGGCTCCGGGGCGGGTTGATTCTCCCCCCACATCGAGGATGTCGACCCCTTCTGCCATCAGTTGCATCGCCTGTTCGACTGCGGCGTCGGTCATCAAGAAGCGTCCGCCATCGGAAAAACTATCCGGAGTGACGTTCACGATTCCCATCAGCAGAGGACGTCCCCCCGCTTCTCTGTGAAACCCCTGAAACTCCCAGACTCGTCGATTTGAATCGTTTTTCATCGTCAAACTCGTCGTAAATAGTAAGGTCGACATGGCACAGTGGAGCATTCGCCGTCAAGTCTCAAGCTGCGAAAATCGCACAATCCGAAGAATTTGACGAATCGTCAATGTCGGGAAAACTTGCCTGAGTCGTTTGACAAGAAGATTCTCGTCGATATTCTGCTTGGTGTCACAGGGAAACTTGGAGCAGTTCTCCCAGCTTTCCAAATTGTATACCTCACGCAGAACGACTAGGGATTAGGGCTGCTGCGGGAGGGTGGGCACGCCGAGGGTCGGCAGCCGCGTTTGAGTCTCTAGTGTTTTGAGGGAGTCTAGAATGAATCGTATGTTCGGATTTGCAGCTGCTGCTGCGGTCGCCGTTGTGTTGAGCGTTGGTGGTTCGGCTGAAGCTCGCAGCTGCTGCCGTCCTGCTAAGGTCCGTTGCTGCAAGCCAGCCAAGACCTGCTGTGCACCAAAGCCATGCTGCAGCGCACCAAAGCCATGCTGCACCACCGCCGCTGCTCCTTGTGCCAGCGGCTGCAGCGCCACCGCTGCTGCTCCAGCTGCTGCTGCTCCAGCTGCTGCTGCTCCAACGGAAGCTCCAAAGCCTCCAACGGAAGCTCCAAAGCCAGCCAAGTGATTTGAATACAACTCGCCGCCTGCTCCTCGCGGAGTCGGCTGCGTCGTTTGATTCATTGAATGGGCTTGTTCTGATTTTCAGAACAGGCCCATTTTGCATTTATCTGTCCGTCCCTAACCCAGCCAGCGCTTAATCGCCTGTGATTCGGATGATCGTCTGTTTTTCCGGGGAAGCGAGATAGAGATTTCGATCTGGAAACGCTCGACGAATCTCGTTGATGTCGATCTGACCGGGACGATAGTGCCCCAACAGAAGTTCCGCGCTCAAACCTGGCTCATTCACAACCAGATCCAGATGCGAGTCGACGGTTTCCTTCTGATCCAGCAGGACCAGCGCGGGTAGCTGGACTCGCTTCTCGACCCAGTGGCGTAATTCCGCATGTCGCTGCCGAGGATATTTCAACGAATGGATGCCTCGTTGTAATCGTGATTTCCCAAACCCGTCGGTTGTCAGAAAAACGCCCTGCAGACTGATCACCAGCATCAGCCGCCACCAGAGCGAAAGTCGATTGAGGCCGCGTCCCTTCCAGTCTTCCAGCAGAAGGTGGGTGGCACCGCCAAAAATCAGGCACCATACCGGAGCGGATTCAAAGACATAGTGCCATCCCATGATCCCGACATACCAATACGGAAAGTGCAACAGATAAAGGCTGGCCGCTGACAATGCCAGGAATGTCCAGCGACGATCCACGCGCCCCAGCATTGCCATCATCACAACAGTGCAGATGAGCAACGGCAGGCCGTCGAATGTCCAGAGCCAACTGGCAATCCAGCGGTTTAGCAGGTTGCGGAATGCCAGTTCCGTTGTCAGATTCTCGGCCCAGCGGTCATAGGCCTCGATCACTTTGGGTCCGAGATTCTGTTCGCCTCGAACGACGTTATTGAATCCGTAAACGTGGCGCGGGGTATAAACATCCGTGTACAACTGATACGGCGACAGTCGCCAGTTCCCTGTCACGTCCACATGGTACCAGACCATGATTCCCCAACCGCAAAGCAGGGGCAGACCGAGACCAAGCAGCGTGCCCCACCGGCGATCCACGAGCTTGCCTGATTCCATCGCAGGTCGTTGCAGCAGCCAGGCAACCACAACGACGCCAAAAGGCAAGCCCATGGCAGCCGCAGTCATCGGCCGACAGAGCATGGCGAAACTGAGTCCACACCCGGCCATCCACGCATCTTGCACATCCCGGGATCGTTGCCATCGCGTGATCGCCAGCAGGAAACACGACAAGGCCATCAACGTCGGTGGGTGTGAAAGAAGCGTGTTCCCAAACAGCCCGATTCCAGGAGATAACGCCATTGCCAGTGCCGCATAGAACGCGGTTTGGCGTCCGCCGATCTCGCGACCGGTCCAGAACGTCAGCATTGTTGCGATCGCACAAGCCAGCCATTGGCCAACAAATGGACGTCCCAGAACGACAAACGGAGCCAGCCACAGACCTGTTCCCGGATAGTACCGGCTCGCCATTCGGCCTTCGTTCAAGACATGCATCTGATCGAACAATTCCGGATGTTCGGGGTGACTTGGAAACGAAAATCGGCCTGCCAACAAAGTTTTCGCCTGAAACAAATAGCTGAATTCGTCATGATAGGCGGGTGGAAGATCGCCAATCTGCTTGCCAATCCCTGCATTCACAAAGAACGACAGCCCCCCCAGCATCAGGCAGAGTCGCCAGTCCATTGGCCCGCAGGCAGAATTCGTCGCTACGGAAATGTTTTGTGAACGCCGACGTGATGGCAGCATGTAAAAGACAGGGGCCAGCGCCAGTCCAACAAGTTGAACATGTGCCAGCGACGGAGCCCATTCCCCGATTCGATCGAGCATTGCGGCCACGCATACCAGCAACCCTAACCCCCACGCAGTCAGTTGCAGGGTCAGTGGAACGGTCGTCGGGCGCGTGTCAGAGAGTGCAGGGGAGGTCATCAGCAGCTCAAAAGGACGAAAGGACTTGGGTCACAAATCTGTCGAAAAGCGGTTTTGAAGCCTTGGGGTTGAAATCCTGACCTGCGAATTCGTCGAAATCGTATTCGGATCACACGCAGTTTGAAATACGGGGCATTCTCGCAGTGCAGCCGTTGCATAGCCCAGATGATCGTTACGATCCAATCCACGAAACTGCAGTTTCGGGGCAGGAAACGGCGGCGGAAGAAAGCAGGTCCTTTCTCCAGCGAATTCGACACGGTACACTGTACGCCGAATTGAAAACTTTCGCTTGGACTGTGTAATGACCGCTGAACTGCCGATTGACGATGCTGACGACCTGGACGAAAACGACTTGGACCTCCCCGTTCCCGAGAAGCCGCGCGATCGCGCGACCGGGCGCACTGCTCGAACCCCACGTCGTCGTCCGGCTCCTGTCCCCACTGCAGAAGACTTGGAAGAAGCCGATCTGTCTCGTGAGCGTCTGCAGAAAGTGCTTGCTGCTGCTGGCCTTGCGTCGCGACGACACTGCGAAGAATACATTCTTGACGGCCGTGTCACGGTGGACGGAAAGGTTGTCACTACTCTCGGAATTAAGGTCGATCCAGATACGCAGAAAGTGTGCGTTGATGGCGAACGAATCAAGATCGACCGACGCCAATATTTCCTCGTCAACAAGCCTTCAGGCGTCCTGAGTACGAACGCTGATCCCAATGGGCGACCGCGTGTCATC
>JBAWWJ010000177.1:0-17718 GCA_037146815.1 Planctomycetota bacterium
ATCGTGAGCAGCCTTTTCAGCCTTGGATTCTTGCGACTGCGCAGCACGAGGGGAAATCCACACCGACCCGGCAAAGCCCATCATTAAGGCTGCTGCTGCCACTATGAGAAATGTCTTAGGCATTGATCCGTTTCCTGTTTCCCGAGAATGGGGAACTCCATTCATGTCCAATCACACGGCACCGCAACACGCCGCTGTTGCAAATATTTTTGCCAAACCGACAGGATTGATCCTACCGTTCAGCGTTGGAAAATCCAGAACGAAGTTGAGTTTTCACCGATGGTGGCGATCAGATCAACGACGGCCAATTCTTCGGGACAAAAGTGTTGGTCGCCAGACGACGTGAAACCGCGAGCCGTTTGAAGCACTTGGGCATTTGTTTCGCAGGGGTGGCGACAAGCTTGCGTCGTATCGCGTCATCCAACAAGCATTAACAGGCAGGAACTTTGATTCAAACGTCCCGCCTCAAGTGAGTCTAACGCCCGGACGCGATAACACAAGGAGCATTGCCACATCCATTTCCTTTCGGTGATGTCGTTGGCCCCGATTTCAATCGGCATGTTGTCATTGCAAAAGTAGGGTGGGACCAGCGGCGCTTCGCCGCGTCGGCCCACCATCGCAACAACACCGCAATTCAAATGTCGTGGGCCGGCGCTTGAGTCGGGCCAGACGTTTCTGGCAGGCGAGGTAACAAGTAAGCCGACGCGACGAAAGACCCGAGGGTCATTTGTCGCGTCGGCTTTTTTTTTGAAAAAGGAGAATCTCATGCAATTGCGACACCGTGCACTTCGATCCGTGGTGGCCATCGCCTTCATGGTGACATGGACTTTGACTCTGCCAGTATTTGCGGTCGACATCATTGACGATCCCGTGCAAATCGACGAACGGGTCTCACAACTGATCCAATCTTCGAACGAATTGTGCTGGGAAATGCATCGATTCCATCAGCAACAACCAGACTTTCGCGAAGCATATGGCTCCGCGAAGGAACTCTGGACACAAGCGGGGCAACTGCGAGATGCCTTGCGGGCTGGGCCCATTGAGACTGACGTCCTGATTCAGGAATCGACCCGAATGAACGAATTGCTTTCTCAGATTGAGAAATCCCTCTCGAAATGGGGCTCCGGCGATCGATCACTGGCAGCCGTGAATGGCGGACCTGGTGTGCGAACGGTCACAGCACCAGGCGTTGAAGTCGACATTCCATTTGTCGGCGGTATTCGAGTAGGTGGCCCGCAAGTCGTTGTCAACGACGAAGTTCCTCCGCAGCTTGAACGACTTCGATTACATGTCAATTCACATGGCAGCAGGCGAAGTCTTGAGCGGGACTTTGCGGCCGTGCGAATCGCAATGGTTTATCTGCTGGAGGATGCGGGCGCCTCGATTCCAGCAGGGGCACCTGTCAAGTTGGGGCAAGCCGGGGCCGTGCCGGTTTCGCCGAAACCAGCCATCAGTCCGACGCCAGCCCCGAAGAAGTAGGCCGCCAGCGTTTTCGCCGGGAAACTGCCACCGGCGAAAATATTGTGAGGACATAACCACTATCGTCCCCATGAGTTTCCGCGTGCAATGTGAACGATTTTCATCTTCAATGACTGTTTGAGAACGACATTGCCCCGTATCGTATGTGAAGGATAAGATCTCTGTTGCAAGCGGGAGCTGGAGCCCCCGATACGCACCAGGATCGCGAACTACTTCACGGATGTGCCATGCTACGGACCTCACGGTGGACTGCGACAATTCAACGGACGGTCATCACAGGCTTGATTCTCGGCCTGACGATCTTGAATCAAGCGGCTGAAGCCGACGAACTGGGAGTGAAAGTTCCTGACGGTTTCGAGGTCGTTGAATTTGCGGGCGACGATCTGGCCCACGATATCTATTCCATGACAATTGACAGCCAGGGCCGCGTTGTGGTTGCTGGAGCAGGCTTCGTCAAGATCCTGATCGACAAGGATGGCGACGGAAAAGCGGACGAAGCCAGGTTGTTCTCGGATCTGCCGAAGAATGGTGCCCAAGGGATGTTTTTCCACGGGCGGTCACTGATCTGTATTGGTGATGGCGGGCTGTTGCGATTCCGTGATTCCAACGCCGATGATCGCGCCGATGGACCTCCCGAAGTTTTTCTGCGTACAAAAACGGGGGGTGAGCATGATGTCCACTCAATCCAGCATGGCCCCGACGGCTGGTGGTATGTCATCGCCGGAAACAACGCGGGAATTAACGAACGCTATGCGACTCTTCCGACATCTCCGATCAAACAGCCGCGGGCTGGTGTGTTGTTTCGATTGAAGCCAGATTTGTCGTCTGCCGAACTCGTCAGCCACGGCTTGCGCAATGCCTACGATTTTGCGTTCAACCGCCAGGGGGATTTGTTCACTTATGACAGTGACGAAGAACGCGAAGTTTCCCTTCCCTGGTACCGACCGACTCGCGTCTTTCAGATGCTGCCGGGGTCTGATCATGGTTGGGTCAGCAAAAGCTGGATGCGCGCAGAATTAACGTTTGATATGCCTCCGGTCGTGGCGTCGTTTGGCCGGGGATCTCCAACAGGTCTCGTCTGCTATCGGCATACACAGTTCCCAGAAAAATATCGAGGCGCCCTGTTTGCTCTCGACTGGACCTACGGTCGAGTTCACGCACTGCCGCTGAAGCCATCCGATGAAACCTGGAAGTCCGAGCCCGAACTGTTCATGTCCGCTGTCGGAAATCATGGATTTGCTCCGACAGACGCGGAGGTCGGTCCCGACGGATCACTTTACATCAGTGTCGGCGGACGTGGTTCCCGTGGCGGCGTCTATCGGATCCGCCATAAGACCGACGTTCCTGCACTGCTCTCGCCACCCGCAATTTCAGCGGATGCAAAGCTGCTGAACGTTCTGGATGCACTTCAGCCGTTGAACAGTTGGTCACGGAATCGCTGGGTTCCAATTGCCAGGGAACTGGGAGCGTCTCCGTTCCGCGATGCCGCGCTGAACGTAAAGAATTCCGTGGATCAGCGTATTCGAGCAATTGAAGTCTTGACGGAATTGTTCCAGGGGCTCGACACCAGCGCGATGAAAGAGATCGCCAAGTCTGAACAGCCCGAAGTGCGGGCTCGAGCGATCTGGTCATACGGTCGAATCTCACTCGAAAAATACGACGACGAAGTTCTGAAGCTGTTTCTGGATGATCCCCATCCAATGGTCCGCAGGTCTGCCCTGGAAACATGTCAATGCGTTGCACAACAGTCCGTTGATTGGGTGAGGTTGCTTCCCAGCCTGGCACGATCTTTGGGCGGAGCGGAACGCTTCAACCGGTGGCTGGCGGCGCAGGTTGTCTCCCGTCTGGATGAACCGCTGCTTCCAATCATTTCCAACGATGCGACAAAAGTGGGAGCTCGCGCGGTCGTCAGTTACGCGTATGGCTGGCTGAATCGCCCGAAACTGGATCTGGCGCGGATACAGAGTATTGTTCCGTCACTCGCCGTTGCGGTCCTGAAAAGCAAAAACTACGACGTTCAGACAAAGCGCGATGCGGTTCGATTGCTGCAAATCGCTTTGGGAGATTTCGGGCCCGCCGGGGGGCATCTTCCAACATTCGATGGATATGCCAGTCGTATCGATCTGGAGCCGTATGAACGGGATCTCGATCCACTGCGGGTCGATCTGTCCGCGTTGTACCCCACTGGCGATGCAGTGCTCGATCTTGAATTGCTTCGCTTGCTGGCCATGCTGACATCGTTCAACGGCAAACTCGTCGATGCCATTGTCGAGCGAATGACGGAAGATTCGGCCCCGATTGATGACATCCATCATCTGGCGGTCCTGGCACGACTTCCCATGACGCATTCCGTCAAGCAACGTGACGTGATCGTCAAGACCCTCGTCGGCCTCGAATCGAAAGTGGTCAAGCGAGGTCTTCACCAGGACGCGAGCTGGAATGACCGCATCAAAGACATCTGGGTGACGTTGGCGCTGGCAGACGACTATCTTGCCTCGGCACTCGTCGGGCACACCTCATTCGGGCTTCCGAGTCATACTGTCTTCCTGAATCAGATGGCACCCGAATTACTTCCGGCAGCGCGAGCAGCCTTCGCGAAGCAGATCGCGGCGAATCCGGACTACGGATGGACGAACGAAGTCGTGTTTGCCCTCAGCGATTCGACAGAGGCTTCTCATCGCGAATTGTTGCGATCTCAATTTGAGCGATTTTCCGTCCGTGGAGCAGTCTTGGTCGTTTTAAGTCGCGACCCCGATCCGAAAGACCGCGATCGCTTCCTTGCGGGACTCGAATGGTCGCAAACGGAAGTCCAGTCTGCATGCCTGGGGGCACTGGAAAAGCTGCCAGCGGATGATCGCCCACAGAAACTTCTGGCACTCCTGAAATCCCTTCGCCGACTCGGATCGGACGAGCGCGAATATGCTTTGCGCGAGACCGTTATTCGGCTCATGGAACGCGACAGCAATCAAAAGTTTCCGTTTATCTCCGGAAAAGAGGGCTATCGGCCGCAACCCGATTGTATCGCGGCCTGGACCGCCTGGTGCCAGAAGAAGTGGCCACGTGAAACGGCCGAGCAACTGGGAGATGGAACGGGCGAGCAAGCTCGTCTGGCAGCACTCCTGAAAGACGTCGACTGGTCCAAGGGAAATGCAACTCGTGGTGCCGAGCTCTATACGCGACGTGCCTGTAACCAATGTCATTCGGCGAGCGGTGCCCTGGGACCGGACCTCGCAGGTGCCGCAACGCGTTTTTCGAGGGAAGACTTGTTCACCGCGATCACGATCCCCAGTCGTGATGTTTCCGCCCGCTACCAGACAACGATTGCTCATACGAAAGATGGTAAGACGTTTTCGGGCCTGGTGATTTATGAGTCGGTCGATGGATTCATCCTGCGAAATGGGACCGGGCAGACATTCCGCATTGAAACGTCTCAAGTCGATGAAAAGCGTAAGTCACCTGTTTCGTTGATGCCAACGGGACTCTTGAAAGATTTGACATCTCAGGACTATGCGGACCTGTATTCGTACCTGCAAAGTCTCGGTGTCGGTTCGGGGCCGGTCGGTGTTCCCAAGCTGGAATAGTCGGCGCGCGTCGTCAGACGGTCAGTTCATGGCACGCAATTCCGTGACAATACACACAACTTCCTCGACCGCCATGGCAATGTCGGCCGGGGAAGTCGGACGTCCCAGTCCAAATCGAAGGCTTGCCTTGACCAGTTTGTCAGGGACCCCGATGGCTCGCAAAACGTGACTCGGTTCCGGATCGGACGACGAGCAGGCTGCTCCGCTGCTGACAGCAATTCTCTTGAGCCGCGCCATCAAGGCATCGCCGTCAATTCCGCCGAACGAGAGATTCACGTTGCCAGGCAACCTGTCGGACAACGCTGGGCCATTCAATTGCACATCGGATAATTGCGAACGAATTCCACGCTCTAGCTGTTCCGAAAGACTGCGTAAGCGAATCGATTCGGCATCCCGCACTTCGCGGACGATTTCACACGCCTTACCAAACCCGACGATTAATGGCACTGGAAGCGTCCCGCTTCTCAATCGGCTTTCGTGACCACCACCATCCATCAAAGGTTCCAGTGGACGTGAACTCGCAGAACGTCGACGAATTAGTGCTCCGACCCCTTTGGGACCATACATCTTGTGAGCCGACAGTGATGCGAGATCAATCGCCAGAGTGGAAAGATCGACAGGAATACGTGCGGCGGCCTGAGTGATATCGGAATGAAACGTGACCGCACGCTCCGCGCAAATGCGGGCGATTTCCCCAACAGAATTGATGGAACCAACTTCATTGTTGCCCGTCATGGCCGAGACCAGCACCGTTTGGGGACGAATTGCATTGGATACTGCACTCGGATCAACGCGAGCGTACTGATCGACGGGAAGCACCGTGACCTCAACACCCCGACGGGCCATTCGGCTGGCAACGTCAAGGACCGATTTATGCTCGGCCGCGTTCACGATCACATGGCTGCCGGGTGGTGCCGCTGCGAGAGATCCCTTGATCGCCAGGTTATTCGCCTCGGTGGCTCCGCTGGTAAAGACTACGTCGCGCGACTGCACATTTAACAGTTGAGCCACCTGTTCGCGAGCGACATTGACGGCAGCACGCGCAAACTGCCCATAGACATGGTGCAGACTGGAAGCATTTCCATATTGCTGTTCAAAGAACGGCAACATCGATGCCAGCACCCTGGCATCGACGGGAGTCGTTGCATGATGGTCCAGATAGACAGGAAGTTCAGGCGTCATGACATTGCCGCTCGGTCGACGAGAGCAATTTCTTCGTCGTTTATACAATCAACCATCGCCACGGTCCTGAAGTCTGCAACAAGGCCGTGAGGAAATTTGAGCGGGTTCATCGCCTGTGTGGATCACGCGACCGGACTGACAAATCCTTCCGGCTTCACGGTAATCACAGAGCACTGAACATTCGGCAGGATCCGTTCGGCGGTGTTCCCCAGCAGCAGCCGGGTCAGGCCGCTGCGTCCATGAGTCCCCATCACCAGAATGTCGACCTCGTTTTCGGTAACGAACTTGGGGATGGCATCGTCAGCTGAGCCTTCCACCACTTCGATTTTGACACCGTGCTGCAACGTCCGGTAATCGGTGGCAACCAGTTGCTTCTGCAAGCCCGTTTGGGCCTCTTCAAGCAGTCGAGTCCGCACGCTGGCGATTTCATGAGTATTGACACCCGCCATCAGCAGTGCCGAAAGCTCACCCATGTCGACGGCATGGACAATGAAAAGCTTTGCAGAGAGTGCTCGTGCGACTTCAACGGCGGCATTGATCGCAGGCCGCCCCGCTTCCGACAGGTCCGTTGCGACCGCGATCTCGCGGACCTCGCGCATTTCTTCCGGTTTGACGATCCAGACGGCGCATGGAGCATTTCGGATCAATCTCTGGGCCGTGCTTCCAAACAGCATTCGCGTCGCCTTGTTCCGCGAACGTGTCCCGACGATCACGAGGTCGTACTTTCCTTCAACCGCCAGCTTCGCGAGTTGCTCGTCAGGAGATCCCAGGCGAATTACCTTGTCTGCGCTGATGCCTCGTGATTTCGCTTCGACGACAACGGTCTCCAGCATTTCTGCCGCGACATCTTCAACGGTCTTCAGCAGGTTCTGATGATCTTGTGCAATCAGAGTGGCGGTCTGTGGAGAGACATTGAGGGCCGAGCAGAACGTGACGCTTCCACCGGAATGTGCAGATAGAGCAATCGCTTCCTCGATGGCCGCGCGAGATTCGATTCCCAGTTCGCGTGCTGCAACACGATCACCCTGATGAAGATCCACCCCAACCAGAATTCGCTGATAAAGTGCCATTCCGAAGCCCTTGGTACAATCCCCAGATCTGTCGAGACAACCAGATCGCTTTGATCCGGTTGCTCGTCTGGTGAAATATACCGTATCGGATGCGAAAGCGGTAGAACCCAGTGGTCAGGTCGTAATGTCCTTGATGACATGACCGTGAACATCCGTCAGTCGACGGTCGATTCCATTTGAACGGAAAGTCAGTTTTGTGTGGTCGATCCCGAGCAGTTTCAACATGGTGGCGTGAATGTCGTAGACCTGTGTCGGGTTGTCGCGATCCGCGGGCTTGTAGCCCCATTCGTCGCTCGGACCATAGCTGACTCCCCCCTTGATTCCGCCTCCGGCCAGCCAGTTCGTAAAGACGAATGGATTGTGATCGCGACCCTTTCCGCTTTGAGCACACGGCATCCGGCCGAATTCCGTTGTCCAGTGCACAATCGTGTCGTCGAGCATGCCGCGCTGCTTCAGATCTCGGATCAAAGCGGCCGCTCCGCGCGCCATACCGAGTGATAACGGGCCGTGGTCGCGTTCGATATCCTCGTGTGAATCCCAGTTGCGACGCGGAAATCCATTGTCACATCCGGACCAGACTTGAACGAAGCGAACGCCTCGCTCAAGCAGTCGTCGAGCAATCAGGCATTTGCGACCGAAAATGTCTGTCTCTTCACGATCATTGATCTCCTTCGGAAAATCACGATTTTCGGACAGACCATACATCTCAAGGATATGCCGTGGTTCTCCTGAAATCTCCAAGGCCTCGGGCGCAGCCAACTGCATCTTCGCGGCGAGTTCATACGACTTGATCCGAGCTTCCAGGCGGCTATCGCCGGGACGCTGTTGTGCATGGCGCTGATTCAATGCCGCCAGCACATTGTGACTCGCTGCATCTCCCTCTTTCGTGACGATTCCGGCGGTCGCGGGGAACAGGTCTTCGATCGGGTTTGCGGTGCCAGGTCGTAGAATCGTTCCCTGATGCCGGGCTGGAAGGAATGCCGAATCCCAGTTCTTCTGACCGTTGGAGGGAAATCCGCGGTGATCTGGAAGAACAACAAACGTGGGAAGGTTGTCGTTCAGACTTCCCAGCGCATAGCTGACCCAGCAACCCATCCCCGGAAATCCAGGAGTCTGAAATCCTGTCGCCTGCAGCAGTGTCGATGTGCTGTGAACTCCGGTCTTTCCAATCAGGTTATGGATGAACGCCATTTCATCGACGACGGCACCGAGTGGTGCGGTCACGGCCGAGAGGTGCTTCCCGGACTCGCCGTACTGTTTCCAGTCCCACGGCGAGGCAAATGTGGCCCCATGCCCGTTCTGAAACAATTCGACTTTTTCACCCGGATCCCACGGCTGCCCGTTTCTTTTAATCAGGGCAGGTTTGTAATCGAACAAATCGACATGCGACGCGGCACCTGCCATGAAGAACTGGACGACACGAGTCGCCTTGGGAGGCAAGTGCATGACCTCCAGCACACCACCGTGAGCCCGTGCGACGGTCGCCGGCGCGGCATGGGCAGAATCGGTGAATTCTCGATCAAGCATCGAGGCGAGAGCCAATCCCCCCAGCCCACCACCACACGCCCAGAGAGCCTCGCGCCGATCGATTGCAGATTGTGACTGTCCCAGCTTTTCCAGCATCGCGTTCTCCCCGTTGAGTGACCTCTACAGGTTGTAACCCGAGGCGAGGCCTAAGCCAAGGTCTTGACCGAGTTTCAATCGGGAATCTGCTTCAATCAGGAATCTGTACTGGCCGATTCTGTCGGCCCGATTCCAGGATCGCCTGTGTCAAATCAAACACAGGCAGTGCAGCTTCGGGAGGAGACAGGTCGACGGCGCTTTCCAGAATTGAATCCAGGAACCCCGCAACCGGCGTCGATTCGGGTTCATCGGCAGTCAATTTCTCCAACTTGCCATCGCGGGCAATCCACAGTTCCCCGTGTCGAATCATTAAGTCGGCTCGCTCGCAGTGAAGGTGCAGATCTTCGCCGAGGTACTGTGCGTGGCCGACAAAATCGATCGATGCGACCACATTGCCACTGAACAACGCAGAGACACTCGTCACGATTTCGACATGACTGCCACACGTCTGGCTGCGGGCGAATGCCTCCAAGGGCCGGAGGCCCGTGACGTAGAACAGCGAATCGAGTTTATGGCTGCCGGCATCCGTGACAAATCCCCCTGGATTTTGTCGAGGGTCGTCACGCCACGTTCCGCCGATTGTCTGCTGCCAGTTCTCGACGTTGTGTGACACAATGGCTCGCACGACACCCCAGCGTCCCGATTGGATTTCACGTCGCAACGTTCGGTACAGAGATGTGTGCCGTCGCTGGTAGCCCAGCGTAAAAACCTGCCCCTTCGCTCGAGCCTGTTCCGCTCGCTGGATCAGTTCGACGATCTCAGCCCGCGTGGATGCGAGAGGCTTTTCGCAGAGCAGATGCCATCCACGATCCAGGCACGCGACGGATTGATGGTAATGCTCGGCTGTGGGCGTACAAATGATTGCAGCATCGATCTCTTCGACCTGCAGCAGTTCTGCAAACGTCGATGTCAGTTGAGCGGTTGGACAGAGTTCGGACTGCAATGCCCTCGCCGTCTCATGATGGGCATCCATCAGGGCGACAACTTGCCCTCGTCCATCAGCAATCAGCTTCTGCGTATGGTGCCGTCCCATTCTGCCACAGCCGATGATGGCAAATCGGAGATGTTTCATGACGGGTGTTCACTTGAAGCAGGTAAACCATCAAACGGCTTGCTTGTGCCGCCTGACATGACGTCGGTTGGGTGACGCTGGCGGCAGCCTTGAGCCGCCAGTGTCTTGTGAAAATGATGGCAGAGAGTTGCCTTGCCTGCGCACTGCTTTTTACTTTTTGTGGGGGGGATAAGTCGGGGCACCAGCATCGCCAGACGACCAGTTCTACATGCCATTTCGCTGAATACACTGGCGGCTCAAGGCTGCCGCCAGTGCCACCCCAAAAGCATTTGCATGATCGCATTCAGGTCAGTGCACGCGATGGCCTGGTTTAGCCCCAGTATCGGGATTCAGCAGGAAAATCTCCTTACCACCCGCTCCCGCAGCCAGAACCATCCCTTCGCTGATGCCGAATTTCATCTTGCGAGGTGCCAGGTTGGCACACAGAATGACCAGTCGCCCGACGAGGTCTTCCGGCTTGTAGGCACTCTTGATACCCGCAAATACGTTGCGCGTCCCTTCGCCGCCGAGGCTGAGTGTCAGTTGCAGCAACTTGTCAGCACCGACGACTTCATTCGCTGCGACCACACGCGCGACTCGCAGATCGACTTTGACAAAATCATCGATCGTACAGTGCTCCGCCACCAGCGGTTCTGCGGCGAGGGCTTCGGGGCCGTCATTCCAGGGGCTTGCGGGGGCGGAGGGAGCAGACGTTTCCGCTGCAGACTGAATTCCGTCTTCGATCATGGCTTGAACCTGTGCGAGTTCGACTCGCTTCATAAGGTGTTCGAATTTAGCAACGCGCGTTCCCACGAGCGGCGTCTGGGAGTCTTCCCATTTTTGAATTGGATGCTGCAACAACTGTCCCACCTTCGTCGCAAGGCTTGGCAAGACAGGTGCCAGGTAAATGGCAATTTGACGAAACAGATTCAGGGTGACTGTACAGACTTCCTGAACTTCTGTGCTTCGTGCGGGATCCTTTGCGATCTTCCACGGTGCTTTTTCGTCAACGTACTTATTCGCCTTGTCCGCCAGTGCCATAATTTGGCGCATGGCGGCATTGTAATCACAGCCATCGTAAGCCACCGCGATGGATTCGGCGAGAGCCGCTCCTTCACGGAACAATCCGCCGTCATCAGGATATGTGGCGGACAGCCCCGTCGCTTCGATGAACTTTGCAGACCGGCTGGCCAGATTGACCACTTTCCCGACCAGGTCAGAATTCACCTTGGTCACGAACTCTTCCTGATTGAGGTCCAGGTCATCCAGTCGCGGCCCCAACTTGGTGGCGTAGAAGTAACGCAGATAGTTCGGATCCAGATACTTCAAGTACGTTGAAGCCTGGACGAACGTCCCCTTGGTCTTCGACATTTTCTCGCCGTCCACCATCAGAAACCCGTGAATGTGAACACGAGTCGGCAGATTCAGGCCTGCCGTCTTCAACATGGCTGGCCAGAAGAGCGTATGGAAATAAGTAATGTCCTTACCGATGAAATGATGGATCTCGGCCGCTGAATCGCCGGGACGCCACCAGTCGTCCAGTTTTTCGCCGTTCTTTTCGCACCACTCGGCGGTCGAGCCAATGTAGCCGATCGGGGCATCGAACCAGACGTACCAGTAATCCCCCGGGCTGTCGGGAATTTCGAATCCAAAATACGGAGCAGGACGCGAGACATCCCAGTCACGCAGCGGTTCGCCGAGGAAATGCCCCTTCAGATAATTGGCGACCTCATCCTGCAGATGTGCCCCGGACTGAGTCCATTCCTGTAGCCAATCGTGCAGTTTCTCGATCTGCACAAACAAGTGCTTGGCACTGCGTAGTTCTGGTGTCGCCCCTGAAAGGGTACTGACGGGGTCAATCAATTCTGCCGGGGTATGCGTATGTCCGCATTTGTCGCAGCTGTCGCCGTATTGGTTGGGAGCGTGGCAGGCAAGGTTCGGACATGTTCCTTTGACAAATCGGTCCGCGAGGAATGTCTGGGCCTTCGGGTCGTAAAGTTGCGTCACATCCTTTTCGACGACTAATCCTGCGGCGCGGAGCGAAGCCCAGACTTCGTGACAGACTTTGCGATTGTAGTCGCTATGGGTACTGCCGTAGTTGTCGAAGGCGATGTCGAAGGCCGCGAAGTCACGCAAATGCGCCTCGCGCATATCCCCGATCAATGCTTCCTCGGAACGACCTTCCTGGCGAGCCCGGATCATGATCGCCGTGCCGTGCGTGTCGTCCGCGCAGATATAAACGCAGCGATTTCCACGCAGTTTCTGAAATCGAACCCAGATGTCGGTCTGGATGTATTCGACCAGATGCCCGACGTGAATGTGTCCATTCGCGTAGGGAAGGGCCGAAGTCACAAGGATGCGTCGTGCGGTCATACGTGCTTCTTGCTCATGTCAAAAATACGAAAACGTCTTCGAGTGGAATATCGGATGCCGAACCCGGATTCCTGCCGGAAATTCCACCCGCGAAGCTTAAGTCCCCGCTGCAACAAATGCGAGCCTGTGGAATCACGAGTTTCAGACAGATCTGGCTTGTGACGTTGACTTTGCATTCCAGAACGGGCGCCAGTAGATTTCGTGTTCTTCTATGGACAAAGATCCATCGGAGCGGGTTCATCCGAAAACGGTTTTGTTTTTTCACGGACGTCACATTATGACTGATCGCTACGGACTTCGCACACGGATGGTTTTTCGGCTGGCCGCCTTTGCAGCCGTGGTGACTTCTACAATCTCGCTCATGGCGGCGGATTCTCCTTCAAAAGCGGGCCTGCCAGTCCGACCCAACATCGTACTGATTTATGCCGATGACATCGGATACGGTGATTTGAGTTGCTATGGGTCCACGCGCATTCAGACGCCGAATGTCGATCGAGCGGCCAAGGGTGGATTGCGATTTACCGATGGGCATTGCACATCCGCCACATGCACACCGTCCCGATATTCAATGCTCACGGGCGAATATGCATGGCGAAAGAAAGGGACGGGGGTTCTTCCCGGCAATGCACCGCTGATCATTGAGCCCGGCCGGATGACGCTGGCGTCCGTTCTCAAGAAAGCGGGGTATCGCACGGGTGTTGTCGGAAAATGGCACCTGGGCCTGGGCCGCGCGGGCCTCGACTGGAACGGCGAAATCAAACCGGGACCACTCGACCTGGGATTCGACGAATGCTTCCTGATGCCTGCGACGGGGGATCGCGTTCCATGCGTTTATGTCGAGAATACGCGAGTTTTGGGACTCGATTCCAAAGATCCGATTCAGGTCCGGTTTGGTCAAAAGATCGGGAATGAACCGACGGGCAAAGAGAATCCCGACCTGCTGACGATGCATCCGAGTCACGGACATGACCAGACAATCGTGAATGGCGTCAGTCGCATTGGCTTCATGTCCGGTGGCAAAGCCGCTCGCTGGAACGATCAGGACATGGCAGACGTGTTTGTCGAGCGAGCGAAATCGTTTGTCGCTCGACATCACAAGACGACACCAGACGAACCGTTTTTTCTATACTTTGCGACCCACGATGTTCATGTCCCGCGACTTCCACATCCTCGGTTTCTTGGCAAGAGCGGAATGGGGCCTCGCGGTGATGCATTGCTTCAGTTTGACTGGGCGGTGGGTGAGATTCTCGATCAGTTGGATCAGTTGAAACTGAGCGACAACACCATGCTCATCATCTCCAGCGACAATGGACCTGTCATCGACGATGGCTACAAAGATGATGCCGTCGCCAGGTTGAACGGGCATCAGCCTGCAGGCCCGCTACGCGGTGGCAAATACAGCAATTTTGAAGGGGGGACACGTGTCCCATTGATCATCCGCTGGCCAGCTCGAGTCAAAGCAGGCGTTTCCGATGCACTCGTTTGCCAACTCGACTTCATCGCCAGCTTCGCGACACTCACCGGACAAACTTACGACAAGGCAACCGCACCGGATACACTGGAGACACTGGCAGCATTCCTTGGGGAATCCTCCCAGGGCCGACAAGTGCTGGTTGAGCAAGCCGGAATGCTGTCGATTCGCCAAGGCCCATGGAAGCTGATCGACAAGAGTAAAGGTCCGAAGCGAAGTACGGGGACCAATACGGAACTTGGGAACGATCCTGAGGTGCAATTGTACGACTTGAAAAAGGATCTCGGTGAGACCACGAATGTCGCCGCCATGCACCCCGATAAGGTTGCCGAAATGCAGAAATTACTTGAGGGAATCCGTACCGGAGAAGGTCGCGTTTCCCCTTGAAGGGTTGCCGACTTGAGGGAAATCCCGTGATCAGCAGAATCTCGGTCAAAATCGCGTCCATTGCGTAGTATGGGTTATCCAAAAAAGATACATAAGATTTTCAGCCGACATTTTCGCCCGCAAATTCAACGCTGTTTCTCTGTGTTGACGCACTCAACACCCTGGAATCGACGCTTCGGAAGCGTCGTCTGGACAACACGTTGACACAATTTTCCTCTGCAAGTACATTTCCGCCGCCTTGTGACACAGGCGAAGACAGGATGAATGGATAACCCAACGGATTGGGCATGGACACACTCTGGTTTTTCTCGCTCGCAACGAAGTTCTGTCGTCAGTCGTTTTCGGCTCGACGCAGGATGCTGCTCGTTTGGGGCGTGATTTCCTGGAGTGCGGGTTGTCTCGGTTGTTATCGACCTGCCGTAGTTCCGCCTCCGGTATCGATCAATCGACCGCAACTGCCACCAGTAATCGAAACACCAGTTATACCAGCCCCGCAGGAACCCGAGGTTCCGCCGGTTACACCGATCACGAAGGACAATCCTTGGAAGCCAGAAGCGGCGGCGCGTGAGTGGAAATACATCGTCCTTCATCATACGGCATCAGAACAAGGCGACGTGGAGAGCATTCACGAGTCACACTTGAAGAATAAAGACAAGAACGGAAAGCCATGGCTGGGGATTGGCTATCACTTTGTGATTGGCAATGGTCAGGGAATGACCGACGGCGAGATTGAGCCAACATTTCGATGGAAACAACAGATGCAGGGGGCTCATGCGGGAGTCCCTGATTACAACCAGCATGGTGTCGGCATTGTGCTGGTCGGAAACTTTGAGAAAGAGCCGCCTTCCGCGGCACAACTGGCTTCGGTCAAGAGATTGGTAAGAGTGCTGGCGCGAGAATATGAGATCTCCAAGGATCAGATCGTCGGACACGGTGACGTGAAGCCGACGGAATGCCCTGGAACCCATTTCCCGCTCAGCGAGATCCGTGGCAGTATCACGGCACTGATACCGGAAGATTCGTTGGTGGATCACCTCGATGGATCGCTTCCGCTTCGGTGAGATGGTTTTGAACAGTCCTGATGAGTGACAGGCCCAGATGTCACCATCCGCCGGACCCCTACCGGCGTCAGGGGGATTCGCGAAAATGACAGACTATTCCTTTTTCGAATCGCAGTCCGACGATCCTTCGGAACAGTCCAGCGAAGATCGCTTCGCCTGTTCCCGGCGTTTCGTCGATTTGACTCATACGCTGGAAGCCGCAAGCGAAGGCGAGCAGGAAGCTGTTTCGCCCGAGATTGACGATTTCCCGGCGCATCCTGAAATCATCGAACTGATCGAATCGTTACTGGTGGCAGATTCCAACCTGCAACCCTCGTCCGAGATCCAGACGAGTGAGCGTCCGCACACGGTCTATCTTCCCGAGCACTACGAAGCTGGATATGCCTATCCGCTGATCGTCTGGTGTCACGGCGACGGTTCGTCAGAAGCGGAATTGTCGAGCGTCATGCCATCGATCAGTGATCGCAACTATATCGGGGTTGCACTTCGCGGTGACATCGCTTCAGGGACTGGCTTTGGCTGGTCACCGGAAGGGGCCAAATCTCCGGAATTGCTGGAAGACATTCGCCGCATCGTGACTGGCCTGCGACGGCAGTATCACATTCACAGTGAGCGGATTTACCTCGCCGGCTTCGGCAGTGGTGCCACGACCAGCATCCAGTTGATGCTGAGCAAGCCGGAATGGTTCGGTGGCGTGATCAGTTTCAGCGGCGAGATGCCGAAAAACGAAGGCCAGGCGATGCCTGCCGACGAGTTGAAAAACAAACGCATCTTGCTGGCCACATCGCTCGGTTCGTCAACGACCCCGCTGGGAGACGTTGTTGCCACGGGGCGACTGCTGTACTCCGTCGGAATGCAGGTCGGCACTCGCGTCTATCAGGGTGTCCAGAACAGCCCGACAAACAAGATGCTGCGAGACCTCGATTCCTGGTTGATGGACGACATCTGCGGCAACGTCAAAGTCTGACGAGTTCGCGTTTGGAATTGTTCATTGTTCGCGTTGTTCGGCGCGGGTCTCCTGACCCCGCCGAAAAGCCCGACCGCAGGTCTCCCATTCTCCGCGAATCGCTGACCACCCACCGCCAGTCCATCTCGATGAGCGCTGCTATTGGGTGCCACGGTCTTGGAGTCCTCGACAAGGCCGTTTGGGTTTCACATGACGATTCAGGATTGGGCACGAGCAGCGAAGCATTCCAGGGTGTCGAAGTGGACTCCCTTGCTTAATTGCTTTTGTGGAAAGACTCGGCCTTGTCGAGGACTCCAAGACCGTGGCGCCCAAATTTCGCCCCATTTTTTTGTCCCCCGCACCCGGCAAATCGCTCACCAGCCATCGCCGATCCATGTTTTCGTCTGCAAACCCACGTTGACTGAACAATTGACGCGGAAACCAAGGAACGCCAATGAGTGAATACCAATACGTGCATTTCATCGCGTGTGACAAACCGCTGGATGAAAAGCAACTTGCGTACATGCAGAAGCAATCGTCCCGAGCCGAGATCACCCGGTGGGACTTCACCAACGAATACCACTTCGGCGACTTTCGCGGCAACGCCGCAGAAATGTTACGACATGGGTATGACGTTCATCTGCACTACGCCACTTTTGGCATTCGCAAGCTGATGTTTCGGCTTGACGGGTTGCCATGGGATAAGAAGACGTTGGCCAGATATATGCCGGAATCTGGTGTCACATTTCATCAAGACAAGACCGGCCCCGGCGTTATCCTGGAAATTGACCCCGAATCAGATGCCGGAACGTTTTACGAACAGATGATCGATCTGGACCCGTTGCTGGAAGCGATCTCTCAGATTCGTGACTTGTTGATTTCAGGGGATCTGCGTTTGCTCTATGTGATCTGGATGGCCATGAATCACCTCCAAGGGTACGAAGAGGCGATCGAGCCACCAATACCGGCGGGAATGAGTGACCTGCCAGAATGCCTGGTGGAACTGGCTGACTTCTACGATCTCGACAGTGATCTACTCGACGCCGCAGCCGAAGGCTCACCTCCATTGGAATCTTCGGCGGACCCCAATGCCGGTACGAACGCATGGCTTGCCCGGCAATCAAAGGACGATCTCAAGGAACTCGCCCGCCGATTCCTTACGGAGGAACCGATAAGTATCCGTACCGAAATTCTGGCCCGCATCCGTAATGACGTTGGAACAGTCGTCTGGCCTACGGTGGAACCATCACGTACGCTTCAGCAATTACGAGAGTTGAGTGATGAGATCGAAGTTCGTCGCACGAGAAAAGAAGCTGACACGAAGGAGAAGGCGAAACGCGCGCGGCTGAAAAAGATCGCAGCCAACCCCCAGAAGGTGATCGACGAAGTAGAAGCGCTGGTCAGCCAGTGTTCGAGTACCAGTTACGCCAAAGCCGCGCAAGCTCTCGTTGAACTGAGCGAAGCCCTTGGCCCAATCGATGGCCCTCAAAAAGT
>JBAWWJ010000178.1:0-17658 GCA_037146815.1 Planctomycetota bacterium
GACTTCCTGAGCTTCCGCCATCAGCCGACCACGCAGCATCGACAGGCGATAAAGCGTCTTCGGTGCGAATCGGCGCGAGGCACATAGGGCCGTCAGTTCGCCATAACTATGCCCGGCCGCCGCTTCAGGATGAACACCAAACTGGTCGAGAACGGCCAGTGCCCCCAGGCTGATCGCACCAATCGCGGGCTGGGCAATCTGAGTCGCTCGCAATTCACTGTCGCGACGATCCCGTGTTGCCTGATTCCAGGAAGGCTGCGGATAAATGTAGTCGCTCAGCTTCGCAGTTGTTCGCGGGCTGGCATCATTGCACGAGGCATAGACTTCATTGGCTTCTGACAGGACATCATTCATCACCGGGAACTGACACGATAGTTCCCGCAGCATTCCCAGGTATTGAGATCCCTGACCGGGAAACAGCATTCCCAGTCGTCCGACGACAGGGCCGCGACCATAGTACGCACCATCCGGAGTCGACCATTGACTGCGATCCGCATACTTTTCGAGCATGGTGAGTGCACCAGCCACCAGTTTCGCACTGTCGGTTTTGTCACGTTCCAGCACAAACAGCAGTCGCTGAGCGTCGCCTGGTCGGAATGCCGCTCGACTCGCTACCGCTCGACTCGCTACCGCTCGTTGTCGCAGCGCAGGCCACTCCGCAGTGGTTGCCCACTCCTGCAATTTGCCGGCAAGTTCGGTCGCAGTCGGTGCCGACAGAGCAACGATTTGAACCTCGCCATCCCAGTCCGGGGCGTCGAACTGCTGGGGTGATTCTTCCAGCACACAGTGAAAATTACTGCCGCCGAATCCGAATGCACTGACGGCCGCTCGGCGTGGATAACCATGCGGCTTGCACCACGGACGGGCCTCGGTACTCACGTAAAATGGTGAATCTTCTGCCATCATCGGTGCAGGAGGCTGACCGACTTTGATCGTAGGTGGCAGAACTCGATGCTGCAGAGCCAGGATCGCCTTGATCACCCCTGCGGCCCCGGCCGCCGCCTTGGTATGACCAATCTGGGACTTGATCGAGCCAACCGCACACCAGGCCCCCTTGCGACCTGTCGATTTATAGACCTGCATCAGGCCGGAAACTTCGGTCGCGTCACCGACTTTGGTTCCGGTCCCGTGAGCTTCAACCAGTTCGATCGTATCGGGCGACACTCCGGCCACGCGATAGGCATCCTGCAAACAGCGAATCTGGCCTTCGGCCTTTGGTGCGTAAACCGCATTGCCAGCACCGTCACTCGATGTCCCGATCCCTTTGAGGACTGCATAAATCCGGTCCCCGTCCCGTTCGGCATCTGCCAATCGCTTCAGGACCAGCATGCCGACACCTTCACCCAGGATCGTGCCATCGGCACCATCCGAGAATGGCTTCGCATCACCCGTCGGTGACAAAGCGGGAGTCTTGCTGAAGCACATGAACATGAAGATGTCGTTGAACGTATCGATGCCGCCGGTGACAACCATGTCGC
Source organism: Planctomycetota bacterium (assembly GCA_037146815.1). Lineage (GTDB taxonomy): Bacteria > Planctomycetota > Planctomycetia > Planctomycetales > Planctomycetaceae > Schlesneria. Next base: position 1,479 of record JBAWWJ010000178.1, read on the forward strand.
TTCGGCCCGTCCAAAGCTCCAGTGCTGCCAGATGAATTGCCGACAGCGAACTGGCACACGCTGCATCGACGACGCAATTCGTACCATGCAGATCGAGACGATTCGCGATTCGTCCGGCAACGACGTTTCCGAGCAATCCGGGGAACGAATTCTCCTGCCACGGGACATAGCTTTCCGAGATTCTCTGGACGACATCATTCGCAACGTCGTCTGGCACCCCCGCATCCTTCAGTGCCTTCCGCCATTTGGGATGCCCCAGTCGAGCCCCCAGCGGAATCACCATTTCCAGAGTCCCGGTGACACCCAGAATGCACCCGACGCGCGACCGATCAAACTTGCGACCGGCCCCATATCCGGCATGTTCCAGAGCTCGTCGAGCCCCAACCAGACCCAGCAACTGCGAAGTATCGATCGCTTCCAGGTTATTGGGCGAAATCCCATATTCGAGCGGATCGAAGGGGACCGGTGAAAGAAACCCGCCGCGTCGGGCATACGTCATGTCGGGCGACTTTTGATTTGCATCAAAGTAGTCGTCGGGATTCCAGTGAGTTTCGGGGACTTCCGTGATCGCGTCCACACCACGGCGAATGTTCGACCAGAATTGATCGAGACTTTCTGCTTTGGGGAACAGAGCACTCAGGCCGACAATCGCCAGAGGTGGTTGCTTGGTTTGATCTGCAGACATACTCATGTTTTCTGGTTGTCCGTACGACAGGATAACTTCCTGTCGTTTGCTGAAACCTTGTGCTGACAGCTTGAAAACCTGCCCTACGACAAACGTTATGCTTCGACGATCGAACGTAACTGATTGAATTCACGCGGCGCTATCTGAGCCACTGATGCTGGCACGGCAAACCCCTGGCTCCGCAAGACATTGATCCGCTGCATCACGGCCGCTCCATAAAGCAGGTTATAGGCCACGGTGGCAACGCGTCGATTACCGGGTTGAGCCAGGAATGTCCCCTTCGTCCATTCGTTGAACGCTCCCATCGCTGGTCCGCACCAGATCTGGTAATCAAGCCGACGCGACGGTTCGCCACTGTTGGCCCAGCGAGACGACTGGCCGAGATACCAGCGGAAAATCAATGCCATCTTGTGGTGAGGGTCGCGGTTCCCCTTTTCCACCTGGGCGGGATCTCGCGTAGAAAAATAGTCGGTCGTCTGTCGCCAGACATCCTCCAGCGGAACTCGGAACAGATTCTTCTCAAGCCATTCGCGTTCGGAGGCGGGAATCTCATCGATGCTCTTGTAGGCACGATACGTTTCATAGAGCTTGGCGGCTCGCATCGGAAACATCGTTCCACGCTTCAGAACTTGGACCTTGACCCCCATTTCAAACATGTCTGCACAAGGACACATGGTGGTGTCCGCCTGCTCAGCGTCTGCCAGCATCTGCCGGACAACATCGCACGTTCCAGATTCCACGCAGGCCTGCTGCACAGAGCCGACCAGAATGTACGCCGCCCCCATCGCGTATGCGGCCGCCGCTGAGGACGGGGTCGAAATCCCTCCACCCACGCCGACTCGCAGCGGTTGAGCAAACTGATACTGAGCCATCGCCCGATCTCGCAGCGCCAGAATCGTTGGCAGCAATGTCAGGGCAGGACGATTATCCGTGTGCCCCCCCGAGTCGGCTTCGGCGGACATATCCTGAGCAATCGGAACTTTTTCAGCGAGCTTCGCCTGTTCGGCAGTGATGGCACCTTCGTCGACCAGATGTGACAGAATTTTGGCCGGGGGTGGTGCAAAGAACTTGGAACCGACCTCGATCCGGCTCACCTTCGAAATCACTTTATTTGGCGTCACGATATTGCCGTGGATGTCCCGATGAATTCCACTCAGTCGGTAACGGACAACGTGAGGTGTTAAATCCAGAAACGCTGATGCCTCGATCAGTTTGACGTTCTTTCGAAGGAACAGATCAACAATCGCCTTCTCCAGCGACTGATCATTCGGGCTGTGGATCAGGTTAAATCCAAACGGAAGTTTGCGAGCGGGGTCAGCCCCCAGAGGTGTCAGGCGGTCGATCGCCTGTTCGACCCGTGCAGGTGCCAGCCCGGCCGCTCCAAAAATTCCCAGCATCCCGTGTCGAGCCATCTCTTCGACGATTTCCGCCGACCCGATTCCTGCAGCCATGGCACCCGAGACGTAGGCAAATCGCAGCCCGTGATCGGCACGAAAGGAGGCATCGCCCAGTTGCGACACATTCGCAGGTGGAACAAAACCCACTACTGGGTAAGCGTTTGCGTTTCCCGTGCGGGCGCCGATCGTCGCCTGGCCACCGCGAGCCAAAGCCCGCCCGCGAGCGGTTTCGACAATCAGCAGCGGCGCACTGATCTCTTGAACGGCAGCCGAAATCGATTCAGCGTCCAGGGCAAACGTACCACCAGTAGCAGACCATTCACCAAGAACAGCCGGGGTTGATGCGGTCATGGAGATCCAGAAAAGCAGAGGTTCAGGGAAACAAAACCGCACGGACCAGCAGACCGAAAGGGAGCGGACCGGTTCGAGCGAAGACCCATAGTATAAAAGTCTCGCCCCCCGGATGCACGCGGCGACCCGCCAGAACTTGGCGACGAATCCAACTCCACTCCCCGGACCTCACCGATTGTTCGGCGATGTTGCGAAAAGGCAACGTGGATTTCGAAGAAGCGAGTCACAGGAGGGCAGGGAGTGAGTTGGCAACGAGTGGCGCTGGGCACACGGGATGGGTGGCGGGGGCGCACCGGCTTTGCGGAAGCCCCGAAGTGCAAATCCCCATGTCGCGACTACACCAAACATGCATGGAAGGGTGTGGATCGTGGGAATAGCGAATCATGGTACTTGAACATACGGGGGCTTCCGCAAATCCAGTGCGCCGTTCCACCCAGCCGTTGAGAACATGTAACGCCGTCATGGGTCTGGAGAGATTCGACAATTCGGCAGTGCCTTGCGGAGCTTCGCTCTCCCTTCTGCGGTGGTGTCGGTGCCGTCAAGTTCGAGAATTGTCAAATTCTTCAACTTCGCCAAATACCCCAGACCAGCATCATTGACTCTCGTCATGCCAAGGCCAAGGGCGTTTAGTTCAGAGAGGTCTTTTAGTTCCGGCAGCAGATCCGAGAAATCATCGTCCACATTTGACAGCCCAAACCCAGTGATGCGGCGAAATATCGGCAGGTAATCTTGAATCAACTGCGGAATGGCGTTTGACGTGCGATAACGAATGAGATGCTCTTCTGACATCCTTGATCTGATTTTCCGTTCAATCCTCTGTTCCCGCTGGTACGGCATCCAGAAGAATCCCACCGTCAAGACTGCCATCATCAAAACGGCGGCAATCATGGATCGCAAAACCAAAATTCCGATAAATCGCCACTTCATCCCAGCGTCAAGTGAAGACTCACACATGACATGACTTCCGAATTTCGGGATAGAAACACGTTCAAGGAATCCGCCGACTGAGCGTCACTGTTCTTCGCCGTGCCAAAAATGGATGATTGAAACCCATTCGGACACCGGTCTGTAAATCTTGCTAGAAGAAATCAAAGGAGGCAAGACATCCTGCACCCGTTGATTTACTCTATGATGTTGGAAACGCCGGAAAGTGGTTGTTTCGTTAGAACTCATTTGTGACGTCGCCGCCAATCACGCAGGTTAAGGTCTTTTTGTCGTGGAGACGAGAACATGGTACACGCACAAAATCAATTCGCCGTGCTGTTGACTTGCCTGAGCGTATTTCCTTGCCTGCCAAATGTGGGCGAGTGTGACGAGGGGAAGTCGCCGCCCGTGGTCATAAAGAACTCTATCGGGATGGATCTGGTAAGAATTCAGCCTGGAGAGTTCTTGATGGGCGCAAGCGATGACGATACGATGGGACGCAACTTCGATAAGCCTCAGCATCGCGTGCGAATTTCCAAGCCATTTTATATTGGACGCTGCGAAGTGACTGTGCAACAGTTTCGCGCTTTTGCCGAAGATCGGAAATATACGACGCAGGTTGAAAAGAGTCGCAACGGTGGATACGGACTCGACGTCGAAAATCACGAGCTGACCAACGGCCCGCGCTATTCATGGAAGGCAACAGGATTTCCGCAGGACGAAAACCACCCTGTCGTTAATGTCAACTGGTATGATGCGGTTGAGTTTTGCAAATGGATTTCAGCAAAAGAAGGGGCGGTTTATCGACTTCCTCGAGAAGCGGAATGGGAGTTCTGTGCTCGAGCGGGCACCACAACACGATTTTCGTTTGGCGACGATGACGGACGAATTTGTGAATTCGCAAACGTGTGGGACCAGATGTTGGTTCGGACAGATTTGATTCAGTCGGTGGACGGCGTTGCGAACTGTAGCGATGGATGGACGTTTACTGCTCCGGTCGGTCACTACAAGCCGTCACCCTGGGGGTTGAGCGATTTCCACGGAAATGTTCGGGAATGGTGCTTCGACTGGCGATATAAGTACAGTGAGCATGAGCAGGTCGATCCGGTTCAAATCAAAGACACTCTGGACAAGATCATTCGCGGAGGCTCATGGCTGTCGGAAACCCGAAACAGCTTAAGCAGCCTTCGTGGAACGCTCGACCCAGTGGAATCGGATTGCGATTTGGGATTTCGAGTCGTTCGCGAGATTCAATCAGATTGACTCAAAGCAGAGTCCGCAGGGTGGCTCAGACAACGCTTGGAATGTCAGTAGTTGCAAAACAGCAGGCAAATTAAAGAGGTCAAGACATCCTGACCTCTTTGATTCTGCCCCGAAGATTCCAAGCAGAAGGCATGCGATTAATAGCCCCGGAACCCAAAGAAGGATTCCGGGGCGACGCACGTTATGCTTGAGGGGCGTGGACTTCTACTGAATCATGACCACTGAGGTCACGGATTGTATTTCATGGTTCCAGTGCCAGAAACGACGCTCAGCGAGAGACCACCAGCGGCTCCTACGAAGCTACCAATCATCTGATTCCAACTTGTGTCGTAGAAATCAATAGATACTTCGCCTACACCGCCCGTAACGGCTTGCAGTTTGAAATTGTATGACCCGTTGAGCGTCGACGGATCCACATAAAATGTTCCTGTCACTGCAGAAGTGAAGAGTGCGAGGTCCGCGTCAGGCCCACCGGTGGCGTTGAACATGATGACGTTTGGGTAGGCCAAATCTGCGGTGAAATTCAATGCCCACCACAATACCCCTGTCATTGACAGAACACCGGTCGCATTCCATGTGTTCTGCGACGAAAGGTCAAGCAATCCTCGATTGGCAATCGAGAACGGATGGTTGGGTTGCAGCCTAATGAAGTCTCTCAACCGCTTTTGCTTGTCGTCCAGCATCTTCAATCCGCGTTCTTTTAGTTCCATGGCGTCCTCCGGGGTTTGAAAGAATCCCAACTGGTGATCCACGTCTGCTAACTGAAGTGTTAGTAGGCGTGCCGTACGTAAACCTTCGCGCCGACACTGCCCAAGTGGCCTTCTCGCTGCCGGTGAATTAAATTGATGCGGGCTGTGTCGACTGCGGAGTAAAATATAAATGCAACGAACAACGTGCAATTCAGTGGCAGCGAAATTAATCACTGAGATCGTGGAGACAGCGTCTGATAATCACGAGATGATTAAACTGGTAGGTTTAGGTGAGCGATAACTAGACTTGCATGAATGTTATGTGTACTCATGTGCGCGTCGCGCGACTGCAGGTGACGCATCCGTTTCCGGTTGGAGATTCTGTGTTCATTTCCGCCGTAGCGATCAGCGGCGACGAAGTGGGCCTTTCCCCCAAGGTAGCCAGAAGGGTTCACTTACTTATTTGGGGAGATTGTCGAGCGAGTTCTCATCCGGTCCCGACCTTACTCGCCGTCCCCGAGGAATAGCGTTGTCGTGTCAATGCACATGCGACTGCGGTGACGATGCAAACAAATGAAATGCAACGACGACGACAGAATTCAGGATGCGGGATGTCAAGGTTCGAGCTTTGGGACTGGCGAGCGACTCGTTAGCAGTTTACTCTCAATCCCTCACCGGTTCTTGTCTCATTAATGTATTGAATTGTGAAGCCGCGCACAAAACTCATCGAAAGCGATCCACCCCTGATGGTTTCATCAGTGGAAGTCAGCTTGCTGGAACGGCTGTTCGACCAGTCAATGGACGTGGCGTTTTTTGTTAAGGACGCTCAAGGAAGATACGTTGCGGTGAACGAATCACTCGTGGCACGGCACGGGTTGAAGAGCAAGTCGCAGGTCATCGGCAAATTTCCGCATGAGATTTGCCCTGGCGAGTTCGGCAGGATTCCGACGGAACAGGACGAGCGAGTCCTGACAACAAGACGTCCGCTTCTGGATCATCTGGAAATGCAGTGGCATCGACCGAATAATCCGGTCTGGTGTCTGACAACGAAGCTGCCAATTCAGAATTTTGAAGGTGGTGTCATTGGTTTAATCGGCTTCTCACGCGATGTCCGCGTGCCCGTAGAACCGCACGAGATTCCAGCAGGCTTCGCTCGTGCGCTCGACGAGTTCGAACGTGATCTTTCAACAGAGGTCACACCGGCGTGGTTTGCGAACCGGTCCAAGCTGTCGTCGCAACGACTGGCCCGACTGACCAAACGGCTGTTTGGCCTGACGCCGAACCAGTTCATCACCACATCGCGAATTGCTGCAGCGTCGCGGATGCTTCGCGAAACAGACCAAACGGTGGCCGAGATCGCGCATGCGTGCGGTTTCTACGATCACAGTGCATTCACTCGTGCCTTCCGATCTGCTGCTGGTTTGACACCTTCCGAGTTTCGCAAGCAACAGCAGGTCGCGGAACGTTCCAAGTGATGCATTGCAAAAACGTTGCACTCTCGCATCATTCCGTGCGTGACGATGTCCATACCGCTCCATACCGTCAGACACTCGGAGCGAACTTGAGTCGGCCCGATGATTGATTGCGGGCTAGAAGAGAGAGAGATTCACCCAGATTGGTGATAGCCTGCGCCAGCTCCTGAAGATCGTCGGGATGGCCGGTTACCGGAAGCCGTTTCAACCGCAGTGACACTTCCAGGGAAATGGCTCCTTCTGGGCCGGCTTCTGCAAGCACGGGTTCAATGCTCCATTGGACATCGGCCGGATGGCTGGCTCGTTCGACAGCGAGAGCGAGCGTCCTGTCGATGGCAGCCTCAATTGCGGAACATCGATCTTCCAGGGCTTCTGCTTCTGGAGTGACTCCGCTGGAGAGTTTCCACGAATCGTAATTCATGTCGGATCAACCAAAAAAGGGGGCCAGCTGCGATGGCTCCGCCTGTTCAGTCAATCCATTATTTCGTGATTAGACAACGGAATCGGCAATGATGCAAGTTTTTCTAAAGACATTGCAGCATGAAATGCCCGGTTTTGCGAGAACCAATGAGGGCACGCCGTTAAGGCGGGTGAGACAGTCGCGCTTCGTTCTGCGAACCAACACATCATTTTGGCGGACCGCCTGGTAAGCCTCTTCGGGAATGGGGGGATGTCGGTGCCGTTACCCCAAGGTTCGCTTGCGTGAAAAAGCTGCTTTTCCAGAACCACCGAGTCGCCTGATCCGCCTGCCACTGTTTCTAGATTTCTCCCCGTTAGATTCCGCGAGAAGAAAACGGATTCTCATACTTGGCGTTCACGCAGCAAACCCCGATACCGTGAGAGCGGCCGATATTGTTCCGTCGCTTGCGGCTGGCGTGTTGTGGACAGGGCAGGGTGACGGGTACCTCGAATCATAGGGGGAAACCATTCGCATGACAAAATTTCAACCGTCGAAGAATTCGTGCGAACATTTCCCAGGCATCATGCGTCTATAGAGTAATGGCGATGGTGTTCATCGTCACCGAAGAACTAACATCAAAGGTCTTGCGGATCATGAAGCTTTCACGGCTGATGCTCAATTGCGATCAGAGCAATACGAAGCGGCTTGCTCCCATTCGATCGAATGCGGCGGCGAACCTCTTCGCAGCGCAACCCGTGCGTTCCCAGTTACGGCAGAAAATTGCCGGTAATTCGGGGAGTACAGGTTTGCCAGGCGTGCTGTGTTCGATCGAATACGGCCCGTATCCCCTGCGCACGTGACATCGGCCATAAGCCCCCGCGAGCTCTAAAAAATCCCGGTGTCACTCGAAGGACACCGGGCTTTCTCGTTTCCTGGGCTGGTAGCTGAGATGGTATTAGCGCCTGGTCGAAAACCAGGAGAGAAGGATTCGAGCGCCTTCCAGCCCATATTCCACAATCTTTCCGGGCGGTCCCGGATCACGGAGATCGTGCGTACACAGATAAGGCCCGTTCGACTTCTGGTGACGTTGCCAGTCCTTCAAACTGGTTAGGTTGGGTTCGAATCCCACACGGGTCAATTGGAAACGACAGAACGTAGCGAAGCCTGGAATCGCGCCTGGCTGGGGCCCGGAGATCATTGGTTCAAATCCAATCGTTCTGATTGAAAAGACAGGATGTAGAGGAGCGGCACCCCACGTTGACTGGGACCACGGGGACCAAACACCCCGCTTGGGCGGAGTGTTCGGTGCCCCGGTTCGAGTCCGACCATCCTGATTTCGCCTGGTGGTGTAACGGAAGCACATCGTTCTGATATGGCGGGAGCGAGGGTTCAACTCCTTCCCAGGCGATTGCAAACGGAGAATGTCATGCAACAAGAACGGTCAGACAAACGCTTCCACGTCCTCATCCGGGGTCGTGGTGTAGCGGCAGCACAGCAGACTTTTAATCTGCCCGGCGGGGGTTCGAATCCCTCCGACCCCATTGGTATCCGGGCCTGTAGCTCAACGGTGAGAGCAGGCTCCTTATAAGGGCCGGACGACGGTTCAACTCCGTCCAGGCCTACTGAACACGATCGAACACGGGATCAAGGTGTTAGCGGCAGCACACTCGGTTCTTACCCGAGCAGGTGACGGTTCAAGTCCGTCTGGTCCCACTGCGGCTTCGCCGCAGAGTGAGGAGAAATGTGAAAGTAGAAAGGTGAGAGGTGATAGAAGAATTAGATCGGATTCCCGAAAAGATTGAGCAAACACTGCACCTCAATTCCCAGATACTCGCGTTGGCGGAACGGATGCTGGGTCACGAGAACTGGCTGTACCTTGGCCGCGGTGTCAACTATCCTGTCGCCCTGGAGGGAGCCCTTAAACTTAAGGAAATCAGTTACGTTCATGCCGAGGGGCTTCCCGCGGCGGAGATGAAGCACGGGCCCATCGCCATGATCGATTCGGGGATGCCGGTCGTCGTGCTGGCTCCGCAGGATCATACGTATGAAAAGGTCCTTTCAAATATCGAAGAAGTCCGTACCCGCGATGGGTACGTGATCGCGATTGCGACGGAAGGAGACCGGCAGATTGCAAGAATCGCCGATGAAGTTCTGTACGTTCCGCAGACGCTTTCACTTCTGACACCATTGGTGACAACGATTCCACTTCAATTGCTCGCATACCATGTTGCCGTCCTACGCGGTCTCGACGTGGACAAGCCGCGAAACCTGGCCAAGAGTGTGACTGTCGAATAGTCCGCCAGACGGGCCGCGAGATTGTAAGTGCTGTCACAAAATCAGTTGCAACGATGCCTGTTCCCTATTGGACAGTAGATTCTTTCGCCTGGGTTACTATGATTCCTTTTCACACAGTGTGTTTCTACCGATCGCAGGATTGTGGTAGTGGGGCGTTAGGGAGTCATTGTGCCTGCCACAATCGGCACGCCTTGAAGGGATGTCCGTTTCCGTCGAAACGAGGCACAACTGTTTGTCGGGGAGTAAAGATGTGTAATGGCGAACCTCGTCACATTCAGTTTGACGTTGGTCATGATCCTGATCGGGTGGTGGCTCTTGGCTGATCGGGATTAGCAGGCCTGAAACGTGCAGGCGTTGTGTTCGGGTGGAGGATCGATTGTGACTGGCCGTTCGCTGATCTTCGGGGATATCCACGGATGCGATATTGCGCTTGAGACGATCCTTGATCACGTCGCTGTGACTGCCGATGATACGATGATCTTTCTGGGGGATGCCGTGGACCGCGGTCCAGACAGTCGGCGGGTGTTGGATATCATCGTCAAATTGCAGCAGGTATGCCAAGTTGTGTTTGTGCTGGGGAATCATGAGGAAATGCTGCTGGACGTTCTTGACGGAGGAGACGCCAGTCGCTGGTTACGGCACGGTGGATCCGCGACGCTAAAATCATACGGCGGTATGCTGGCTCAGTTCCCGAAGGATCATGAGGAATTACTGGTGAATGCGGTTCCCTACTGGCAGGATCACGCCAATATTGGCGTTCATGCCAATATTGAACCTGGTGTCGAATTGTCGCAGCAACAGCCGGATTGGCTGCGGTGGCAGTCGCTGACCGGAATGGAGTTTCCTCACCCTTCAGGAAGGCGAGTGATTTGTGGTCATAGCGGAATTCCAGGCGGGTTGCCGAAAGTCGGTGAGGGGTGGGTCTGCTTGGATACGCTTGCATATAAGGGTGGATACTTGACCTGCCTTCACGCCGAATCGGGCGAGCTCTTTCAGTCTCAGCAATCTGGGGCATACCGTAGTGGTGTTTCTCTTCAGGATTTGGAACGCTGAAATTCAACCTCACTACCACGAGGTTGCGCTGCGTGTCTCCCCGTTACCGCGAGTGAATATTGCCCCACTTTTCCATCGCTTGGTACGAACACTTCAGAAATTCTTAAAACCAGCTTCAAATCATCGGCGACGCTGAGTTGTTGGGAGAAGTGAAAAGGGCTGGAAATTGCTGATTCGGCAGCACTTCGAGACACTGCCGTTTTTAGGCCTTACTGTGAGGAATCCTTCGATGAATATTCGAAAAGCCGTGATTACCGCAGCAGGTGACAACCATTCGCGATTGCCGCTACAGACTCTGGTTGATCGTCGTGGTGAAGTTCGGACGGCTCTGCGTTTAATGCTGGATGAAGTGGTGGAGTCTGGTATTGACGAGGTGGCCCTGATTATTCGTCCAGGGCAGCAGGAACCTTATCTGACTGCAGCGGGGCCGTATGCGTCACGATTGGTTTTCTTTGAACAGTCAAATCCGCGCGGCTATGGCGATGCCATTCTGCGAGCACGTAACTTTGTCGGCGACGAGTCGTTTCTGCACTTGGTCTCGGACCATTTGTATCTCAGCAGAAGTGATCGTCTGTGTGCCCGCCAACTGATCGACGCCGCGACGAAGCACGAATGTTCGGTGTCGGCCATTCAACCCACCCGTGAAAACGAGGTGGTTTTTTTTGGAACGGTGGGCGGAACACCGCTACGACAGTCCGACAATCTTTACGAAGTCAGCACGGTAATTGAAAAGCCGACTCCAACGGTCGCCGAGCAGCATTTGATCGTGGCCGGACAACGAGCCGGTTATTACCTTTGTCTGTTCGGAATGCACGTATTATCTCCCACCATTCTGCTGCTATTGCAAAAATCGCTCGACGCGGCTCCAGAAGGACAAAAGATTGATCTCAGCAGTTCCTTGAATCAATTGGCGCAAACGGAACGCTATCTGGCACTTGAGATTGATGGTTCGCGTTACGACATCAGCTACAAGTACGGACTGCTCCTTGCGCAGCTCGCATTTTCCCTGAGCGGCGACGACCGCGACCTGATCCTGACAGAACTGGTCAACCTTCTGGCACCTCGATAGAGGATCGAAGGGACACTGAGTCCGACTGCGGCTTCGCATCAGATTTTCAGATTCCCGTCCTCACCCCCAACTTCCGACGTTCGTGTCCGGCTGAAGTGACATTCCGCGAACCCAAATCACCATGATCAATCTGCTTTCCATCATCACGTCCACGGAATTGGCGATTCGCAATCAGTCGCTGGATACTAAATGCCAGGGGTTATCGCGGGATCAACTTCTGAGCGAATGTGAACAACTGGACAGGTTTCGGCGACAATGCGATAACCTTTATGACCGGGTTCGCAGCCTGTTTTTCCTTTACGCGATCCACCGGTTTCATCTGCCCAACCAATTAATCGGACGCGAAAACGGACACATCCCGTTCGGCGGGTACGAGCACATGCTCAACCGCCGCTATCCCGAAGCAATCGACGTCTTTCTTTCCAGGATGACTCACGATGGCCCCTCGGTTTCTCTTTCCAGCGCGCTGGGCGAGGCTTACCACCGGCTGGCATTTCAGACGTTGGCCGACCAGGTCCGACGAAGTGTCCGAACAGTGCGAGGCAATCAGTGGATGTTCCGAACGGGACATCCGGCAGATGTGCCGCTGCGAATTCGCCCAGAGTTAATGCGACTGGATGTGAGCACCAACAGCTATCCAATCCTGCGGGAGCGTACCGCAGTTCGCATGGATTTTTCACACAGCGGGTGGAGTGACATCTTCTTCCTCGGCATGGACTACCCCGAAGGGGCGAAGGTGATCAATGCCTCGATTGATCTCGCAGTCCGGGGACGGTACCAGAAGCCGGAACCGCCGATCGACTGCAGTCTGCGAGTTATTGATGAACCGGTCCTGCGGTTAATCAGTATTGACCTCGAAGCAAAGGTTGAAATTCGCGATATTCACGAAGTCTTCGACTTTGCTCGCGACTATCTCGGATTGCTCAAAGGCGCCGTGATCGCCGCAGGACTGGTTCCACCTGGAATGGAGGGTTGTGGCGGCAGCATCGCCGACGTGTTTTCTCGCATGATCGGACCGGGACTCGGCTTGGAAATCACCAGCCGGGTCAACGACATTCCCAAGGGTTCGCGCTTGGCGGTTTCAACGAACCTGCTCGGGTCGTTGATATCGATGTGCATGCGGGCGACGGGGCAGGTGTCGGCACTGGTAGGCCAGTTGGTGGAATCGGATCGCCGGATCGTGGCGGCTCGGGCGATTCTGGGCGAGTGGATCGGGGGATCGGGCGGTGGCTGGCAGGATTCCGGTGGGCTCTGGCCGGGGGTCAAGCTGATTCAGGGTTGCGAGGCAGGGGTTGACGATCCGGAATATGGCATCAGCCGGGGTTGTCTGATGCCGCAGCATCATGTCTTCTCAGAGCCGGAGGTCACGCAGGAAACACGTCGGTTGCTCCAGAAAAGTCTGGTTCTTGTCCACGGTGGAATGGCTCAAAACGTGGGGCCGATTCTGGAAATGGTGACGGAGAAATATCTGCTCCGTTGTGAAAGAGAATGGACCGCTCGTCAGGATGCTATCGGGCTTCTGGAGCAGATGACAGCGTCGCTCAATGCCGGGGACATTCCTGCCATTGGCCGGGCGACTCATCGCAATTTTTGCGAACCACTGCAGGCTATCATTCCATGGTGCAGCAACGCCTACACCGAGCGACTGATCGAAGAATGCCGTTTGAAGTACGGTGAACGATTTCATGGGTTCTGGATGCTGGGTGGGATGGCCGGCGGCGGCATGGGTTTCATTTTTGATCCGCTCATCCGTGAAGAAGCTCAGGACTGGCTGTTGACGATGATGCTCGATGTTAAACGCAGCATGGAAGCTAGTGTCCCATTCGCCATGGATCCGGTCGTGTACGACTTCGCAATCAACGACAACGGAACGATTGCGGAACTCAGGACCGACGGCGATTTGCCGAATGGTTATCACGCGCTGATGGTTCCCGACTGGCTGCGCCGGGGAATACAGCAACTCACGCCGATGGTTCGCAGCGAGCTGGAACGAGTCGGAAATGCGTGCCGTGACGCGGACGCCGGAAATCATCTGGCGTCACGGTTGATACAGAGGATTCTTCCAACTACGTCAACGGAAGCCCGGGAGTCCGCTCGGCTGGAAGATCTGTTGCGTGACAACGGCTTCGATCCCGTCGCCCATGAGCAAATCAGGGAGGATCTTCGATCCGGTCGGCTTGGTATGGCTCAGAACCGGCTGCATTCGTCCGTCACCATCGAAGATGTTTCCTCTGACGAAGTGATCGAAGCACGTCGCGAAATTCCGGCTTCATCAACAGAACTTGGGCGAAAGGCCCTTGCGAACGGTGAAGTTGCCGTTGTCTCGCTGGCTGCCGGTGTCGGCAGCAGGTGGACCCAGGGAGCTGGAGTGGTCAAGGCGCTCAACCCGTTTTGTCGAATGGGCGGGCAATGGCGATCGTTTTTAGAGATACACCTGGCAAAAACCCGGCGAGTTGCTGCGGAGTTTGGAATCTCACCACTGCACGTTGTGACGTCCGGCTATCTAACGGACCGCCCGATTCGGGAGGCAGTAGAACGACTGAATAGTGACGGAATTTATCGAGTTTCCCGCGGCGCTTCCGTCGGCCTGCGGATGGTGCCAACTCTGCGAGATTTGCAATTCGCATGGGAAGAGGTCGCTCAGCAGGTTCTCGATCAGCAGAAGGAAAAGGTACGCAGCAGCCTCAGAACGGCATTGATGAATTGGGCTCAAACGACGGGTGAGGGATCGGACTACACCGACAATCTTCCGTCGCAATGCATGCATCCGGTTGGTCATTGGTACGAAGTCCCCAATCTGCTCCGCAATGGTACGCTGCGTCAGTTACTCACGGATCGCCCACAACTCAAGTATCTGATGCTGCACAACATCGACACTCTGGGAGCGAACGTCGATGCCGGTATCCTTGGATTGCATATCCAATCGAATGCCGACTTGTCGTTTGAAGTCATTGGTCGGCGATTGGAGGATCGTGGCGGCGGCCTGGCCAAGGTCGACGGCCGAATCCGTCTGGTGGAAGGTCTCGCGATGCCTCGGGAAGAGGACGAGTTCGGACTGACGTGGTATAACTCGCTGACAACGTGGATCAACGTCGATCGCCTGCTGGCAATCTTTGGCTTGGATCGAGCCATGTTGTCCAACTCAAAGATTGTCGACGCTGCGATCCGCGACCTCGGTCGCCGCATGCCGACGTACATCACGCTGAAAGACGTCAAAAAGCGTTGGGGCCACGGCCAGGAGGACGTCTTCCCTGTCTCGCAGTTCGAGAAGCTCTGGGGTGATATGACTACATTGCCCGAAGTTCACTGCGCATTCCTCGCAGTTCCCACAATGCGGGGTCAGCAACTCAAGGACCCGGCTCAGCTCGACGGCTGGCTCGGTGACCACTCGGCCGCGTACGTGCAATCACTGTGCGCGTGGTGACCACACAAACTTCAGATTCTCGCAGTCCACCAAACCGCTGCACACTTCTCGCCGATTCGAAAGCGTTCCAGCCTAACCCTGTGGACCATACTGCTGTTCATAGTACTTGTGGTATTCGCCAGACATCACTCCGGCAAGCCACTCGGAATTGGACAGGTACCACGCGACGGTTTCTCTTAATCCTGCTTCAAACGTCATGTGAGGCGACCAGCCGAGTTCTCGTTGGGCCTTGCTGATGTCGATGGCATATCGGTGATCATGGCCAGGCCGATCCGGCACGAACTTTATCAACGATTGCGGCTTTCCCAAGGCTTTCAGCAACTGGCCAGTCAATTCAAGATTGGTCAGTTCCGAGTTTCCACCAAAGTTATAAACTTCACCGCTACGACCATTTCGCCAAGCCAGGGCGATCCCACGGCAATGGTCGCCGACATGAATCCAGTCTCGGACATTGAGTCCCGTTCCATAAACAGGCAGCGATTGATCTCGCATCGCATTGGCGATGAAGAGCGGAATCAGCTTCTCGGGAAACTGAAACGGGCCGTAATTGTTTGAACATCTCGTAATGACGGCAGGGAAGCCAAACGTCTGAAAATATGACCGAACCAGCAGATCTGCCGCAGCTTTCGAGGCGGAGTAAGGGCTATTCGGTGCCAGCGGAGTCTCTTCTGTGAACTTGCCATTGTCCCCCAGGCTGCCGTAAACCTCATCGGTCGAAACCTGCAGATAACGTGCAACGCCGAATTTACGACAGCAATCGAGCAGCGTCTGTGTTCCCACGACATTCGTCCGGACAAACGGAGACGAATCCTGGATGCTCCGATCGACGTGCGTTTCAGCAGCGAAGTTGATTACAGCACTGATGTCCCCGGGCTGAAGCAAACTGCCGATCAACTCGCGATCACAGATATCACCGCGCATGAATTGATACCGGGAGTTGTGGCGCACATCGGCGAGATTCGCCAGATTCCCGGCGTACGTGAGCTTATCGACATTGACGATTGCCAGTTCAGGATCGGCCTGAAGTTCCAGTCGAATGAAGTTGGCACCGATGAAGCCGCAGCCCCCGGTGATCAGAATTCGTCGCATGATTCAATCCCTAAACTCACAAGTGTCCGGCTAATGGTTTTGGAATTCGTAGAAACGTGTAATCAAATT
>JBAWWJ010000179.1:0-17641 GCA_037146815.1 Planctomycetota bacterium
GCTTCCTCCCTGGAAAGGTCGATTATTTACGGTCGGTCGACTGGATGAAGGGTCGGAAGGGCTGCTGCTGGTGACTAATGACGGGGATCTGGCTCATAAATTGGCTCACCCGAAATTTCAAGTGGAACGCGTCTATCGAGCCCTCGTGGCCGGAATTCCATCGGACGATGTGCTGCACCAGCTGCGACAGGGGCTTTATTTCACCGAGGGGAAATTCAAGGTTCGCGACGTTCGGCGGATCAAAAGCAGCCTGAAGTCGACAATTCTGGAACTGGTACTGACCGAAGGACAGAACCGCGAAATTCGCCGACTGCTGGCTCGCGTGGGCCACAAGGTCATGAAGCTGAAGCGAATTTCGTTCGGCCCATTGCGACTCGGCGATTTGCAGACGGCAGGATACCGGCCATTGACCACGTTGGAGCTGAAGCAGTTGCAACAGTTCGCAGCGAGCGATCCCACGCGTCGCCCGACAGCACGTCGGCCTCCCACAGGTCGCACAGGGAGTGGAACGAAATCAACTTCGCCAAATCGACGCCCCGGTGGCAAGCCGGGGGGAGCGGCTCGAGTTCCCAAGGCGGCTCGCCGTACGCGGCGGGGTGGACGATAAACCGATTCTCAAGATGTGACAGAGATCTTTGATGACGACGACAGCCGCCGTGCCGGAATTCTGCCTGCCGGGTCTCGTACGAAATGCCGTTCAATCGCTGGCAACGGTGGTTGAGCATGAACCGATGGCCAAAGGGACTTGGCGGATGCGTCTGGCATGCCCGGAAATCGCTCGCCAGATCCTTCCCGGCCAGTTCTTCATGATCCGGATGCCCGGTCGCAGCGACCCATTGCTGGGGCGCCCGTTTGCCCTCTACGACGTTTACGGAATCGAACCGGAAGGGATCGATTTCGGATATGTCGTCGTGGGTAAGATGACGTCGCTGTTCGGCTCATTGAAGCCGGGCGACCGCGTTGAACTCTGGGGCCCGCTCGGCAACGGATTCCCGGCTCCGCCCCGCGGTCACCTGGTCATTGTGGCCGGTGGAATTGGTCAGACGCCGTTCCTCGCAGTGATTCGCGAAGCGCTCCGTCGTCGGACCTATGGCCAGCCTGCTCGATCACTGCAGCACGTTCCAGATCGCATTACCCTGTGCTACGGTGTTCGTTCACGTGAATACCTGGCCGGGGTCGACGAATTCAGGAACGAAGGGATTGATGTCCGAATCGCAACGGATGACGGTTCCGTCGGACATCATGGATTTGTCACCGATCTCTTGAAGCAGCTTATTGCCGAGCCCGTCCCTCCAGCCGCAGTGTACTGCTGTGGCCCGGAACCGATGATGCATGCCGTCAGCAAAGTGACGATGGCGGCAAACGTCCCGTGCTGGCTGTCGCTGGAGACTCCCATGGCCTGCGGCTTCGGAGCCTGTTTCAGTTGCGTGACGAAAGTCCGACAGGACGACGGGTCGTGGGACTATCGTCGCGTCTGTGTCGAAGGCCCGGTCTTCCCAGCCAGCCAGATTGTGTTTGATTGAATCAACGTTCTCTGGATTCAATCGCCGACAGGAAGTCGAAACAGCAGTCTGGCGTTGCGTGTGGTCGCGGCCGCCACGTCTTCCTTTGAAACCCCGCGCGTCTCTGCCAGGCATGCCGCGGTCAGACGAACATGGGCCGGTTCGTTTCGCTTACCACGAAATGGTGTTGGTGCCAGGTAGGGAGAATCCGTCTCCACCAGCAGTCGATCTAATGGCAGCGTCGCCGAGAGCTCGCGCTGAGCGTCATTCTTCTTGAACGTGATCATCCCGCCGAACGAGAGATGCATTCCCATCTCAAGACACGCCGCAGCAGTCTCAGCAGAACCGCAGAACGCGTGCATCAATCCGCGTAACGGGCCGGTCGTGGCGTGCTTTCGCAAGACTTCCAGCGTCTCTGCTTCCGCTTCACGGCAATGAACGATAAACGGAAGATCGAGTTGTCGTGACAGTTCGATATGCCGATCGAAATAGTCCCGCTGAAGGTCTATCGGGGCATAGTCCCAGTATTTGTCCAACCCGGTTTCACCAACGCCTACGACCTTGGGAGTTCGCATCAGCGCGACGATCTGGTCCCAATCGCCAGGCTGTGCCGCAGAGACATAATTCGGGTGCAGACCGAGGATCGCATAGACGCTGGGATACCGCTCGGCAAGTTCAACGACGCGTCGGCAACTGTCGAGAGTGATGCCGACTGCCAGCATCGTTTTGACACCCGCATCCACGGCTCGCTGAATGGTCTCAGCACAGTCCTGGGTGAACGATTCCTCGTCCAGATGGCAATGAGTGTCGATCCATTCCATCAGTGGTTACGCAATCACCAGAGCCTGCAGTTCGGCTGTGATGCTCCGTTCTTCGGTCAGAATGGTATTCAGAATCGCGAGGGCTTCGCCATCATCAATACACGTGTGAACGGCTTCATCCAGTTCGGCCACGATCGCGTTCTGGTTTTCGGCGATGCGAGGCAACATCGCTTTGAGCGACAGGAAGTGCAGGTCCGTGAAATCGGCGGGGTAAACACCAAACTCGACAGGCCAGCGCCGTTCCGTCAGCAGTTCCACCAGTTGCTCTTTGTGCGCTTGCTGCTGCTTTAGCAGTCGAGCAAGCGTTTCACGGGCGGCAGTGGCGTGAATGGGGGTCCACGGGCTGACTTCGCCGACGAACTGCAGCAGGCTGCAGCCCAGATCAACGACCAGATGATTCAAAAGCGAATTGTGTTGAATGCGGGCCATGACAGATCCGAAGGGGCGGGCGAAGGCGGGAGTCTCAAGCACGACCACGTTGCGTACCACCGTTAGAGGAATGCTTCCGCTGCATGCTGGGCAACCCGACTCAGCGGATTAATGAAGATCCCCAAATACAGAACCATCCCGGTCACAAGCATCAGATACATCCCTGAAGGCGACCCTGCGGTGAGTGTCACCTGACGAGCGTCCGCCGGTCGAACATCAATGCACATGATCTTCGCCACTCGCAGGTAGTAGAACAGGCTCAGCACCGTGTTCAGACCCCCGGCTGCCAGGACCACCCACATGAACCAATGGACCTTCGTGGCGTCGAAGACTGCGGCAAAAATAAAGAACTTACCGTAGAACCCGCCCAGCGGTGGCAGACCCACGAGGCTGAACAGGCAGATTGCCATGCAAACCGCCAGGATCGGGGACTGATGAACCAGACCCTTGTAATCATCCAGCTCTTCACTAAACGTCTGGTTTCGAATCAGCGCCACAATCGTGAACGCTCCCAGATTCATAAACATGTAAACGGCGAGGTAATACAGCAGGCCTTCGACAGGTCGGCCCATTTGTTCGGCCGTTGGAGAATTGGCACCACCAATCGCGGAACGGAGCACGAGCAATGCCGAGACCGCCATCAGCATGTAGCCAGCATGAGCAATCGTGGAGTACGCCAGCATCCGCTTCGCATTCGTCTGCGAATAAGCAGCCAGATTACCAAATGTCGCCGTGATGACGGCCAAAGCTCCCAACCCGAGTCCCATCATCAATGAAAGACCCTGAATCACGCCTCCCTGGAACGATGTCACCGCCAGCGAGAATCGGAGCAGCAGAGCAAACGCTGCCGCCTTGGAAGCGATCGATAGAAAACCAGCAACTTCGGCTGAAGCACCCTGAAACGCATCGGGACACCAGAAGTGGAACGGAACGAGCGACAGCTTGAACGCGAAACCGACGGCGATCAGCAACATTGCCAGTAGCACGATTCGAGCGACGGGATGAGATGCACCGAATCCCGACGAAAAGATGGCTTGCATCCGAGTTCCGAGTTCGCCGAACTCGGCCGTCCCCGTCACTCCTGCCAGCAGGCTGATACCAAACAGCATTACCCCGGCAGCACCAGCCCCATAGACCACGAACTTCAGCGAAGCTTCGCTGCTTTGACGGCGACCCTTCAGGAAACCCGTCAATGCGTAGCTGGGAACACTCGCCATTTCGATCCCGAGGAACAACATCAACAGGTGATTGGCACTGGACATCACCAGCATTCCGACCACGGCACCGCAGAGCAGCGTGTAGAAATCCGGTGCATCTTCCTGGTCAGGAATCCCGCTGAGAACGGTAAGTGCGATCACAAACACCAGAAAGAACAGCAGAAAACCGCGGAAGAAGACCGAGAACATGTCGTGGACGGCCAAGCCGGTAAACAACACGGTGTAAGGCTCGTTGTTGATGCCCAATTGCCAGAACTGGAACATCACCATGACAAAGGCACTCAGGCTGCCGATCAGGGCGAACCAGTGTGTCGGAATCAACTTGTCACCGCTGGTCAATCGAGCCAGCAACATCAGAACGATGGAGCCGCACAGGATGAGTTCGGGCAGGAACAGCCACAGCGAACGACCGGTCGCCGCCTGAAGCGTATCGCTTCCACTGAGGAATTGCACAAACAGCGACTTGAAATCCATGACGTTCCCAACCGAATTCGAGGGCCAAAATTGCCCTATTGCAACTCACTGAAGCCCCGCGTAATCACTGCGGAGACCAATGTCTGATCTAAAACTACCGAACTTGTGTTGTTTCCATTGAGGCCCCGGCACCGTGGTGGGTGTCGTACGTATGGGACATGCTCTGCACCAGCCCACTGATCGACTTGTCCATCCGGCTGAACAGGTAATTTGGGAACACACCCAACAGAACGGCGAGCACGACCAGCGTATAGGCCACAGACTTTTCCCGTGCGGTGAACGGCGTGATTCCTTCAGGATGCGGCCCCTTGTATTCAGGCCCCAGATACACCCGCTGCATTGTCCACAGGATATATCCCGCGGTCAGGATCACACCGGACGCCGCGATAATCGCCAGCAGTGGATCGAAATTCCAGCAGCTCAATACCGAGAAAATTTCTCCGACGAATCCGCACAGGCCTGGTAATCCCAAGCCTGCGAAGAAGATCACTGCGGCCAATCCCGAGTATTCGGGCATCAACTGAGCAATACCACCAAATTTGTTCAGGTCACGATGATGGACTCGGTCGTAAAGCACACCGACCATAAAGAACATCCCCGTGGAAGAAATACCGTGAGCGATCATCTGGAACATCGCGGCATTGATTCCCATCGCCCAGTAATCGGCTCCCGAAGTTCGTCCCTCGGTGATCTTCCAGACCGCCAGCCCGAGCAGAACGTAACCCATGTGGCTGACGGAACTGTATGCAACCAGGCGTTTGAAGTCGGTTTGAGCCAGTGCGGCGAACGCACCGTAGATGATGCTGAACACACCCAGCGCGACCAGGAAATAGGCTGCGTACTGAGCTCCATACGGACAGAGCGGCATGGCGATACGGATAATCCCGTAACCACCCATCTTCAGCAACACACCTGCCAGGATCATCGAGATTGGAGTTGGTGCTTCCACGTGTGCATCGGGCAACCATGTGTGGAACGGGAAAGACGGCAGCTTAATTGCAAATCCGATAAACAGCATGATGAATGCGGCCAGTTGCAGCGATTCGCTGAAGCGAACGGCCGTCCCCTTACCGGCGGCAATGTTGGCCAATTCGATCAGGTCGAAGGTTCCTTCGCCGTTTGGCCCCGCGCTGTTGAAGTAGAACATCAACATGGCGATCAGCATCAATACCCCACCCGCCAGCGTGTAGAGGAAGAACTTGATCGCGGCATATTCTCGTCGAGGACCACCCCAAACACCGATCAGGAAGTACATCGGCAGCAACATGACTTCCCAGAAGACGTAAAACAGGAAGAAGTCGACTGACAGGAAGACACCCATCATTCCGGTTTCCAGAAGCAGGAAGAGCATCATATAGCCCTTCACATGCTTATCGATGCTCCATGACGCCAAGGCGGCCAGTAAGGTGACGAGGCCGGTCAATACCACGAGTGGCAGACTGATGCCGTCTACTCCCAGCGAGAAATTGACATTCCACGTTGGAATCCATTCGTACCGGAACAGGTGCTGCATTCCCCCTTGTGTCAGGTCGAAGCTGTACCAGAGTTGCAGTGTCAGGACGAACGTCAGCGCGGTCCCCAGCACCGTCCAATATCGCATGCTTTCCTTATTCTGTCCATCAAACCAGATCAGTGGGATGGCCCACAGAGCCGGCAGAAAGACAATCATGCTCAGCAGGAATTCCGAACTAAACATAGTGTTCTCAATCTCTCGAATCGTCGACCGATTTGCCGGTCAAACGGAAAACCCCGTGATAACCCACCGAATCACTTGAACTCAGCACTTACTTCGGCAGCGATGTAAACAACACACCAAACAGCACCACGACACCAACCGCGATCCACATCACGTACTGCCGCAATCGGCCCGTTTGAACGACTCGCAACGAATACCCGACTGAGCGAGTCACGCTGCCAACCATGTTCACCAGACCGTCAACCATTGTTTCGTCAAACAACCGATCCCAGCGCGCGACCAGGACAGTAACAGATGCCGAAGCGTGCAGGATTCCATCCAGCACCTTCTTGTCGAAATCGGCACACCACGCAGAAACGATATGTACGGGACGCACGAACATCGCGTCGTACAGCACGTCAAATCGCCACTTATCAATCAGGAAGTCGTAGACACCAGGCAGTTGCCGACGAATTTCGGCGGGATTGATGACTCGTGAGCCATACATCAGATACGCGAAGATGGCCCCGGTGAATGCTGCAATCAGGGCGAGCAGCCCAGCCTGGCCGTGCACGGCGTGCACGTCGCTGTGATGCCCTTGATGGCTCGGAATTGTCAGCCCGTTCAAGGTGACCGCTTCGGTTGATGGAACCGTTTCACTGAAGGCGATCAACTTGAACAACGGACCTTCGTTGCCCGTCCCGCTGGTTCCCCAACTCCAGGCACACGATGCCGCCAGAATCGACAGGGCAATCAATGGTGTCGTCATGATTCGTGGCGACTCATGACAGTGATCATAAACGTGCTGATCGCGAGGCTCGCCGTAGAAGGTCAGGAACCACAGTCGGAACATGTAGAAGGCGGTAATACCGGCGGTCACCAGCGGAGTCACGAACAACAGGAAATGGACCCGATTGGCTTCGGAATAGGCCATTGCCGAGGCAACGATCTCGTCCTTGGAATAGAATCCCGACAGGCCGATATTCAGCACCGGAATTGCGAGACCCGAGATCGCGATCACACCAATCAACATGGTGTAGGCGGTAATCGGCATCTTGCGTCGCAGGCCGCCCATGCGTGGCATTTCCTGCACGTGATGGCAGCCTGCAATTACACTTCCTGAGCAAAGGAACATCAGCGACTTGAAGAACGCGTGCGTGACCAGATGGAACAGGCCGGCTCCCCATCCGGCGACACCAATCGCCAGCATCATGTAACCAAGTTGACTGATCGTGGAATACGCCAGAACTCGCTTGATATCCGTCACGACAAGAGCGATCGTGGCCGCGACAAACAATGTGATACAGCCGACATAGGCAATGACCAGCAGCACTTCCGGCGTAAAGACGGGATAGAACCGCGCTGCCAGATAAACCCCTGCGGCAACCATCGTCGCCGAGTGAACCAGTGCCGAGACCGGGGTCGGGCCCTCCATCGCATCAGGCAACCATGTCTGCAGCGGGAACTGGGCACTCTTGCCGATACAGCCAGCGAAGATCCCGCAACCCGCGGCGATCAACAGCAGGTATCCGATCGTTGATGGCTTTCCGGCCTTTTCCAGCCGATGGCCGTCAGCGTCACGCAGGTAAACCTGTGACCCATCTTCGGAAACATCGATCTTGCCGTCGTTTCCACGAATCATCGTGAACAGGCCGGGTTCGTGATCGACGTCGGCAAACTGGAACGTGCCACACCAGGTCCAAAGGATCATCAGACCGATCAGGAAACCAAAGTCCCCAACACGATTCATGATGAACGCCTTGTTGGCCGCTGTACTGGCTGACTTACGTTCGATGTAGAAGCCAATCAGCAGGTAACTGCTGATTCCCACTAGCTCCCAGAAAATGAAGACCTGGAAGATGTTACCAGCCAGAACAAGGCCCAGCATGGAGAAGCAGAACAGGGACAGGTACGAGAAAAACCGGTGGAAACGACCCGGACGAGTGAAGTGACCATGACTCGTATGAACTTCATGGTCTTCGTACTCTTCGGTCAACTCGTCCTTCATGTAGCCGATGGCGAACAGATGGATGCAGGTCGCAATGAAGGTCACCATCGTGAACATCACAAGCGTCAGGCTGTCGATGTACCAGTCGAGTGATAGATTGAGAGAACCGAACTTCGCCAGTCGGTAGAACGTGCCGGAAAACGCCTTGGGCATTCCAGCGTGTTCTTTGCCAGAATGCTTGTGATCATTTTCGACGTCATGCTTCTTGCCGTGATCATGGTCATGCGGATCGGCTGCCGCGACTTTTTCGCCTTCGGCAGCACCAAGGTGCGGCTCAGATTCTTCGGGATGCTGCTCAGCGTGGTGCCCCCCATGTGAGTCGCCAAATGCTTCCCCATGGGTTGCGAACCCCCACGCGATCAGCGCGGAAGCACTACAGATAAAGCCGAGACCAATACAGGCAACGGCACAGTACGCTGCCGTCTTGCTCAGACGGTGCGACCAGCGAAGCCAGTAGATTTCGGCGACGAACCCGACGAGCGGCAACAGCCAAGCCACCGTCAACAGGTTTCTCAACAATTCGCCGGTTGATTGAGGGTCCATAGTGCTTCGTTGAACGACAGAAAAAAGGGTCAGTCAGTCTGAAACCGGTCTAATGCTGGCCAGATCAGCCATGCAGTTCGTTACCGCGATCGACGTCGATTGTCAGGTGATTGTTGTAATAGTTCAGGGCGATGGCCAAGGCGACAGCCGCTTCAGCCGCCGCCAAGACCACGACAAACAAGGCTGTTGCCTGGCCATCCAGTCCCAGCGGAGTAAATCGAGAAAACGCGACGAAGTTCACGTTGGCGCCGTTGAGCACCAACTCGACCCCCATCAACACACCGATCGCATTGCGTTTGGTCGCCATGCAGACAATCCCGCATACGAACAACACCGCACCGACAATCAGATAGGCTTCAAGCCCGACACCATCCATCGAAGTCACCCTTGTTCCTGCTCTCGAGACGACACAGCGGCACGAGACTACAGGTCAGCTTCCAAACCAGGAGTCACACGGCGTTTGGCTCGCGCCAAGTAGGCCGCCCCGACCAATACGACCAGCAAGTGAATCGAAATAATTTCAAACGGCAGTAAATATCCGGGTGCCAAAGGCTTACCAGGTTCTTGATTCAGATTTCGATCAGGCCGCAACCCGAAGAAACTCAAACCCAGTTGACGCAGGGTTCGCCCCGACTGGCGGCGAGCCAGCACGGCTTCCTGAGCATTTTTCGCTTTGTCGCGTGATTCGTCCGTCTTCGCCGATGTCACCGCTGACTCCAACCGAACGTCTTCAGCCTGATCTATCACAGCAGCCGAATCACCAGCCTTGGGTATCCGGCTCGCGACATCCGACCATTCGACCGAGTTGATCCCAAACACAAGCACGCACAGCAACAGCAGACCAACACCACACCCGAGCAACGTTTCTGCCGGAGTCGTCTGGACTTTGATGGTATGACCGCTGGCGGTCAACATGACCCCGAATACCAGTAGCACTACGGTACCACCGACGTAAATCAACAACTGGGCAGCACCCAGAAAGTCGGCATGCAGCAGGAAGAAGAGTGCCGCCACAGACCCCAGCGACACCACCAGCCAGAACGCCATGCGAACGACATTCTGCGTTACAACGACAGCCAAGGCACCGCCACACGACAGAATCGCAAACACCCAGAAAAGCAACTGTTCGGTCATCGAGCCACCTCCGAATTGGTCCGAGCGACCGTCGGAGCGGAACCCGAACCACTCGACACCACCGACTTCAAGGCATTCCCGAAAACAACCGGTCGGCCATTTGTCGAAGCAAGAATCAGTGGCCACAAGACGGCCCCGAGAAACAAGAAGCAACTGATCGGAACCAGGTACTTCAGGCAAGTGGTCATCACCTGGTCGATTCGCAGTCGAGGCAGAGTCCAGCGAACCCAGATCTGCAGAGTCACCAGCAGCGATGCCTTGATCACAAACACGTGCACCGCAAATACATTGGCGATATACGAACCCAACCCGAAGCCACGGATTGGAACATCCTTCCACCAGCTTCGCAGGCCACTTCCTTCAACCCCCTCAAATATCACAGTTTCAATTCCAGAGCCAGTTTCCCAGCCACCCAGAAACAGCAAGACTGCAATACCACTCACCGCGAACATACTGGCGTATTCGGCCAGAAAGAAGATCGACCAGCGGAAACCGCTGTATTCAGTGTGGAAACCAGCGACCAACTCGCTCTCTGCTTCAGCCAGGTCGAACGGAGCTCGCTTGACGCTTGCCGTCGCCACAGTGAAGTAACAGAAGAACGCCAGGAACGCGAACGGGTCATGGAAGATGAACCAGTTCCAGAATCCGCCAGATTGCATCCGACCAACGACCTGCAGATTCAGCGAACCTGCGATCAGCAACGGAATCAAGGCACAAATCGCCATCGGGATTTCATAGCTGACCATTTGAGCCGCTTCACGCATCGCTCCGAACAAGGCCCATTTTGACCCGCTCGAGTAGCCTGCAAGAATGATCCCGAGAACTTCGAGCGACATCAGCGCCAGAATGAGAAACGCTCCGCACTCGGCAGCGACACCCACCCAGCCATCCGCCACTGGCAGCACCATGAATGCCACAAACGATGCCACACCAGCGAGATACGGCGCCATCCGGAAGACGAGACTGTCCGCATCTTTGGGAACCAGATCTTCCTTCTGGATCAGCTTGATACCGTCGGCGATGGTCTGCAGCCAGCCGAACTTTCCGCCGACGCGCGTCGGACCGAGGCGGTCCTGAATACGTCCAGCGACTTTGCGCTCAAGCCAGATGTAGAACACCGGCAACCCGCCAAACAACCCCAGCAACAGGGCTGCGTGCGTAAGTGCTGCCAATACAAAGGCTACCATCGCCACAGTTTCTGAGTCGGCACACGACTTCAGGACTGATGCGAAGTAGTTTTCCAGCGTTAATACGGCAAGGGGGCCGCTCATTCGGTCACTCGTGTAGGCGTACAAAAACGGCGCGCAGCGCAGGCATCCAGCCACGATCGGGCTGGAACTATGCCAGATGGGTTTGAACGATTCAAGCGACCGCCAATCAAATCCCCCGCGATTCTCAGTCTCGCGAATTTGTCAGCCACCGAAAAAGCATCCAGGCTGCGCCACTTCACATACAGGATTCACCGTTTCGGTGACAGCGATGTTAACGGGCCGTCATGCCGAGCGCGTGAATCCATGGCCACATTTCCAGTCGACCGGAACTTTACATCATTGAGCCCGTTCTTTTCGAGTACATTTTCAACATCATCTTAAGGAACGCTCATCTCCGCTGATTTCCACTGATCAGACAAAGAAATAAACGGCTTGGACGGCATATTGAAGGATTCGTTTCCTCGTGTTCCGGGTCAGCGTGAATCAGCGGCGATCAGTGTTCCAAATCTCTTCCTTCCTCCAGACCTGAATTCCCGACAGTAGAAAAAGCCGTTTGACCTGCCCGACACCCGAAATCGGTTTGACTTTAGGGACCGTATCGGCTGATACTGATGGAGTTCGGTTTCCCACGGTCCGTTCCTGCCTGTACTCACTCACCCCGTTTCTGAAATCCGCTTGCGGAGGTCGTTTCGATGCGTTGTCGGATGTTCTCGTTACTGACGGCTGGCTTTGGCTTGATCGTCTCTGGTTCGATTTCCTTCGCGGCCGATCAGAAGATCGAATTTAATCGCGATGTGCGACCGATCCTGTCGAATAACTGCTTCCTGTGTCACGGTCCTGATCCCAAGCATC
Organism: Planctomycetota bacterium; assembly: GCA_037146815.1. Taxonomy (GTDB): domain Bacteria; phylum Planctomycetota; class Planctomycetia; order Planctomycetales; family Planctomycetaceae; genus Schlesneria. The sequence continues at coordinate 11,867 of JBAWWJ010000179.1, forward strand.
GCGAAGGAGGCCTGCGGCTTGATCAGCGCGACGGCGCGATTGCCAAACTCGAATCCGGGCATGCTGGAATCGTTCCGAATGATGTTTCTACCAGCGAAGTCATTCGCCGCATCCTTTCTCAGAACCCCGATGAGCAGATGCCTCCCAAGGCGAGTGGCAAGTCGCTGACAAAAGCCGAAATCAATATCCTGAAGCAGTGGATCGCTGAAGGGGCTGAATACCAGGGCCACTGGGCATTCCTTGCGCCCGTTCGGCGAGATCCCCCCGCAACACGATTCGCCGCCAATGTTCGCAATGACATCGACAAATTTATCCTGACCCGACTGGAAGCGGCCGGGCTGGAACCGTCGCCCGAAGCGGACAAGATCGCATTGATTCGTCGAGTGACCCTGGACCTGACCGGATTGCCGCCATCCCCTTCGGACGTCGACATCTTCCTGGCGGACAAGTCTCCTGAAGCCTACGAACGAGCCGTCGATCGATTGCTGATGTCACCTCGCTACGGTGAACATCAGGGACGGATCTGGCTGGATGCCGCTCGCTACGGTGATACCCATGGTCTGCACCTCGACAATGAACGGTCCCTCTGGCCGTATCGTGAATGGGTCATCAATGCGATCAATACCAACAAGCGTTTCGATCAGTTCACGATCGAACAACTGGCTGGCGACTTGATCCCCAATTCCACAACTGATCAGAAGGTCGCTTCGGGCTTCAATCGCTGCAACGTGACCACCAGCGAAGGGGGCTCGATCAACGATGAAGTCCTCGTTCGTTATGCCGTCGACAGAACGGAAGCTTTGTCGACGGTCTGGATGGGGTTGACCCTGAACTGCTGCGTCTGCCACAGCCACAAGTTCGATCCGATTTCCCAGAAGGAATTCTACTCGCTCTATTCCTACTTCTACTCGATGGCCGATGCGGCCATGGACGGCAATGCCTTGTTGCCACCTCCCATCCTGAAACTTCCGCGCGAATCGGATACCACGAAGATCAAGGAACTCGATGGACTGATTGCGTCGACAAATCAACAGATCGCCGCCGAACTGGCGAAAGTTCAGTACGTTGATCCACTCGAAGGAACAGATCCCCCCGCCGATGCCCTGACCGTGGTGAAGCAGGAACTGGTCTGGATCGATGACGTTCTACCACCAGGTGCCCAGGCCCAAGGGGACACCCCGTGGAAGTTTGTCACCAAAGGTGAAGGCCCGGTTTTCTCCGGCGAAAAGTCGTCAACGCGAACTGCCACAGCACTGTCACAGCACTTTTTCACCGGAGCCAATCCGGGGCTCAAGATCGGCGATGGGGACATCCTGTTCGCCTACGTCTTTATCGATCCCGCCAATCCACCGAAGTCAGTGATGATGCAATTCAATGATGGAGCTTGGGAACATCGTGGCAACTGGGGTGATGCAAACGCGATCCCGTTCGGTGCACTCAATTCCCCTGCCAAGCGTCAGATGGGTGACCTGCCCAAGGCGGGAAAATGGGTTCGCCTGGAAGTGAACGCACAGCACGTCGGCCTCGCCCCCGGAGCAACCCTGAACGGTTGGGCCTTCACCCAGTTTGGCGGAACCTGCTACTGGGACCGTGCAGGGGTCGTCACACGATCTACGCCGGTGCAAACCGAATTCACCTCGCAGATCGCCTGGGAACAATCGGAACTGCCGACCCCGAAGAAGGAACTGCCTGGCCCGATCCAGGAGGCGATCAAGCTCGAACGAGCCAAGCGGTCACCTGAACAGCAGAAGTTGCTTCGTGACTACTTCATAGAAAACGTGAACACGACGACTCGTCCGGTCTATGTCGCTTTGCGAGCCAAACTCGCCGAGTATGACAAGCAGAAAAAGGATATCGACGCTGCAATCCCTGCTACGATGATCAGCGGCGATCTGCCCCAACCTCGCGAAACATTCGTGCTGATCCGCGGTGCCTACGATAAGAAGGGAGACAAGGTCGATCGCGGTGTTCCCTCGATTCTGCCACCGCTCCCTGAAGGAGTCCCCAATAATCGCCTCGGGCTGGCACAGTGGCTCGTCGCTCCGAATCATCCGCTGACCGCCCGAGTCATCGTCAATCGCTATTGGCAGCAGTTCTTCGGGACTGGGATCGTCAAGACGGCGGAAGACTTTGGAGCTCAGGGGGTCTGGCCGACGCATCCTGAATTGCTTGACTGGCTCTCGACCGAGTTCATCCGGACCGGTTGGGACGTCAAGGGGATGCACAAGTTGATGGTGATGTCGGGGACCTATCGGCAATCCTCAAACGTCAGCCCGGCACTGCTGGCGAAAGATCCTGACAATCAACTGCTCGCACGTGGCCCTCGCTTCCGTCTCGATGCCGAAGTGATCCGCGATTCGGTCCTGGCGATCAGCGGCCTACTCGTAGAACGCGAAGGTGGGAAGAGCGTCAAATCGTATCAACCCGAAGGGGTCTGGGAAGCGGTCGCCTTCGTAGGGAGCAACACTCGCGAATTCCGGCAGGATAGCGGTGAAAGCCTGTACCGGCGCAGTCTGTACACGTTCTGGAAGCGAACCTCGCCACCACCACTGCTCGCGACATTCGATGCTCCCTCGCGAGAAAACTGTACTGTCCGTCGACCTCGCACGAACACGCCACTGCAGGCGTTGGCGTTGATGAATGACAAGCAGTATGTCGAAGCAGCCCGCAAGCTGGCCGCTCGGATGATGAAAGAAGGGGGAGCGACCCCGCAGGAGCGGCTGACGTACGGTTTCCGCCTGGCGACTGCTCGCGGACCGAGTGCCGGTGAACTGGAAGTTTTGCAAAGATCGTTGCAAAAGCAGCTACAAGCCTTTGCGGCCGACAAGGCTGCTGCCGATAAGCTATTGACGTACGGCGATTCCCCTAAAGCAACCGATCTGGACCCCAGCGAGCACGCTGCGTGGACCATGATCGCCAACCTGTTAATCAATCTCGACGAAACCATCACCAAGTAATCCTACTGAAGGAATGTCGAATATGGACCCTTTTCTCGAATACAAGCTGGCGATGACTCGCCGGCACTTCTTCGGACGATCAGCAACTGGCCTGGGTGCTGCGGCGCTCGGGGCCTGCATGAACCCCAGCATCTTCGCAAATGATCTGGCGTCCGGAGCCGCCGGCACGCACGGGGTCATGCCGGCGCTGCATCACGCCCCCAAGGCGAAACGGATCATCTGGTTGTTCATGGCCGACGGTCCATCGCAGCTTGACCTGTGGGACTACAAGCCAAAACTGGCTGAGTACTTCGATAAGGACCTGCCCGAATCCGTCCGGAACGGTCAGCGGATCACCACGATGACATCGGGGCAGACCCGGTTCCCGTGTGCCCCATCGATCTTCAAGTTCGCCCAGCACGGTCAACATGGTGCCTGGATCAGCGAACTGCTCCCCAAGATGGGTGAAGTTGCCGACGACATCTGCATCGTCAAGTCGATGCACACCGACGCCATCAATCATGACCCGGCGATTACGTTCATCACGACAGGAAGCGAAATCCCCGGCCGTCCCTCGCTGGGGGCTTGGTTGTCTTACGGCATCGGCAGCCCGAACGATGACCTCCCTGCGTTCGTGGTCCTGATCTCGCGACTCGCTCAAGGGGGCCAGACTCAGGCGTTGTTCTCGCGTCTGTGGGGTTCCGGATTCCTGCCGACCAAGCATGCAGGAGTTTCTCTGCGATCATCCGGCGACCCCGTGCTGTACCTGTCCAATCCACCAGGAGTTTCCAGCGATGTGCGACGTCAGATGCTCGATGGACTGGGCGAACTGAATCAGGCGCGCCTGTCCGAAGTTGGCGATCCGGAAATCAGCGCTCGTATTGCCCAATACGAAATGGCGTTCCGGATGCAGACATCCGTCCCGGAACTGGTCGATATCTCCAAGGAACCCAAGCACGTTCTGGAGATGTACGGCGACGAAGTGACGCAGCCAGGCTCCTTCGCCTACAACTGCCTGCTGGCCCGACGCATGGCAGAGCGCGGAGTCCGGTTCACCCAGGTCTTCCTGCGAGGCTGGGACCATCACGGGGGATTGCCCGGATCGATCCGACAGCTGGTGAAGGCAGCCGACCAACCCTGCGCTGCGTTGATCAAGGATTTGAAGCAGCGCGGAATGCTCGACGAAACCCTGATCGTCTGGGGCGGTGAATTCGGCCGCACGGTCTACAGTCAGGGCTCGTTGACCAAGGACAACTACGGTCGCGACCATCATCCACGCAACTTTACGATGTGGCTGGCGGGTGGCGGAATCAAGCCGGGGATGGTGCATGGAGAGACCGACGACTTCAGCTACAACATCACCGAAAAGCCGGTTCACGTCCACGACCTGAATGCAACGATCCTGCATCTGCTGGGGATCGATCACGAAAAACTGACGTACCGCATGCAAGGCCGCGATTTCCGCCTGACTGATATTCACGGCAAAATTGTTTCGGAGATTCTTGCCTAGTCCAGCGATTCGTACCGCGTCTAAATCCTCTTGCCCCCTTCGGGCTCGTCCCGATGGAAGCAGGCCTGTGCACCAGATCACACTGTATCACAGTGCATGGTGCAAAAGTCTGTTTCCATCGGGACGAGTCCGAAGGGGGCGTTTTAAGTTGTCCATTCAAGGGTCGCCTGGAGCGATCCCTATCAAAGCAAAAATTTCATGCGGATGAAGGAAGTTTCGATTTGTGGTCTTAGTGCAGTCCGGTCACGGTTTGAGACCGCGCCACTGACGATCAAGCGGTTGTTTTTCACCCCGGAAATCGCTCCGCAGATCGGTGACATCTGCAGCAAATTGGCCGAAGCCCGCCGAGCGTATCGGTGTGTTGAAGAAGAAGACCTCGAACGGATCTCCGGTTCTGTACATCACGGTGGAATCGTCGCCGTCGTCGAACGCCCACCGTTCAAATCACCGACGCTCGATCAGGTCCGGGAATGGGCTGCAGCGGGGGATTCGATGCTGGTCCTCGATTGCATCGGCAACCCACATAATCTTGGAGCCATCGTCCGCTCAGCAGCATTCTTCGGTGTGACAAAACTGATTCTGGCCGATCACGAACTCGCCGCGTTGCCAACGGATGCCACGTACCGGGTTGCCGCAGGCGGCCTGGAACACATGGACGTCTATGTCGTCAAATTCATGAATCTGTTCTTGCACGACATCCGTCAGTTCTATGAAGTCGTCGGAGCTGCAACGGAAGGTGGCGGCCCTAAGCTTGGTCGAACGACACGCAAACCCGTCGCCGTGGTCTTGGGAAACGAAGAAGAAGGCCTGGCAGCAGAAGTCGCTGCAGAATGCGATCGTTTGATTACAATTCCAGGTTGCGGCCGCGTCGAATCGTTGAATGTGTCGGCAGCAGCGGCGGTCTTGCTGTGGGAGTGCACGCGGGCCAGGTGATCTGCTGATTGGCCTGGTTGATGTGCTTTACCGATGGGATTTATGGGAAGAATGGGAACAATGAAAATCGTTGCCCGCTTTCCTTCCAGTCACATCATTCCCATTCTTCCCATCACCATTATGCCGAGTAGCAGCTCTTTTCATCGATTCGCTCCCTGGCAACCGATTCTACCCCAACGAAAATCACCAGCAACCCTTTCCAAGTCCCGAATCACCGCCTAAAATGCGCCCGCCTGAGATGGGCAGCAGTCCATCATGGAACACGGGGCGGTAGCTCAGTTGGGAGAGCGCTGCGTTCGCAATGCAGAGGTCGGGGGTTCAACTCCCCTCCGCTCCACATCAGAAGCCTTGCTCACAAACACTGTGGGCAAGGCTTTTTTGCTTGGTTTCATGGGG
>JBAWWJ010000180.1:0-17591 GCA_037146815.1 Planctomycetota bacterium
CATCAGTAAGCCGAATTTGACTGTCGGCAATCTGGTCACACCTGCGACGGTATCGCTGACATCCATCGTCTCCGCCGATCCCATCTATGTGTACTTCGATCTGGACGAGCCGACCATGCTGACAATCCAGCAGAATATTCGCGACGGGAAACTGGCGACGCGCGAGGAAGGCCAGTATCAAGTTCTGCTGGGGTTGGCGAATGACAAAGACTATCCCTACACCGGTGAATTGAATTTCATCGACAATCGAGTGGATCCCGGGACCGGAACGATTCGCGTCCGTGGCGAGTTCAAAAATCCCGAGCCTGAACGAGGATCTCGGCGGTTGTCCGCAGGCTTGTTTGCCCGCGTTCGCGTTCCACTCGGAAAACCGCATCAGGCATTACTGATCACTGAACGAGCCGTCAGTCGCGATCAGGGAAAGACGTTTGCTTACGTCGTCGACGCCGAGAATACCGTGACCGCACGCCCCATCCGATTGGGCCCCGTGCATGAGGGCTTGCGAGTTGTCCTTGAGGGTTTGAAACCTGACGATCAAATCATCATTGACGGCCTGCAACGTGTCAGGCCGGGAGTCAAGGTGGACCCGATCACCAAAGAAATGCAGGCCAGTGAGAAAAAATAGTCCTCATCGCATTTGTCCGATGTCGGTCGCGATGATCTGTTTTTTCTGACGTTTCCCCGAACTGCCTTCGTTTTTTTTACGGTGAAATTATGCTTGCCAAATTCTTTATCGATCGTCCGGTGTTTGCGGTCGTCATCTCACTGGTCATCGTGTTCGCAGGACTGGCGGCTCTCAATACGCTGCCAACAGCTCAATATCCGGAAATTGCACCGCCGACGGTTGAAGTTTCGTGCATGTATCCGGGGGCAAATGCCGTGGTCGTTCAGGAGACCGTCGCCGCCCCCATTGAGCAGGAAATCAACGGCGTCGAAAACATGCTGTACATGTCATCGCAATCGACGAATGACGGCGGTTATCGACTGAATGTGACCTTTAAGCTCGGCACGAACCTCGACATGGCTCAGGTGATGGTCCAGAACCGCGTTTCCCTGGCCTTGCCGAAATTGCCCGATGTCGTCAAGACCACGGGAGTCAGCACAAAAAAGAAGTCGCCCAGTATTCTGCTGGTCGTCAACATGTTTTCCGAAAGCGATGCCACCGGCAAGCCGATTCATAGCCAGCTTGACTTGAGCAACTACGCAACGATCTTCGTCCGAGACGAATTGCTGCGTCTGAATGGCGTAGGAGACGTCGGGTTCCTTGGTCAGATGGACTACAGCATGCGAGTCTGGCTGAATCCCGAACGGCTCGCCGCGCGTAACATGACGGCATCGGATGTTCTGAACGCACTGAAGGAACAGAATGTTCAGGTCGCAGCCGGCCGAATCGGACAGCCGCCGACACCGAGCGGTGTCGATTTTCAGTACACCCTGTCGACCCTCGGGCGCCTGGTCGACCCAGAGCAATTCGGCGAGATCATCGTCAAAACGGGAGACACAGGCGAAGTCACTCGGCTGCGGGACGTTCGACAACTGGAACTGGGAGCCAAGAATCAGGACACGCAATGTACCTTAAATGGTAAGCCTTCTGTCGGTCTGGCGATTTACCAGTTGCCGGGTTCCAACGCGCTGGCAACAGCGGATCTGATTCGAGCAACGATGCGCCGGCTTGAGAATGGATTCAAGCCGGGAATGCACTACGAAATCGCCTACGACACCACGCCGTTTATCGAGCAATCAGTGGAAGAAGTGTTTCACGCGTTGCGAGATGCGATCATCCTGGTGGCGATCGTTGTGCTGTTGTTCTTGCAGGATTGGAAGTCGATGATCCTGCCGATGATCGATGTCCCCGTTTCGTTGATCGGAACGTTGGCGGTGATGGCGATGCTGGGCTTCACACTGAATAACCTGACTCTGTTTGGTCTGGTTCTTGCGATTGGGATCGTCGTCGACGATGCGATCGTCGTGCTGGAGAATATTGAAGTCTGGCTGGCCAAAGGACAGGATGCCCGCACCGCGACCATTAACGCGATGAATGAAATCACGGGGCCGATCATTGCCATCACTCTGGTGTTGAGTTCGGTCTTCCTGCCAAGCGCCTTTCTGGGAGGGATCAGCGGCCAGTTCTACCGCCAGTTCGCACTGACGATTGCCACGTCGATGATCATTTCGGCGATTAACGCCATGACGATGACGCCATCACGGGCGGTGCAAATCTTCAAAAATCGGAAGCATGGCGAAGCCCATGAAGCACTCCCCTGGTGGGGATACATGCTGCTGCTCGGATGGCTCAGCAATTCGCTTCTGGCATCGGTGATCAGTACCAGTGTGGCAGGAAGTGCTCCTGTGGCTCAATGGCTGATTGCAATCGGACTGGGATTGCCAGGTGCCGCCGTCGGGTGGTTTATTGCCAAGCCTGCCAACACGCTGCTATCGATCTTTTTCAAGTGGTTCAATCGCGGATTTGATGTGGCGACACAGATCTATGGGCGCCTGGTCGCCTGGTCGCTGCGGCTTTGTGTCATTGTCCTCGTCGTTTACGGCGGACTGCTAGGCCTGACGTGGTTTGGGCTGTCGCGTACGCCCGTAGGATTTATTCCCAGCCAGGATAAAGGGTATCTGCTGATCAATGTCCAACTCCCCGATTCCGCGTCTCTTGAGCGAACCGTGGAAGTGATGCAACGAATCGAAGAGATTGCAAAGAAGACCGACGGCGTCAAACACACAATGGGGATTCCCGGCCAGTCGTTTGTTCTGAATGCGATCGGATCGAACTTCGGTTCCATGTTCGTGATTCTGGATGACTTTCACAAACGTCGAAGTCACGAACTGTATTCAGAAGTCATCGCTGGCAAACTGCGGCGAACATTTGCCGCCGACATCATGGAGGCGCATGTTGTGGTGTTTGGTGCCCCGGCCGTCGATGGTCTGGGCAATGCTGGCGGCTTCAAGTTGATGGTCGAAGACCTCGTCGGTGGCGAACTCGCAGAGTTGCAGGCACAGGCAGATGCCCTCGCCGCGAAGGGAAATGTGACACGCGGTCTGGTCGGGCTGTTTAACAGCTTTCGCTCAAATACCCCACAACTGTATATCGACGTCGATCGTACGAAATGCAAAGCGATGGGGGTTCCGCTGAATGACGTTTTCAACTCTCTGCAGGTCTATCTGGGTGGTTACTACGTCAATGATTTCAACCAATTTGGCAGGACATGGCAGGTTAACATTCAGGCTGACTCCGCGTTTCGAGCCCAACCTGACGACATCAAGGCACTCAAGGTTCGAAATTCGAAGGGGCAGATGGTGCCACTGGGGACGCTGGTCACCGTCAAGGAAATCGGCGGTCCCGTCATGATCACCCGGTACAACATGCGGACGGCGGCGACAATCAATGGAGCGTCGCTGCCGGGAGTCAGTTCCGGGCAGACGGTGAGCCTGATGGAGAATCTAGCCAAGACCGAGCTGTCCCGAGACCTGACGTTTGAATGGACCGAATTGACGTACCTGCAGTTGATGGAAGGAAGCGCGGCGATCTTTGCGTTCATCGGCGCGGTGCTGCTGGTCTATCTTGTCCTGGCGGCACAATATGAGAGCTGGTCGATGCCGCTCGCGGTGCTGCTGGTCGTTCCCATGTGTCTGTTGAGTGCCGTGATCGGGTTGTGGATGCAGAAGCTCGATCTGAATATTTTCGTCCAGGTCGGGTTCATTGTGCTGGTGGGATTGGCAGCAAAAAATGCCATTCTGATTGTTGAAACGGCGCGGCATCGAAAATCGATGGGACGAAGCCGGTTTGATGCGGCCGTGGAAGCCAGCAAGGATCGACTGCGCCCGATTATCATGACCTCGCTCGCCTTCATTCTGGGTGTGGTTCCGCTGCTGGTATCGCACGGTGCAGGTGCGGAAATGCGCCGGACGCTGGGTGTGGCGGTGTTTTCGGGGATGCTGGGGGTGACTGCGTTCGGAATTTTCCTGACGCCCGTTTTCTATTTCGTGATCGATTGGCTGGCATCTGGCGGCAGGGAAACCCCGGCACACGCCGCAAATTCGATCTCTGACGAAAAATCGTCAAACTCGCATGAATAGGTTGAATCCGGACAACCGTTACGACCGATACGACTGAGGAGCCTCGAAAGTTCGAGACGATTCGCCGTATCACGTCACCATCGAAGGGCCATCGAAGGGTTGCGTTATCAATCCACTGGTCTGGCGGTTTCACATCCGCGGAAGGAGCCGAACATGCGACGCGGGACTTGGATTCTCGCAATTTCTGGAGTCATGGCACTGAACAACGGTGCCACTTTCGCTGCAGACCCCTTCGACGGAATTACTCCGAGCCAGGGACAGGGCGAGATTCCATTGCGAAACAGTCGTCAGGGAGCAATCCCACCCAGTGGAACGCTTCCCAGCCGGTACTCGCGCACCGCAGCCGTTCCCGCCGAAAAGCCAGCGGAAAAAGTTGCAGAAAAGCCTGCGAGCAAGCCCGCTTCGAAGAATTATTACGATGAATTATTCGGTGCCGAGCAACCGGCCAAGGGTACTGAAACCGCAGGGAAAGCTCCGGTCGTCGCACCTTGGGAACAGGACGAACCTGCTCCCGAAGCCCCACCAGCTGCTCCGACAGCCGCTCCAGCGGCAAAATCCGCCGGAAAAGTTGCGGCAGCTCCTGCAGCACCCATCAAACCAGCCGCAGCCGATGCTCGAAAATTTGCTCCGACGTCTCGCGGGTTGAAACCAGCATCAGAATCCCAACAGGATTCTAAGGTCATTCAGGCAACCTACGACAAGCAGCCTCCGTCGACCGAGCGTAAAACGATTCAGCAGGTGCGTAGCGATGGACCAAAGCGTCCCGGAGCTCCACCAATGCCCGAACTTGGCACTCCTGATGCACCTGTCGCCCCGTCGACTGGCAAGTCAGCACCGGCAGCGCCGAAAGCCAGTGATAATGCTCCTCAGACGCCTCAAGTCACGATTGAGTGGGTCAAGAAGGGGGACATCAATGTTGGCCAGGAATGCCAGATTGAATTACACGTCAAGAACACCGGTAGCGTCGCGGCATCGCAAGTCGCTGTCGACGGTTTATTTCCCAGTACTGTTCGCCTGACCGGGGCAGATCCAAAGCCATCCGCTTCCAGTGACAAGGTGACCTGGTCCTTTGAATCACTTGCACCTGGTGCGGATCGCAAGATCGCCATCAAGTTGATCCCCAGCCGACGTGGCGATCTCGGTGCCACCGCACAAGTTCGCTTCACCGGTGCTGCCTCGGCTTCATTTCGCGTGGAAGAGCCTCTCTTGAAGGTCGCCTTGAAGGGACCTGCCGAAGTCATGCTGGGTGATCCTGCGACTCAAACGATTCTCGTTTCCAATCCAGGAACCGGAACCGTCTACGACGTCAAAGTGGAAGCTCGACTTTCGGACGGCCTGGAACACAAGTCGGCCGGCGAACGTCTTATCATGGAAGTTGGCTCAATCGGTCCTGGGGAAACTCAGCCCGTTCGACTCCCACTGTATGCCATCAAGGGTGGACAGCAGACGATCAATGTTGCCGTGACTTCGAATTCCGACGCGGGAGCAACGACCTCGGCCCAACTGAATATCATCGCCCCCAGTCTGAAGATTGCCGTCGATGGCCCGGCCCTGCGGTACAAAGGGCGAAACGCCAAGTACACTTTGACTGTGTCCAACGATGGAAGCATTCCCAACAACAACATCCGTATTTCACAGTCGGTCGCTGATGGTTTCAAATTCGTATCGGCAGACCGAAACGGCAAATACGATGCGTCGGCGAAGTCGGTGCAGTGGTTTGTCGGACGCCTGGAACCAGGTCAGTCCGCTCAAGTCACCTGTGAGTTGAATGCGATTGCCCTCGGTGATTTTGCTCACACGGTCTCTGTCCTGTCAGATTCCGGAATCCGCGCCGAAGCGAAAGCTCAGACACATGTGGAAGGGATTGCATCGCTGACGATGGAACTCGTCGATATCGACGATCCTGTCGAAATCGGTGCTGAAACGGCCTATGAAATTCGCGTCAAGAACGAAGGCTCAAAGGCAGCCACAGGTGTTTCGATCGCTTGTGAACTTCCACCAGAGATGGAATTGAAGACGGTGAAGGCTCCTGTTGAAGCGATTGTCGAAGGACGCCAGATCCTCTTCAAGACTCTGGATCAGGTGGCCCCAGGTGCAGTCGTTGTTTATCGTGTCCATGTGAAGGGCGTTCAGGAAGGGAATCATCGGATGCGAGTTCGCATGACCGGTGCCGGACTTCAGGAACCCGTGGTTCGCGAAGAAGCCACCAAGGTTTACGCCGATACGAAGTAATTTTAGTCCACGGCAGTGGTTGTGATTGACTTCTCACCGGACCCGCTCTCAGAAAGCTTTCCTTTCTGAAAGTTGGTCCGGTTTTGTTTTATCGACGTCGCCACAGCCCGTGGCTGGTCTCGACTCATCCGTCATGTGCGCCTACAATCCAGTGCGCTCTCGTCTGTGAAAAACAGGTTGACGAATGACCATTGATTTAGAATTTCACAACGATCCAGAGTTTCGCAAATTGTTGACGCGAAGCTCGGATGTCGATTTGACGCTGGTAGCTCTGGAGCTGGCACGTGATGGACAGCCGCGCCTCGATTTTAGCCATACGCTGGATTGGATCTCTCGACGCGCCGACGAAGTACGCAGTCATCTGACCCGGACTCGTCATGAACGCACGATGCTGCGTGAACTCGCCAGATGCCTGTCGGGAACTCACGGCTTGCATGGTGACAAGGAAGCTTTCCTTCGATCCGAAAGCAGCTATATCAATCGCGTGATTGAGACTGGCGTCGGAATTCCTATCAGTCTGTCGCTGGTTTATGTGGCTGTGGCACAGCGAGCCGGTGTCGAACTGGAAGGGGTTGCCGCCCCGATGCATTTCCTGACCCGACTGGAGTCCGTTGAAGGACCGCTCTTCGTCGATGCCTTCCATCAGGGGGAAGTTCTGAGCTACGACGAATGCTGTACGTGGATTCAGTCGCTCAGTGGGCTGTCCTCGGATGAAATCGAGAATTCGCTGGAACCTGCCCGGCCACGCGACGTCGTGATTCGGATGTTGAACAATCTGAAGGCGCTCCAGGTCAAGCAGGAAAAATGGGATCAGGCCTGGCACGTTCAACGCCGTTTGGCGGCGCTTCATCCAGGAGCGTACGAACAACGCCGCGATCTTGCCTTGATTGCGCTGAAATCAAATCATCCGGGAACGGCTGTCGACTTGCTTGAGAACTGCCTGAAGTCCTGCACGCCACAGGATCGGCCCATCCTGCAGGGACATCTGCTGGTCGCAGAGCGGTTGCTCGCGGACATGAACTGACCGGTCACAGAACCGAGAAATAGTTCGCCACTGCGAAGTCGAACGATGCTGGTGTCATCCGACGTGGTAGCTGCTTGTACGTGCAATAATTGCGAACCTGCTGCAGCAAGTCACGAGGCTGACAGGACCGGAATGGCCTGGCGACGCTTCGATAATGCTTTTGAATCAGGTGATCGACCGCAGCATCGTCGTACTGGAATCCCATCCGCGGGGCCAGTCGACGGATGATCTCGCGGAACTCGGCTTCCGTCGGATCAGGGACTTGGATCTTGTACGGAATTCTCCGCAGGAACGCCCCGTCCACCAGATCGCGCGGTTCGAGATTCGTCGAGAAAATGATCAACTGATCAAACGGAACCTGAATCTTCTTACCACTCGGCAGGCTCAGGAAATCGTAGCGTTTTTCCAGCGGAACAATCCAGCGATTCAAGAGCTCGCTGACAGGCATCCGCTGTCGTCCAAAGTCGTCGATGACCAGCGTTCCGCAGTTACTCTTCAGTTGCAGCGGTGCTTCGCAGACTTTCGTCTGATGATTCTGACAGACTTCCAACTCTTCCATCGTCAGCTCACCACCGGCGATGACCGTGGGGCGAACAATACGAATCCATCGAGGATCGACCCCCGAAAGATCAAACAGTCCCTCACTCGACTCAACGGGGACTTCTTCATGAATGCCGGGGTCATAAAGACGGATCAGATCGCCATCGATCCCCAGGGCACGAGGAATCCAGATGGTACTTCCAAAGCACTTGGTAATGCGTTCCGCGATACTGGTCTTGCCGTTTCCCGGCGACCCGAACAGAAACATCCCGCGTCCAGAATTGATCGCAGGTCCCAGGCTTTCCAGCAGGTCTGGTCCAATCAGCAAGTCCGAAAACGCTTCCTGGAGATCGCGTTCGGTGACCTGCTGCTGACCAATGCTCTGAACCTCCATCGCTTTGAGGTAGTCACGCAGACCGACGGGTGCCGCGCCATAGTAAGTGCATTCTTCAATATACCGACGGGCTCGTTCTCGACCCATTTCAGTGATCGTGTACTCGTAGTCTCCCATTTCGGCTGTGCCGACATAGGCGAGTAACTGATCGAAATTCAGGCCACGCAACACCGGATCAACGATCCCGAACGACAGTCGAATCTGCTGACAGACAGCCCGACCTGTCGCCGCACCTTTGGCGAACAGGTATTTCAGGACCAGTCGTTCGACGTCACTGGCAGTGAGGCCGGTGTCTTCCAGTCGCTCGGGGACGCGCGGGAACCACGGTTCTTCGGACGTCGCTGCCGGGGCACCAAGTAGTGCTTCCACGCGATCGAACAGAGCCACGAGCTGCGAGTCGCCGCGAGCCGCTTCGGGCACGTGTCGTTTGGGAAGCCATGACGTAATATTGCCAGCGATCGCAGGAGCAGGTTCGGACGACGTTCGCTCTGCCGATGGGGGCGATGTGCGGACCGCTTTCTCGGTGTCAGTTTTTGCGGTCGAACTCGACTGGATGCCAAATTCCGCCAGCAACTGGCTCAAATCGCGCAGGGGAGCCCCTGCCGATTCGGAATTCGGTCCTTGATGTTTTGAAGTCATGGTCGAGCACAAACCCTGTAGACGAAACATTGCAAGTCGTAACGGGACGACTTCGTGACGTTGCTCGCCAGATTTGCCTCCGCAAATCCTCCGAGTACACCACACTGAAAACGTACGTCGACGGGCTTCGAAAGCAAATGATTATTGCTGAGGCAGATCCCAAACGTTCCGTTACAAACAAAACATCCGTCATAACAGGCCCCTGACGAGGATAATCGGCCGGGCCACGCCGCGAATCACGTCCGCAGATCGTGGAATCGCCGGGTGATGTTCACATTCAACAACGATCACTGGCAGGTCGCTCGCAAGGATACGTTCGCGACCACGCACTTCCAGTTCGACACGAACTCGGCTACAAATTCGTAAGTGATGGAAATACTGCCCCCCGTAGTGCAAACAAGCCCAGAGGAATTGAATGAGAAACAAATTCACCAGCTTTGCGTTGTGCCTGGTCGTATCGTGGGCCTCAGAAGCGACGGCGCAGACTTTGGATCAGGCGGCAGAGGCAGCGACGAAGAAGTTGTTTGATGCTCATTCGATTGGATTCGAACTGAAATTGCAGGGGGAATACGTTGGAAAGGAGGGCGAGAAGTCGGTTGCTGCTCAAGTGGTGGCACGAGGCGACAAGGCTTTCCATGCTCTGGTCCTGGATGGTGGCTTGCCGGGCGACGGTTGGAATGGCGGTCGTTACGGTCTCCTGGAAAGTGGGCCGCTGGCGGATGGTCGCGCGGAGTTCCGATCACCGACGGATGACGGAGCCAGCGCGGTTCTTGATGAGAACGGTCTGATGCTGAAACGCGGTGACCGGAAGACTCTGTTGAAACGAGTGGATCGCAAGAGCGAGACCCTCGGGCTGCTGCCTCCTGCTGGTGCGATCGTCCTGTTCGGCGGAGCGACTCCCAACATGGATGCGTTCGAAGAACGCAAGGACATCGAAGGGATGACCTCGCCGATGATGTTTGAAGGCAATATGCTGGCCGGAGCCGTCACGAAGCGGCGGTTCAAAGATTACACATTGCACGTGGAGTTCATGACTGGTTGGGAACCGCAAAACATTCCGTGGCGCCGAGCTGATGCAGGCATCTATATGCTCGCCCGGTACGAGGTCGCGATCGGCGATAGTTTTGGATTCGATTTCGATCTGTCAGGTGCGACCAGCCCGAACCGCTCAAAGTTGCTCGACGACAAGAACGTTTCGTCGAAGTTTCCGAATGCAAAAAGCAACAACGCACCGCGCGTCTGTGGCAGTGTCTTCACCTATCCGTGTACCGTGCCGAACTCGTGCCTGCCGCCGCTGGTTTGGCAGACGCTGGACATCGACTTCACGGCACCTCGTTTCGACGATGGTGGAAAGAAAACGTCGAAGGCGGTTGTCTCGGTGAAGTTGAATGGGCACCAGACTGTGGACAAGCTGGAGGTCAACGGCCCGACGCCGCACGGCTTCAAAGGTCCAGAGACTGCCGACGGCCCCATCTGGTTTGAAGCCTTCGGACGTCGCGTGCTGTACCGCAACATCTGGGTTGTCGAACGACTTTGATTTCTGCTGCGGAAAGTCGGACAATTCAAATGTGACCTTTGAGATTGCTTCGCTGAATCGAATGGTGATATCCATGTCCCTGCGTCGAACCTTTTTCCGTTTGTGCTTCGCCCTTATCACCGGTCTTGGACTTGCCGGTGGCGTTCGTGGAGCGGAGCCGTTTGAAGCTTTCCTCGAGAAGCACTGCATCCGCTGTCATGGCGCAATGAAGGAAAAGGGTGACATTCGGATCGACCGGCTGTCACGAGATTTCAAGTTGGGCCGGGACTCGCATCACTGGGCCGAGGCGCTCGACAAGGTCAACAGTGGCGAAATGCCGCCGAAGAAAGAGCCGCAGCCGTCGCAGAAGGAGATCTCGGAATTCGTCACGAGTCTCGATGCGCGACTGAAGGAAGGTCGCGCGGCGCGGATGGCCGCACGGCCGGCGGTGTCCCATTATCGGATCAGTCGGAAGGAGTATCAGAACACCGTCTATGACCTGCTCGGCGTGCGTTACGATCCCGCCAAGCCGGGTGAGTTAAACGAAGACAACCTGTGGCATGGGTTCGAACGGATTGGTTCCGAACTAACGTTATCGCCGTCTCATGTCGATCGCTATTACCGCGCGGCGGGACTCGTGCTTGACCGCGCTTTTCCCGTCTCAACCGGGGAAGCTCGCAAGGTCCGTAAGACTGCTGCGGAACTGCGTTACAACGGTGGAAAGTCTCAGCAGGAAGTGCTCGACCGCTTCGGCATCAAGCGGCCGCTGCGCTATCTCCTTTATCCCGGTAATGTCCAAACTGCGTTCTCGTCCAACTGGTTCGGAAAGACGGGGCCAGAGCACAGCGGGCTTTATCGCATGCGTCTTCAAGCCAGCGGGATTCGCCCGCTCGGCGGTCAGACGGCTCACCTCAGCATCGGCAAGCGGACCGGTGAAGAGACTGTCGATGGGCTCCTTGAGTTTGACCTGACGGCTCCCGAGGACAGTCCGCAGGTGTATGAATTCGAAGTCTTTCTTGAGATGCCCATGGCGCTCGACTTCTGCGTCGTCGCCACCGACGTTGTCGATCGAAGAGCTGGTGCCGCGTTTCGTAACGCGCTTGGCGGCAGCGCTCATCTCTTTACACACAGCAGCGAGACTCAACTGCTGAACCCGAATGCTCCGCAGATGTTTGATGACAAAGGCAACGGCCTGTTCTCGACAGTTCTGCTCGATTGGATCGAATGGGACGGACCGCTGGAAACAGAGGCCGAGAAGTCGCGGCGCAACGGCCTGCTGCCGCCCGATGACGCGAAGATCGAAGTGGTTGCCGAGCACCTGCATCGACTGGCCGAGAGAGCGTGGCGGCGACCCGTCAAACAAGAAGAGTTGGCCGACTATCTGCAAGCCTATCGTCTGGAACGTGAAGCGGGTGAGAAGCCTGCCGACGCGTATCGAGTCGCGATGCAAGGCGTCCTCACTTCGAGACACTTCATCTATCTCGTCGAAGGTGACCCGGTCCCACGCGAACGGCTCAACGATTCAGAACTCGCTTCGCGGCTGTCGTACTTCCTCTGGAGTTCGATGCCTGATGACGCCCTGTTCGCCGCAGCGCGAAGCGGTTCCCTTTGCAAACCAAACGGTAAGACTTCCCGTACGAAGGACTTCCAGTCCGTCGAACCCGGTAAGCGAGGCGCAGAGACGTCCGCCGTACTTGAGCGTGAAGTGGATCGGATGCTCGCCGACGATAAAACCAACCGCTTCATCAACGACTTTGTTCGGCAGTGGCTGCAACTGCATCGACTTGGCATGTTCCCGCCCGATAAGAAGCTGTATCCGACCTACGACGCCTGGCTCGAGACAAGCTTCCGTGCCGAGCCCATCGAGTTCTTCCGCGAGATGTTCTCGAAGAACATGCCGGTCGACAGCTTCATTGATTCCGACTGGACAATGGCCAATGCCCGGTTGTGCGATTTCTACGGACTGCCTGAACCGAAGACCGGCGGCTTTCAGCGAGTCTCGCTGAAGCCTGAAGATCATCGCGGCGGACTGCTGACGATGGGTGCGGTGCTCGGGCTGACTTCTGACGGAACGAGGCATCGTCCGGTGCATCGTGGCGTGTGGGTCAGCGAAGCGATCTTCAACAAGACTCCACCCCCCCCTCCGGCCAATGTGGACCCGATCGAGCCGATTCCGCCCACAGGGACCAAGATCACCATCCGCCAGAGAATCGAAGCACACGCCAAAAACACGAGTTGTGCTGCCTGCCACGCAAAGATCGACCCGCTGGGACTGGCATTCGACCAGTACGACGCCGTCGGTCAGTGGCGCACCCGCGAACTGGTTCCAACCGGCGTGGGCGAAAATCCCCTAGTGGATGCCTCAGGAGTATTACCAGACGGCCGCACATTCAAAGACTCGGGCCATTTCAAGAAGCTACTGATCGAAGACCGAAATCACATCGCAAGAGCCTTGATCGAGCATCTGTGTACATACGCCCTCCGTCGAGTGTTGACCGTAGATGACAAAGAAGACCTGAATGCCATCGAAGCTGAAGCGAAGAAGAACGAATACCGAATCAAAGATCTCATCCGCGCCGTGGCATTGTCCGAGTTACTTAAAAAGCGTTAGTTGTTCTTGGTGGGCGTTGAGTTCATTGTTCTGGGGTTCTTGGTTCTTGGTGCTTTGTTCTTGGTTGAGGAAAAGCCCATGAACTGCGAGCCGGGCAAGAAATAACTAAGAACCAAGAACGAAGAACCAAGAACAAAAACATCCCCAAACCAAGAACGAAGAACCCCGAACCAAGAACTTTAAAAACATGCCAATCCGTCGTTTTGAAGACATTGAGGGTTGGCAGATGGTGCGGGAGTTGACGAAGCGGATTTATACCGTGGCGATGCGCGGAGCGTTTGCGGAAGATTTTGGATTGAGGGATCAGATTACCCGCGCTGCGGGCTCAACCATGCACAATATCGCAGAAGGGTTCGACGGAGGGAGCAATGCCGAGTTCCTCAAGTTTCTACGTTACGCGCAGCGTTCGTGCTCTGAGGTTCAAAGCCAGCTCTACGTTGCACTCGACCAGTCCTGCATCTCGGAGGATGAGTTCAACTCGATCTACGAACAAGCGACGAAAACCCACGCCAAAGTTGGCGGATTCATTCGTTATCTCATGAACAACTCAAACGCCCCGAACGCCATTTCGAACGCACGGAAGAACGATCCGTCACCAGGTCCGCAACCCAAGAACTAAGAACCAGGAACCAAGAACTGAGTTTCTGTTTCTCCACACGCCACCCCCACACGCCCCCAACACAAAAAACGATCAGCCAACAATTCCGCAAACCAAGAACAAGGAACCAACAACCATGAACTACTTATCCCAATCCTGGCTGCTCGACCGCCGACACGCTTTGCGTGCACTCGGCACTTGCATTTCGCTGCCGTTTCTGGAGTGCATGGTTCCATTGCGAGCGGCGGAAGGCAAAGCAGAAGCGCCTCGACGCAGCGCCTTCATCTATCTGGCGAACGGCGTGCATTCGCTCAACTATCAAATTACGACGCCGGGTAAGGACTACCAGTTCTCACGGTCGCTCAAACCGCTGGAAAAACATCGCGAGGTCATCACGCCGATCAGTGGTCTGCATCATCCTGGTGCACTGAGTCACCACCACAATTGCATCTCGGTCTGGCTGACCGGTGGCAAGCTTGGTCCTTCGGACAAGAACACGATCTCTGTCGATCAGAAGATGGCCGAGATCACCGCGAAGCACACGCGATACTCGTCGATGGAGATCGCTCTCACGGGAGATGCACTCGGCTGGACGGCGGACGGTGTCCGGTTGCCTTCGATGCGTCGATGCAGCGAGATCTTTGCGTCGTTGTTTGAAGAGCCGAAAGGTGGCAAGACGGCTCAACGGCGAACCTTGCGTCGCAAGGGGAGCGTGCTGGACGCAAACCTTGCCGAAGTGCGCCGTCTCGAAAACGCGATGGGAGCGGCGGACAAAGGACGGCTCGAACAATACCTCGCTTCCGTCCGAGAAGCGGAGATTCGCACGCGGCGAGCTGATGCGTGGCTCGATACGCCACTGCCGACGGTCTCTGACGATGATCGCCGAAAGACGAATCGCGATATTCCTCAGACTCAGGCGGGCGACTACTTCCGCACCGTGTACGACTTGATCGTGCTGGCGTTTCAAACTGACGTGACGCGCGTGGCGACGTTCAGTCTCGGTGGAGAAGGGGATGCGTTCGCCATTCCCGAGATCGGCATCACCGAATCGCGACATCAACTGAGCCATCACGGCGGCGATCTGGGCTACATGGAGAAACTCACGAACTACGACACCTTCGCGATCGAGCAATTCAGTTACTTCCTCACGCGGCTCGCGGAGACGAAAGATCTCAACGGCCATCCGCTGCTGGGGACGACGATGGCACTGTTCGGCAGCGGCATGTGCTACGGTCACAGCCACGGTAACGCGAACCTGCCGCTGGTGTTCGCCGGCGGTTCGGATCTTGGTCTGAAGCACGGCAGCCATCTCGACTTCAACCAAGGTCACTTCAAGGGCTACCAACTCGACAAACCGGGCGAACACTACTCGCTCTGCAGCCGACCCGCGAATCCGAACGCTCACATGAGTAACCTGCTGCTGACGATGGCTCAACGCATGGGAGTGGAGACGGATAAGTTCGGAGACAGCAATAAGTCGATTGAGGTGTGAAAAAGAGTTCTTGGTTCTGGGTTCTTAGTTCTTGGTTGGTGGATCATCGAATTATGCGCGTCGTTCCTTGTTGGTGGGTGGTGGTTCGTTCGTTGTTTCTTGTGCTTGGCTGTTCCGTCATCGCTCAAGGCTCCGCTCTTGGCCAAGAACTAAGAACCAAGAACCAAGAACAAGGAACCGACGTATTTCGCCCCCTTCCGGGCAAGTTTCCACCGCTGGACATGGCGCACTCTTACCGAGGCGAACTCGTTTTTGTGGACCATGCGAATCGTCGCGGCAGCATTCGCGTACAAGGTTCGGGCATGTTCTTCCGGAACGACCCGCACCCGTTCGCGATGCTCCCTTACGGAATGGTCCGCTTTCACGGCGCACCGGCGGATCTGCGAGATATTCCGCTGGGGACCGTGCTGCATGTGCGAGCCTATCTCCCGCCCGACCCGAAGATCTCTGCCGTACCGGTGTTGCCGGTCAACAACAGGAAGATGGACGGTAATCACAATCGGGGCGCCGGCACGGCTCCCGCTGAGAACCATGTCTGCATCCTTGATGACGAACCGAGCCACTGCCTGCGCGAAGGGAAAGTCTGGAAGCTCAAGGAAGTTGACATTCAGAACAACGAGAAGTTGATCGTCGCCAGTTGCGAACCGAAGCAAGGAGGCGACGGCAAGGCGACCGACGAGAAGTTGACCTTCGATGCCGCAACTCGCATCTGGCGCGGCCGCGAATGCCTGGCGATTGATGACCTGGTCGCCGAAGGGATCTGGCCAGCCACGGGTAAGAAATCGCTCGACGGACAACCCGTCCTGATCGGCATCACCTGGAAACCGACTTCGGGTGGCATATTCACTCGCTTTCACATCTCGGACATCTGGCTGGATGACGTGGCGATGCAACGCGCCGCCCACAACCAGACCGAGACGCACAAGGCATTCATCCGTAGCCGCTGGATGCCAGCGTGGGTCGATGCCGTCGAGTACGGCAAGTTCGGCCGTGCGAAGGTGACCGCGACGTTGTTCGGTGGCATGGACGACTCGCTCTACACGGATTTCAAGAAGGATTCTTCCGCCATGATGAACTCCGTCGAGAACACGTTGAAGCACACCCACGGTGCCTATGGCCCCGCGCATATGGCATCACGGGGCACGATCCTCGAAGTCGCCAAAGCCGAAGGCCAGGTACTTCCGGGGAGCAGCGGCATTCAAATCCGTTTTGAAACCGACCTCATCATCGAAGGGATTCGTCCCGGCCGTGTCGTCCGCGTCCGCCCTGCAAGTTGGCCGCAGGTCGATGTCCCTCGCGAGGAATACCTCAACGACGCATCCAGCATTGAAGAACGCTTCCCGTCGCCGGCTATTTTTCCGAAGTATTGACACGGCGACCGTAGAGTAGTCAGCTAACATCGAAGTTTACTTTGGTCCGCTAGGGACCCCGTCATTTCTACGAACTGAAATTTCCGCCAGCACTATTGAATATTGCGGTTAGCGTCTTGCGAATGAATCCAGCCCCCCGTGCGGTCGTGGTGAAATCGCAGAAACTCCTCCACCCAGCGGCGGTACGTTTGGATCGTCCGCGGGGCCAGCCGGCGCACCTTGTAGGCCGCTTCATATTGATCGAGGAGCTTCATGTCACTCAGTTTGCCGCGCAAGAATTGCTGGGTCAATTCTCGCCACGGGAGAACTTCCGCAAGTTCAATGGTGCCAAGAGATTGACACTTGCCATGTTTCGGGTATTCTTAACGCGTTCCGTTCAGAGAATCACAAGTTCGACGCGACCGTAGGCCATATGATCACGCAATGCCCAAACTGTAAGTCTCAGGAGATCGTGGGAGGAGAACTTCGTGGCGACCAACCCACCGAGGCGGGGAGTCCTGCATTTTACGTAAACACTACGAGAAGCAAGTTCTTCTGGTCGTCTGAGCCATGTGTATATCCCGATAAGAGTGCGACCATTTGCCTGAGTTGTGGATTACTCTGGACCCATGTGGATTGCGAGGAGGCAAAAAAGCTGCACCAAAAACACGGTTCATAGAAAATGCGTTGCCGAACCAGGTCACTGGACCGAACGCGGGCGGGCCGCGTTAGCTTCCAATTCCGACGCCACTGGCCGCCCGCGTCGGTCAGTTCTGGCGTTTGGCAACATGAGCACTCGCATGAAAATCTCCACACACTGCCTAGGGGCGACCATGGTCGCCGCCCAGGTCGCCATGATTCTGGCCCCCCTATGGCTTCCGCACGTCCCGCTGTTTGCCCAAGTGCTGGTTGCTATTCTCGTCATTTTTGGAGGTCTCTTTTCTGCGGCCTCCGCCTTACGCAACCGCTGGCGATTGTCGAAGACAACGGGGCAGTTTCTCGGTTATTATCTCGCCCTTGTTGCCGTTGCCGTCGCCATCATTGTTGCGATCCTTCTGCTGGTCTATGTCATCGGGATGTTCTCTGTCATCGGGATGTTCTCTGTCATCGGGA
>JBAWWJ010000181.1:0-17576 GCA_037146815.1 Planctomycetota bacterium
CGAGCAGGCCGTCTAATCTCTCTCCTCGCGCCCACTTTTCTTGGGCAAGTCCAAGCCTCTCCGTCGCGCGAAGAGCCGTTCTGAGCAAGCCAGTTAGCGAAACTTGTTCGCTACTTGCTTGGGGCCCGCACATAAATAACGTTTACAACTTCCTCTTCACCTGTTTGCCGAAATGCGAGAAGAGGATGCAAGGTCGACGCACGGATCATCACACAGATTCAGCGAAAATACCAGTTTTGGGTTCCAAAATTGGACGAGCGACGACTAAGACAATGGGCGGCCGAAGCCTGCGAGTTGAACTGGGGCGGTGTTCCGCTGATCTCTCGCGACGGGATTGTCTCGATCAACGCCGGCATACGGGAACTCAACCAACCGACTGATCAACGGTCGTTGGAATCGGCACGTGTGCGTTGCCCGGTTGGCGGACGCAAGCGGCTGGTCGAAGCCGACGCCAACCAGTTTGCGGCGATGGAAGCCCTCATCGTTCCGTGACAACCCCGAATCTCCGCTACGCTGGACGTGCAAAAGCACATGGCGATTGGCGGACGAGTTGACGCAGCATCAGCACACCATTAGTGCACGCACCGTGGCGGCGATTCTGACTCAGGCTGGCTACAACTTGCAAGCCAACAGCAACACGCGGGAAGGAAGTTCGCACTCGGACCGCAACGGGCAGACACTCCCAGCCATTCCTAATCACGTCCAGCGCATCTGTTGGATGGCGCTGTCGTCAAAGTTCCCGACGTTTCCACCCGGAACTCAAGTGTGATAACGTGACTCTTTCGTGATCCTTTTTGAGGGGTCTCTGTCAATCGACTCGCATGCACATCCAGGAGCAACCATGACCGAGCCTGTTACGACACCATCTGACACTGCGACGAGCGCTGTTACCTCGCGACGATCTTTCCTGGCGATGACCGCCGGGGCACTCGGCATGGCCGCCACGAATGCACTCGGACGCGACTTCGGTCCGAACGCTCAGCCGGTTCGGTACCCTGATCCTGACATCGTGGTACTCGATCCACGGTTCAAGAAGTACGCACTCGGAAATACCCCGATCCAACGGATCTATCACAGCGATCAGATGCTCTGGGCAGAAGGGCCCGCCTGGAATGGCGTTGGGCGATACCTGCTGTGGTCCGATATTCCCAATAACATTCAACTGCGGTGGCTGGAAGAAGATGGTCACGTCAGCGTGATCCGCAATCCTGCCGGCAACAGCAACGGAAACACTTTCGATTTTCAGGGCCGTCAGATTTCGTTTGAACATGGAAATCGACGCGTCGTGCGCTACGAATACGATGGTTCGATCACGGTCCTGGCTGACAAGTTTGATAGCAAGTCGCTGAACGCCCCTAACGACGGCGCGGTCCATCCGAATGGAGATATCTGGTTCACCGATCCTGGATATGGCAGCCTGATGCACTATGAAGGGGTGAAGGCCCCGAATGATTCGAAGCAGCCCTACCAGAAGGAAGCTGTTTACCGGATTGATGGCAAAACGTTGAAGGTTGAGAAGATGACCGATGAGATCTTCAAGCCGAATGGCCTTTGTTTCTCACCGGACTACAAACGCGTCTATGTGGCAGATACCGGAGCTTCGCACTACGACAACGCCCCGAAGAACATCAAGGTCTGGGACATTGTCGATGAGAAGAAAGTCGCCAATGGTCGTGAATTTTCTTCCATGAATCTCGAAATGAAATCGGCAACGGGCGAATCCGTCGTAAAGGCGGGCTTCGCCGACGGGATCCGCTGCGACATTGACGGCAATGTCTGGGCCAGCGCTGGCTGGGTCGGTGCCGGATATGATGGGGTTCACGTCTTCGAACCCAAAGAGGGGAAGCGCATCGGTCAGATTCACTTGCCCGAAATCTGCAGCAACGTCTGCTTCGGCGGGACGAAACGCAATCGCTTGTTCATGACTGCCAGCACCTCGGTTTATGCCGTGTACGTCGAAACCAAGGGTGCTCACATTACGTGATCCCGCGCGGGGTACATTTCCGACACGCTGTTTCACAGCGATTGAGTGTGTCGGTCGAATACGTACTCCAATAGCAACGACTTTCAGAAGCTTGCAATGTCCAATCCACTCGACGACCTGAAGTCGCTTTACGGCGACATTGACCAGCAGACCTCGCGGCTCGTGGAAATTCACGGGCCGCGATTGGTCTGCCGTCGAGGATGCAGCATGTGCTGCGTGGATGAGTTGACGGTGTTCGAAGTCGAAGCACAAAACATTCGTCAGTCGCATCTGAACCTGCTGCAGACCGCGGTTCCTCACGCCCCGGGTGCATGCGCGTTCTTAGATGCCGACGGTGCGTGTCGGATTTACGAAGACCGTCCGTATGTCTGTCGAACTCAGGGACTGCCGCTGCGTTGGCTGGAAGAAGAAGCGAGCGGTGATTTCATCGAATTACGTGATATCTGTCCGCTCAATGACGAAGGGGATGTCGAACCGATCGAAGAATTGCCGCAGGACGAATGTTGGAGTATCGGCCCCACCGAAGAACGGCTGGCGAAACTTCAACTGCAATTCGGCCAGGGAAAACTGACACGGATTCCGCTGCGATCTCTGTTTCAACTCGAATCCGAATAAGCCGCAACCGATTCGATATTGGACTTTAACAAATTGTCGGACAGTGCGGCCGTTTGAGTCCCTCAGGCTTACGAGCCCTATCCGTCGGTAAGGACTGGGTGGCTGGATCGCCGCCATTGCGCCCCGCCACGCCGTCTACCTATCCCTATCGCTTGGGGCGATAGGCATGAGTCGCTTGTCCGTACACGCTTTCAGCGGCTTCCATCAGGGTTTCGCTGAGTGTCGGGTGAGCATGAATTGTTTCAGCGACATCCCGAGCAACTGCGGCGGTTTCAACAGCCAGTGCCGCTTCGGCAATCATTTCTCCGGCACCGACACCGACCAGACCGACGCCGAGGACTCGTTCCGTTTGCGGATCGACGATCAACTTGGTCAAACCTTCACTGCGGGCCAGCGTGATCGCTCGGCCGGACGCGCCCCAAGAGAATTTCACGACTTTGACTTCGCGATTCCGGGCGGCCGCTTCCTGCTCCATCAGGCCTACCCAGGCGACTTCGGGATCGGTGAAGACGACGGCGGGAATGGCGATGTTGTCAAACTCGGCCGGGCCCCCGTTCATGGCTTCGACAGCCACCTTCGCTTCACGGGTCGCTTTATGGGCCAACATCGGTTCTCCAGCGATGTCACCGATGGCATACAGATGTGGAACATTCGTACGGCGCTGCCCGTCAACCTTGATGAAGCCCTTCTCATCGAGGACGACACCGGTAGCTTCGAGGCCAAATCCCTTATTGTTCGGGCGGCGTCCGATCGAAATTAAGACTCGATCAAACGTCTGCTTCGGAGTCACCCCTTCGCCAGTCAACGTGGCTTCGATTCCTGCCTTGGTGGCCTTCAGCCCATCCACCTTCGTGTTCAAATGGATCGCGGCAAACTGCTTTTCCAATCGCTTCTGCAGTGGGCGGACCAAGTCACGATCGGCTCCTGGCAGCAGACCAGGTGTCAATTCGACAACCGTGACCTTGGAACCGAGTGCCGCGTAAACAGTCCCCATTTCCAGGCCAATGTAACCACCGCCGACGACCAGCAACGAACCGGGAATGTCGGCCAGTTCCAATGCTCCGGTCGAATCCATCACGCGCGGATCGCCTAGCTGGAAGACTGGCGGTACTGCGGGCGACGAACCCGTGGCAATGATCGCCTTTTCAAAAGTCAGGCGGTCGGTCTTGCCGTCGGGGTACTTCAGTTCAATGGTATTGGCGTCGAGGAATGTTCCGCGGGCTCCGATCAGATTGACCCCGCGTGCCTGGCAGAGGGTGCGAATCCCACCGACCAGCTTCCCGACGACACCCGTGTTCTTCCATTCGCGTAGTTTGTTGAGGTCGATCTTGGGCGGACCGAACGACAGACCCTGTTCAGCGGATTCACGAGTTTCGTTGATGAGCTTCGCGATGTGCAACAGAGCTTTGGAAGGAATGCAGCCCCGGTTCAAGCAGACGCCACCAGGCTGTGCCCCTTCATCGACCAGCGTCACTTGCATGCCGTGATCTGCGGCTTCGAACGCTGCGGGATATCCGCCGGGACCACCACCCAGGACCAGCAGTTGTGTCTGCAAATCTGCCATATTGAATTCAATCTCAAGATCGTGAAACAGTTCTGAAAAAGACCGGGCCGAACCGGTCGTCCGCCGAGAGAAGTTAGTCTAATCAATTTATCTCTGCGAGGCACCTGTCTCGAACTGCTTCAAGCTGCGTGCGCAGCACAAGAAGTTTCAGGCAGAGGGTGAATCAAGGGGCGGCGGCGTTTACTTTCCAGTGTTGAATCCAGGTTTTGTGAACCCACGAACGTCGAGCTGTGATTTTTGATATCTATCGCATTGCGAAGGGGTTATGTCAGATTGCTCTCAGACGGAACCCCGTTGGGGTACAAAACTGACTGATCACCACATCCCAGGGTAGCTCACTTCGTGAGCAACCCTGGGCTATAAGACGTAACTCCTTTGGAGTAAAAGAGAAATCGCATCGTTGTGTCGATGTGATCCTACCTCAATCTGATTTCAACCCGCCCGATATATTGGCCGGAATGTGACTCAACCAGCGCATGGCTCAATACGTCGTCGCACCTTTTCCGCAGTCGGCGACGCGAACGATCAGCAGACGCTGTTTCATTCCGCCGTCGTCATCACGTCGGAAAAAGAGATCACCCATCGACTCGGGCTGGTCATTGGTCGCCGTAATCACGGCAATTTCACCGACGTTCATCGTCAGGCTGAATTGCTGGGCATTGCGGACATCGATTTTCTGTCGATTCTGGTAGGTCCAGCCTTCATCGGTGGGGGTATGTCGAGCTTTCAATTCACCGTGATGGATTTCCGGTTGAAAATCGATCTTGATCCAACCGTCCCGCAAACGGGCTGACTTCATCCGGAAGACGCATCGAGCGTTGTCAAATTCGTAGGGTTTTTCCCCTGTTGTGTCCGTAATGTAAACACGGCATCGTTCACGAGCGTCGCTCGCCTGGAGTTCCGTTTCAATTCCCGGCGGCAGGGCTTTTCGCAGGCCTACCATCGGTTTTCCACTCGTGTTGTCACTCGAACCTGCATCCGCGACCAGTCCGAGCAGCGTTTGAATGGCCTGCGGGGGGCTGGAACCGGAATGTCCGATCTGAAAACCATTTTTGTGCAGGATTTCGCGAGTTTCGGCAGGAATTGCTGCGATCTGGTCGACTTCACGCCATAACGTCTGTCCCAGCAGCGGGTCATCGGCAGGACGGTCCACAAAGAAAACTTCCAGTTGAATGGCCTCACGCGACGCGTGGATAGGGGGAAGCGATGGTCGGTGTAACTGGACTGATTTCACTGGATCACCGCTGGGAAACAGCGAACATCCGCCAGAAATCAACAATGCCAGCAGGACTGCCAGAGTTGGCAGCCAGCGGTACATTGTGATGCGGTGAACGTGTAACGACACGCGGATTCTTCCGTAAAGCGAAGTGAAATCGGGAAAACGAGGGGATGGCTTGGACTCTAGGAACGAGACCCAATCGTGTCAATTTGATTTCGCGAGCCAGCCTTTGGAGGAATTCCGGCAAATCGCTCAGCTTCGATCATCCAATTGTCACGTTGTGAGACCGCGGCTATTATCCGCGCTCGGGCGAACTTGCAGTCGTACCCGAAGACGTTTGTGACACCCGTCGTTTACCGTTCGAGATTCGAGAAATCCAATGTCGTTGTCTGACTATCGAGTGGGATTGGGGCACGATCGACACCGACTGGTTGCGGGCCGTCCCCTGATTCTGGGTGGCGTCGCGATCGAATTTGAATTTGGGCTGGATGGGCACAGTGATGCCGACGTGCTGCTGCATGCTGTGACCGATGCAATCCTGGGAGCTGCGGGATTAGGGGACATTGGTGAATGGTTTCCGAATACGGACCCGCAGTGGCACGGAGCCGACTCGAAAGTCTTTCTGCAGGCTGCAGTGCGAGCCGTTCAGGAGCGGGGTTGGAGAGTCGTGAATCTGGATTGTACGATTCATGCCGAACGCCCTAAACTCTCTGTCCACAAGCGAACGATTGCCGAGTCGATTGCTGCGATGCTGGAGATCGCTGCCGACCGGGTGAATGTGAAGGCTAAAACAGGAGAAAAAGTCGGTCCCATTGGCCGACTGGAAGCAATTGATGCCGATGCCGTGGTGCTGCTTGGACGCAGCGCCTGAACTCATAAAGCGGTGACCAGATTCAGGACCTTTTTCGTCAACAGGGAAGACGGAGCTATGCCACTTCGCGTTTACAACACGTTGTCTCGCCAGAAGGAAGATTTTCAAACGGTCGAACCGGGACAGGTGAAAATGTACCTGTGCGGACCGACGGTCTATAAACCAGCCCACATCGGGCACATGGTCGGCCCGGTCATCTTCGATACGGTCAAACGGTATCTGACGTACTGCGGTTACAAGGTCACCTGGGTCGTCAACATCACCGATGTTGATGACAAGCTGATCAACCGTGCGAACGAAAAGAAGATGACCGTCGAAGCTCTCGCCAAAGAGATGACGCAGGATTATTTCGACAACCTGAAAACGATGGCGGTTGACGGGATCGATCATTTCCCGTATGCGACTCAGCACATTCAGGAAATGCAGGACATCATCAGCACGCTGATTGAAAAGGGGTATGCCTATCCTCTGGATGGGGACGTCTATTTCGATTGCACAAAAGATGAAGACTATGGAAAGCTGAGCGGACGCAGCCTGACCGAGATGCTCGCGGGGACTCGTGCAGAAACGCATGGCGGCAAGCACCATCCTGCGGACTTTGCCCTGTGGAAAGGTTCCAAGCCGGGCGAGCCCGCGTGGGAAAGCCCTTGGGGTCCGGGACGTCCCGGCTGGCACATCGAATGTTCGGCAATGGCCAAAAAGATCCTGGGTGACTCGATCGATATCCACGGCGGTGGCCTCGATCTGATGTTTCCGCATCACGAAAACGAATTGGCTCAGTCTGAAAGCTGTACCGGAAAGCCGTTCGCCCGCTACTGGCTGCATAACGGTCTGATGCAGGCGAGTGGTGCACCGGGCAAAGTTGGCGGCGGTCACGATAAACTCGGCGACAAGCCGGTCGACATGGCTGCCAAGGAAGCTCAGGAAGCCAACAAGCTCGCTGGCTCCAAGGGGGCAGCGTCCGTTAAAGAATTATTTGCCAAGCACGATCCCGAGACGATCCGTTTCTTTCTGCTGGCGACTCATTACCGCAGCCCGATCGACTTCAGCGACGAACGCATTGCCGAAACGGGCAAGAGCCTGGAAGGCTTTTACCGGCTGTTCGAAACATACGAGCGGATCGCAGGTCAGTCGTTCTATACGATCACAGCCGCAACAACCCGTTCCAGTGAATCTCTGGCAGGGGCACCTGCGGAATTTTTCACCGAGTTGAATTCGCTGCGTCAGCGCTATCTGGATGCGATGGACGATGACTTCAACACCGGCGGTGCCGTGGGAGTCTTGTTTGATCTTCGCAAGACATTGAACGGTTTCATTGGTGACCAGAAGCTGGATACCGCGGCTGGCAACAAGAGTGTGATCCCGGCCTTGACCGCGGGGATGACACTGCTCAAGGAACTCGCCAGTATTCTGGGGGTCTTCCGTGACGCGAAGAAGAAGAAGAGTGCCGGGGCTGATGACGGTCTGCTGGACGGACTGATGCAGCTCGTCATTCAGATCCGAGCCGACGCCCGTAAGAACAAGAACTTCGCGGTCGCCGACCTGATTCGCAACAAGCTCAACGAACTGAAGATCGTGCTTGAAGATCGAACGGATCAGACGCTCTGGCGAAAGAATGGTTGAGGAATTCTTCGCAATCCTCGCAGAGAGCTGGAAGCAGCTCTCTGCTGATGAAATTGCTCACACACAGGCAAAAATGAAAGCAATCCTGCTGGAATTCATCTGTTTTCCCTTGATGATTCAGTGACCATTCAGCTTGGCAAGTTCATGGCATGTCAGTAGTTGGCGGGTTTGCTTCAAGCCACTCCGCATCAGCACGATCTTTGGTGCGTCCGGTGTTCCGCAGAAGTTCTTCGCGCCCGATGACAGATATCGGAATGTTGTCTACTTCAATGCACTTGCGATTCGGCCAGGCACCGTCAAATGAAACAGCGGTGATTCACGTCAAGACATCAATCCGACGTGGTACCACACCGATTTGGAAGACGATTTCCGGAGTGGCGAGATCAGCTACCGTCAGACCCTGAAGCGGTGCACCAAATCGAAGGAGCGCCCGCCAAACTCGCTGCGCGTTTTCTTCGGAGCAACGAATCCAGAGATCGATGTCACCAGTGGCTCTCGCGTAACCGTATGTCGCAAGAGCGTGCACACCGACGACGAGGTATTCAACCCCCTCGTCGTTCAATATGGACAACATGTCTCGGTAGTCGGGATTGAGCAATATCTACTCCTTGCATCGCCCACGCCTCAATCGTCAGTGGCCAAACCATCATCAGCAGTTCCGCCGGGGTTGCGGCCGTCGGTGGCGATGATTCCTCACTGAGCGACTTCCGCTCAATCGTTACTTTGCGATTCGGCTGCATGGTGCCTCGCGATTGACTTCGTCACTTTGACCAACGAAGCTGCAAGTCATTCCCAGTATCAGAACAGTCGGTTGTAGCCGTTGAGAGCCGCGACGCGGTAGGCCTCGGCCATTGTCGGATAGTTGAATGTCGTGTTGATGAAGTACAGTAGCGTGTTATGCGGCTTTGGCTGGGACATGATGGCCTGGCCGATGTGAATGATTTCACTCGC
Source organism: Planctomycetota bacterium (assembly GCA_037146815.1). Taxonomy (GTDB): domain Bacteria; phylum Planctomycetota; class Planctomycetia; order Planctomycetales; family Planctomycetaceae; genus Schlesneria. The sequence continues at coordinate 8,828 of JBAWWJ010000181.1, forward strand.
ATTAGCGCCGAAGCAATGGATCCCAAGGATCTCCAGGGTTTCGCGGTGAAACAGCAGCTTCAACATCCCTGCTGTCTGTCCCGTGATCTGTGCACGAGCGATACTCTTGAAGTGTGCATGTCCCACTTCGTACGGAACCTTATCCTGCGTCAATTCGCGTTCGGTCTTGCCGAGTGAACTGATTTCCGGGCTGGTATAGATCCCGGCCGGAATATCGAGTGACGGTGGAAGGCGACACTCGTCGCCACAACCCAACCCTTTCAGGATTTCATTCGCGGCATAACGTCCCTGGTTATAGGCGGCACTCGCCAGAGCAGGGGGGCCGATGACGTCACCGGCACCGTAAATGTGAGGTACAATCGTCTGAAGGTTTTCATTGACCGGAATATTGCCCCGTTGATCCGGAATGATCCCGGTATTCTCCAGACCCAGGCTGTCGGTGTTGCCTGTGCGGCCAGCCGCCCACAACAGAATGTCGGTCTTGAGCAGCTTTCCAGACTTGAGCGCCATCACGACACCGTCATCGACTGCATCGATCCGATCGAACTCTTCGCGATGACGAATGACAACGCCGCGTTCACGCAGGTGATAGCTGAGAGCATCCACGATCTCTTCATCGAGGAACTCCAGCAGTCGGTCGCGGGTATTGACCAGGTTGACCTTGATTTCCAGATTGCGGAACATCGACGCATATTCGCAGCCGATGACACCCGCTCCGAAAACCGTAATGGATTTGAAGTGGAAGTCGACATCCAGAATGGTGTCACTATCGAAAATGCGCGAGTGCGAAAAATCGACTTCGGGTGGTCGATAAGGCCGCGAGCCAGTAGCGATCACTACGTACTTGCCACGTACGACGGTTCGTGAACCATCCGCTTCGACGGCTTCGACCGTATGGGGATCCAGAAACTTCGCCTGCCCGCGAATGATGGGAACGTCATTGCGATCATAAAACGTTGTCCGCATTTTGACCTGGGCCTCGATGACAGACTTCGCACGACGACGCAAGTCGGGAATCATGAAGTTGGCCGTAATGCCATGCTCGCGAAACAGGACGTTACTGTTCACTTCCGTCATCTGAAAGATGGCGTATCGCAGTGCTTTACTGGGGATCGTCCCGCGATGCGTACAGCTTCCGCCGACGGTCGGCTCACGCTCCAGCACCGCAACAGATTTGCCATGCTTCACCGCCTGCATGGCCGCCCCTTCGCCACCGGGACCAGTTCCGATCACCAGCACATCGTATTCACCCGACAAGTCACTCATGGAAACTCAATTCCTGCCATCGTTACTGGGATACACTTGAGACGCCGGAGGAAGTCCCAATTTACAGCGACTCTGACAACCTTCAGAGGACCGCTGGTTCTCATAATCAGGATACCACTGTTGCGAAACTGCTGATGTGCAACGGTCATGCCGTTCCCGCCACGGAACCCACGCGGGATCATTGAGGTCGGTTTTCAGCACGTCGCATCGCATCCTGCAAAGCAGTTTCAATCACGGTTTCCAGGCGGCGTTCGCCGTCGGTCGCCTGGCGGATCAGGTTGATCGCCTGCTGGCTGAGCTTGCGAATTTCGTTCTTGTCTGCTTTGTCGCCTTTGAGATCCTCGAAAACAGCCATCCCGGCAAATCCGTGGGCGCGCCGCCAGTTGTCTGACGATGACGCAAAATCATTAAATGTTCGAACTGCCTGATCCCGCCGCCCGTCACTCAAATAAATCATGGCCAGGTAAACATCACAGCGATCCCGCATTCGTTCATAGACTTCCTTGCGAGCGGGATTGCCAGATTCGTGAGCAAGTTTTTCCTTAACCGCATACCAGGCCGCTTCGTCGGTGGGATGCCCTTGAGCATGATAGAACTGCCCATCAACAGTGTCGTAGACCGCGACAGGTTTGCTGCCGCTTCCGGGTGGGGCCTTGAGCGGATCGGAGATCCGCATGGCCCAGCCAATCCCGGCCATGCTGGAGGCCGCCAAAAGGCAGGCCGCACCCAGCCACCCCAGTTGTCGACGGACAGGACGCTCGAAGAACTTCGTGTGAAATTGAGTCGTCCCACCACGACTCGGCCGAAACGCTGCTTCAGGTGGCGTCTCTTTACTTGTCACCTGCCGCAAGAGTTGTTTGATCTCGTTGAGAACGGCCAAGGCATCAGCCGGACGGTCCTCTTTCTTTTTGGACATCATCCGTTCGATGAGATTGCGGACGCCGACCGGGACATCGGGCCGGGCCTCGGCCAGAGACGGCGGCTGTTCATTCAAATGCTTTACTGCGACAGCGAGGGCCGTTTCACCATTGAACGGTGGGTATCCTGTCAACATGTGCCAGGCCATCACCCCCAGTGAATAAATATCGCTACGCGCGTCCAGGGGCCGACCGTTGACCTGCTCGGGACTCATGTAGAGTGGCGTTCCCATCGTGACGCCGACCTGTGTCAGCGCGACTTTTTCCCCTTGCAGAGTGAGCTGAGCCAGTCCAAAGTCGGCGACTTTAGCTTCGCCCTTCTTCGTCAGCAGGATGTTTTCGGGCTTGATATCGCGATGAACAATTCCCTTGTCAGCCGCGACCTGCAGTGCCGCCGCAACCTGCTTCAAGACATGCAGCGCGATTGGAACTTCCAGGGGACCCTTGCGAGTGATGAATTCCTTCAGGTTGCGACCCTGAACGTACTCTTGCGAGATGAAGTGAATCCCATCCTGTTCGCCGACCATGTAGACCTGGACGATGTTCGGGTGATTCAACCCGCCGGCAGCCGAGGCTTCGTGGCGAAACCGCTTGACGTATTGTGGGTCCGCCACGAAATCGGCACGCATGATCTTAATTGCCACCTGCCGTCGCAGACTGGTTTGTTCGGCGAGGTAGACATCGGCCATGCCACCTTTGCCCAGTTTTCTGAGCAGGCAGAAATCACCCAGCACGCGGCCTGTCAAATCGACTGAACCTGGTCGTTCATACGAGTCAGGTGGAGATGCTTTCGCTGCGGCAGAAGGTTCAGTAGGCCGCTTTGCGGCACCTGCAGGACTGGCTGAGGGAGAACCTGCCGGTCGGCCATTCGGCGGCGGGGAGTTCTCCGGTCGTTTCTGTTCTGCCATCGTGGATCTGTGTCCGTATCGTATCGGCGGTCACGGTTTCTGGGATTCTTGCTCAAACCGCCAACGACATCTCCTCACGATGCCGGTCAGCGGCGGCGTTTACTGTAGCAGAAATGTCGGAAAACGTCTGCAATTCACGCGAATTCGCGTGCTGGTCAAGAGACGCATGTTCGGCGCGGTTCTCCTAACGTGCCGAATATGTCCTACGATCCGGTAATCAGGATTGCGATCGTCAATGTTGCCAACAGGACGAGCGTGCTTAAGCCAGCGGCATTCCAGGTCACGGGTGCTGCTTGCGGACCGATTCCGAATTCCTTTCCAAGACCGTTCCACAGCCAGAGGCCTGCGGGAATTGCGACAGCGCCAAACAAATAAAGCAGCCAGGCCGGCGAACCGTGGCGAATCAGATCTCCAGCATCACCAATTCCATCCTTGACCCCAATGGCCAGGTAGGAGCCATTGGCGATCAGGCAGAACCCGGCGAAAAATCTGAGCCATGCGGCACAGCGATGATGCATCGCTGCTGAAATGGCCCAAGCCAGCAGCGGCAGGAGAACGCCCAGTATCGGACCGCCCCAACACGCCAAGAGCGGGTTCGGGTTATCCTTGAAGTCAGTCCGTGAAATTGACAGTGGATGCAGAACGACGCAAGCAATTTTGCCACCGGTCGCTAGTCCTGCGAGAACATGTCCGCTTTCATGAACCCCCTGCATCAGAAACCACGACGCTGCAATCATTGTCGCAATCAGCACGAATTGCGGTATCTGACGCATCGTTTGGGACTCGTAAAATTGGGGGAGTAAGCCGGATCACCTGGAAGTATACGCTTCGAGCCATTCTGCGATCCGCTCGAAGGATTCAGGCGAAATTGAATGTCCCTGGTGATGATTCAGTAATCCGACACGTGCGGGCTTTCCTGACAACTGATAGACGGGAATCGCTGCCTCGATTAATGGCCAGCTTCGATCTCCGTCCGCAGCCCCCGGACCTGACTCACCTCCCAGGATTAACAACGCTCGCGGAGCAATCAGCGCAACCAGTTCATGATGGTTTCTGGGAAAACCTGCCTCACGAATCGAGGGTCCAAGGTACCAGGGGGCATCCCAATTCGTCGACCGGAGTGCCAAGCCCCCTTCGCTGGCAACGGCGGCCTTGATCCGTTCATCGAACGCCGCCAGGTACAAGACTTCTTTGGCTCCCAGCGAGTGACCGACAGCAGCCACCCGTTGAGGGTCGATGCCAGGCTGAGCCAGCAGAATGTCGACCGCACGCCGGGCGTCGTATAGCATCTTGTGCATCCCCAATGTGCGTGGATGGCGTTCTTGAAATTGCTTCACGGCCGCCTGCAATGACGTTGCGTTCTGCCATAAGAAACAGCGAGGACAAATCACGACGAATCCACGCCTCGCCAATTTCAGTCCCAGTTGCAGAGAATCCGGCCCGCTGATCCCAGCGGTTTCATCGATTGTGGAATTCGTCGTCTGATGCATGGCCACCAAACCAGGTCGTAAGCCTGTAAACTTAGGATCGGTCGAACGCAGCAGATAGGCTTCCACAAACAGGCCGGGTTCACATTCGTAGCGAACCAACTGTCGTGTGCAATCAGTGAGTGAAGCATCCTTCACCAGCGTGGTCTCGTTATTCGCGAGAGCATCCGGCATCGGCCCAAGGAACTTCAGCCATTCTGATCGAAGCTTCGCTCGCTGTTTCTGCCAGCCTGCCAGATCGACAATTTTCTGATCACCGTCCGACAGGAGCGGTTGCATTGTGCCCACGTCGAAGAGAGGTGGAGAGGCTGGTGGTCGCTGGACTTCAGCAAGCCAGGCGACGTCTCCATCATTCGCAATGGCCATGCCATGAACGCACATCAGCCATGTGTAGCCTGCCAGAAGGAAACGCCAACATAAGCGAGAAGGCATGATGTCCACCGTTGATGCAAACGTGATTCCCTGTTGGTTCAGAGGGGAACGCCCCCTTGAGCAATCAATTGGAATCGTCATCAACTCGCGATCAGGAGTCAACTTTCGGCCACCTGTTTAACATTGGGCTTCCAGCGAGTAGAATCCAAGTGACTGCAATCACGTCAACGGGCCTTGTCGCTCGACACTCTGCGTCGAGACATCCGACGCGTAGTGTCGGACACATAACTTTCGCGAGGCGAAAGCCGACGATCGGGAGAGAGTTCATGTCAGATTCGCTTAAGGGCAACTGTCTGGTCGCCGCCAAATCGCTGCGTGATCCCAATTTTCACAAGACTGTCGTCTTGCTGCTGGAACACAACGACGACGGCGCAACCGGCTTGATTGTCAATCGTCCCTCTTCGATCAAGGTTTCAAACGCCCTGTCTGGGCACTTCAATATTCCTGAAATGGAAGACGTTGTTTTCGTGGGCGGACCCGTCGAGCCGCTGGCGCTGCTGATGCTGCACAACGCAGAACTGCTTCAGGAATCCGAATCGTCACCCGTTCCCGGCCTGTTCATCGGCAGCGACGAAACCTTCGAACAGGTTCTACAAGGGTGCGGCGGGGAAGGAACAAGTCGTCCTCTGTTCCGGATCTTTTCAGGATATTCCGGATGGGGACCGGGACAGCTCGAAGGTGAAATCGAACGTGGCGACTGGCTGGTGCACCCAGGCTGCTGCGATCTGCTGTTTCGCGCGGATCCGTACGAAGTTTACGAGATGGTCATGAAGAAAATCTTCGAGGCGAACCGGCTTCTGCCGTACGACACAAAAAACGCGGAATGGAATTGAACCGGTGCCTGTTCGGCGCGGGTCTCCCGACCCCGCCGAAACGCCCGACCGAAGGTCTCCTCTTCCTGAGTTCCATCGATTGGAATTCCTGGTCACTCCATACGTAACCGACTCCTGTCACTCAGAACACATCAGCCGGAACGCGCTGGCGTCCGGTTCGGATCGTCACAACCGGACACAAATAACCGAAACCGGACGCTAGCGCGTTCCGCGCTGATGGTCGTTGCTTCCAAATCTCTTGTGAGTTCCTCGAATGTCTGATTGAGCTTCAAAAAAGCAATGATTGAGCAGAACCAGATCGGCGCGGGTCTCCCGACCCCGCCGAAACGATCGACCGAAGGTCCCCTCTTTAACCGACCACAAACACAGTCATTGATCGCGGTCCATGTGCTCCAATCACCAGCGATTGTTCGATGTCGGCGGTCTTGGAAGGGCCTGCGATGAACCCCCCAAACCGGGCAGTGGCAAACGACAGCCGTTCATACGCCTGATGCATGTTATGCAGCATTTCTTCCGCCCGAATCACCAGCGATAAGTGTTGGCACAGGAAGTAGATCGCGCGATGCTTGACTGCTTCATCCCCGATCCAGATCGCGGCATTTTCCGCAATGGCGAATTGACCTGTCAGGATCGCGAAATCGATGTCTTCCAATGTATGAGGATCGTCGACCGAATTCAGATCCACCGTCGGTTTGCCGACGCCGGGAATGGTCGAGACGATCTGCTTCGCACTCGTGTAGGCGGGAACAGACTGCAGTGCTGCATCAATGGCCGCGAGTTCCGGAACTCGGATACAACGACCGCCGATCATTTCCAGAACACTGCTGAACTGGGCGATCGGATCGGGATACTGAATCCATGGACCAGCCAGATCCGGCAACGGAGCGGCTTCTGGAAGTCGCTTGCGGATCGCCGACAGGATGTCATCGCGAGAAGTCATCGAAACCTTCACTCTTAAAAACCAAAATCGTTCAAATCGCGGCGTCCAGCCAGTAGATCGCGAAACCTTGCATTTTCGCAACCCGGTTTCAGCCGAGCTGAGATTTCACGGTTTCTCGTGTCCGTAGAAGTCTAGCGACATCGGCCAGACGAATCACCTGTCGCCACGTTCCAGCCCGATCGGTACGCAGACAGCGTCGACTTGACTATAATCCCGCCGACGATCGTTCTCGCTTGAAATGAAAGTTTTCCGATGCCTCGTGTTGGCCTGTTCATTCCGTGTTACATGGATCAGCTTTATCCGCAAGTCGCCATGGCGACGCTGGAACTGCTCGAACGGTTGGGTTGCGACGTTCATTTTCCGTCTGCACAGACCTGTTGTGGCCAGCCGATGGCCAATACCGGGTGCACGGACGATGCACGGCCGCTGGCCGAGAAATTTCTATCGATCTTCAGCGAATACGAATACGTTGTCTGTCCCTCAGGTAGTTGCACCGCGATGGTGACTCATCATTACGAAGAGTTGCTGCAGGGGCGCGTCGGATATGAGCAACTGCGTAAGAAAACGTTTGAACTGTGCGAATTCCTCGTGGATGTCCTGAAAGTCACCAAGATTGAAGGGAGCTTCCCGTACAAAGTCGGGTTGCACAACAGTTGTCACGGGTTGCGCGAACTGCGCCTGGGTTCGTCGAGTGAAATGATGGTGACCCGGTTCAACAAGGCAGGTCAATTGCTGGAAGGCCTGGAAGGTATCGAACTCGTTACGCTGCAACGACCGGACGAGTGTTGCGGGTTCGGTGGGACATTCGCCGTAGCCGAAGAAGCGGTCTCGTGCATGATGGGACTGGACCGGATTCACGATCACGAACAGGCTGGGGCGGATGTCATGACCGCCGGTGACATGTCTTGTCTGATGCATTTATACGGGTTGATCACTCGACAGAAAAAGCCGATTCAGGTGATGCACGTGGCCGAGATCCTGGCCGGTCGCCAGCCGCAAATGAAAAAGGACCGTTGATCTTGTCAGACACCTTGACGATACATCACGAGCATCCCGAGAACGCTACGGACTTTGTGGCAAACGATTCGCGTGCCCACTGGCACGACCAGTCACTGTGGTTTGTCCGATCCAAGCGTGACAAGGCCGCTTCAACGCTGCCGGAATGGGAAGAGTTGCGAGCCAAGGCTTCGGCCATCAAGCAGCACGCGATGTCACAACTGGGGGACTATCTCGAACAGTTTGAACGCAACGCGACCAAATTGGGAGCCGTGGTTCACTGGGCTCGCACACCCGCCGAACATAACCAGATCGTTCTCGACATCCTGAAGAATCACGGCGCCACAAAGGTCGTCAAAAGCAAATCGATGCTGACGGAAGAATGCCACCTGAACCCCTTTCTGGAGCGTCACGGCGTCGAGGTCGTTGATACAGATCTGGGGGAATGGATTGTTCAACTGCGTCATGAACCGCCGTCACATATCGTGATGCCGGCGATTCACATCAAGCGAGAAGAGATCGGTGAACTTTTTCACAAGCATCTGGGAACGGATGCCGGAGCCACCGACCCGCCATACCTCGTGAATGCCGCCCGTGATGAACTCCGTCGGAAATTCCTGAACGCAGATGTGGGGATTACCGGCGTAAACTTTGCCATTGCTGAAACGGGCGGGTTTGTCGTATGCACAAATGAAGGGAACGCGGACCTGGGGGTTTCGTTGCCCAAAGTTCATATCGCCTGCATGGGGATTGAAAAGATCATTCCGCGTGCGGCAGATCTGGGAGTTTTCCTGCGGCTGCTGGCTCGATCGGCGACGGGGCAGCCGATCACGACGTATTCTTCTCACTTCCACGGACCGATCGCTGGTGGCGAGATGCATATCGTGCTGGTCGACAATGGACGCAGCGACATCCTCGGGTCGCCGGACTTCCGGCGGTCGTTGAACTGCATCCGTTGCGGTGCCTGCAT
>JBAWWJ010000182.1:0-17488 GCA_037146815.1 Planctomycetota bacterium
CAAGGTTAAGCATAGTTCGCTTTTCCTCGCGCCCACTTTTCTTGGGCAAGTCCAGATCGAGGCTCTCATGCCAATCCGTGGCAGAAGATGAACTGCTCAATCTGCGTACAGAGTAACATGCCGGACCTTTAGCTTCGAGGCTTTCTGGTCGAAGGTGCTCGACGGAAATTTGGCCATTGGTGATTGTGGCGGTTGCCGCGACTTCAAATTGACGACTCTTGAATGTTTGTGCATGGCGGCAGGCCACGTGGATATCTGACCTGTTGTCATCGGCGAGCCTCCGCTATTCTCCTCCAGTGCTCCATCTCCGCTTAGAAGTCGGATTGGGTTCATCAGTCGCCAAACTCGCCGACGGTCAAATTCGGACAATGACGCGTTCTGGCTGATTAATCGCATTTGACGAGTACGATGTGGCAGGGCACCAGTCGCCCTGAGTTTTGAATTCCTGAAGGTTTGCCGATGTCCCGAGACTTTGCCAACGAAAGCCTGTCGCACGACCCGATTCACGGTTACATCCCTTTTATCGCCCGCTCGGGACTTCCCGAAGGTGAAGCGGCCGAACAGGACGTGATTGATCATCCCTGGGTCCAGCGAATGCGGCAGATTCACCAACTGCAAACTGCGTGGTGGGTCTTTCCCTCGGCCGAACATACCCGGTTTCAGCATATTCTCGGTGCGATGCATCTTTCATCCGTCGCCATCAACCACTGGTACGAATCGCTGGTCGATTCCTGCCGCAACGTACCATCACGAGCATACGTCGAGAGCCTGTTGCGCATGGCCGCCCTGCTGCACGATGTAGGCCATGGCCCGTTCGGCCACTTCTTTGATGAACATTTCCTGCAGCAGTTCGATATCACGCACGAAGACATCGGTGGAGTCATCATCGAGCAGGAACTGGGTGACATCCTGCGCCGGATTCGCCGGAATCCCAACGGTCGACTTCAACCGCTGGAAGAACTCGATCCGCATCAGATCTCGTGGTTAATCCGTCGTCCAAAGCGGGATGCCGCTGCCGAAGAGGGCCATCCCGACTGGCTGCGAAAGTTGCGGGCCATGTTCAGTGGCATCTACACGGTCGATAACATGGACTTCGTGCTGCGTGATGCGTACATGTCCGGGTATAATACCAAGGCGTTCGATTTGAATCGTATCCTGCATTATTCGTTCTTCACCCCTGCTGGCCTGACGATTCACTCACGCGGCCTGCCGACGCTGATCAACTTCATCGAAACTCGAGCCAACCTGTTTCGAACGATCTACTTTCACCGCACCGTGCGTGCAGTTGATCTGGCCCTGGAAGAACTCTTTCCAGAAACGATGCCGCACCTGTTTCAGGGAAGCCCGCTCAAGCAACTGGACAAATACCGCAAGCTGACCGAATCGTCGTTTCTCGTTGACGTAATGCGATGGGCTGACAGTGACCAGCCGGATCTTAAGGAACTGGGGCTTCGCTGGCGGCAAATCCTCGCCCGGCAGGTGCCGTGGAAAATGGCGTGCGAACGAACGTTGAATTTTCATTCGGGGACTGCCGAACGGACGACCATTTTCTCCGAACCTGACTTGGTTGTTCGCCGACTTCGTGAGCGATTGCCTTTGGATCTGAAAGAGATTCCGCTGAACATCGACGTGGCCCGACATTACCATCGTCCGAGTGGTCGTTTGCCCGCCGGGGGCCAGAATTTTCTGCTCGACCCTGCGGTGGGGACGACCCAGGAGCTTTCGGACGATGATCTGTTTCGGGCTCTGCCGATCAGCTTCTGTATCTTCCGGATCTATTCGAAGGATCACCAGCACGACAGCATTTTGAATTCCGCACTGAATGCCGTTCTGGGGGAAGCGACAGACGCGAAGACGAACATGTGAGAGCGCTTCAACCATCGGACGCGTCATTGATGCCCGACGGTCAGGGATTCACTGTTGTCTGGCGAATCGACGTAGCTGAGAACGAATCCCTTAGAAGACTTTGTGTAAATCACCTTGCTGTGGGAAAGCGATGTCGACGATTTGACGGCTTCTGGACCTTCGCGTTGAACGGCAATGGCCAGATTCAATAATTCCCGTCGAACTCGCTGCTGTTCATATCGAGTCAGGACACGCCCGAAGGCTGGCAACAGGTCTGTCGAGAGGCAACGCAATCGATCTTCTGGCTTCATCATTCGTTTGTCCTCAAACAATTGTGCATCAAACGCCGTCCATTGCTTGAGTCGGTCGGCGGGATCTGCTTTGGCAATCGCCTCCAGAGTCTGATAGTCGGCTCGCAATCGCTTCAACGAGGCTCGAACGTCTGCGACTGTCATTGTTTTCAGGATTTCACTGCGGACTTTCTCGTCGTTCGTGGCGGAATCATTCGCCACAGGCTTCTCACCGATTCCGGCCTGGTGAAGTGCGTCCAGCAACTTTACCCCGGCTGCCGGGTCTTTCAGTTTCTGATCTTCAGCGTCCAGAGTCCGTTCGATCCATCCGCAGAAGCTTTCACCTTCGGTTTTCATGCATTCCGCGATGGATGCCATGGGAGGAAGATTTGCCAGCGAGTTTGTGACGCCATCCAATTGCTTGGCCGACAACATTGGCAGATGCTCGGCCAGGACGTCGATCCCTAGCTTTTCAAGTGCAATGTTTACGAGTACACCAATCACAATCGGGTTGCGGCCGCAGTGCCGCCCCAGAATGAGCGTTGCCAGCACGTCATCGACAGCCGCGTCAACCTCACCTGCTGCAAACCGGATTCGAGCTCGCAATGTTGCGGCTCTCGCCAGTTCCCTCGCCTTTTGAAGGTGAGGCAGCAATAAGTGCGGTCCTTCACTGTAGTCCAGTTCCCAGTCACAATCCGTCGCCTTCGTTCCTCGGCGCATTTCCTTAAGTGCGTTTTGAAACCTGGTGACAACGGGCGTCAGTTCTGGTGTCACCTTGGATCGATGATCTTTGACTGCGGCTTCAAAGGCTGCCCGCTCCTCTTCCGTCAGCGTGGGCATCACTGCAAACGCCTGCCAGTAAATCACTGCGGCATTCGCAACAGGCCGCTTGACAGACTGCGTCGCAGCCGGATCGGCGGCCGATGCGAATTGACAGGGGAGGCTGATTGCTGTCAGTAGAAGCAGCACCGGGACCAGCGAACCAATAACAGTGCATTTCGTGCGAATCCCGGCCTCAGTTTTTTTCTGCATGGAATCAGACAGCGTTTCGAATGGGTTCATGAAATCCTCCGGTCTTGTGGTGTTCGTGATTTGCTTGTCTCAGGTTGATGGGAAAGGGCCGCACTAGAGTGATTCGTCGAGTGATCGAATGTCAGCGAGTGCAGGAAAAGCTGCCCCGGGTTGCTGTGCGAGCAGCGAATCAAACTTGTCATCGGATTGAGCAAACGCGTTGCGGAGTTCGAGCATCGTTGGTGGCATGGAATGGTTTCGAGCCACAACGGCATTGACAGGCTGTAGTGCCGAAACATCCTTTCGAGTCGGCTGGGTTCGCGGACGATGAGCAATCTCTGCACGTTGAGGATTCTTGAGTGACAATGTCCAACCGACGGAAACGAGCAGCACGGCAGCGATGCAAACAACAGCGAACAGTTCCGATCGTGCCCCGCGCGAATGTTCTCTGTGCGCCGTCACGACGTGCGATTGTGAAAAAACATTTTGCGGACGAGTGATTTCGGTCATCGTGTTTGCGACAACCGAATCTGCCCAACGAATGTTGACCGACGGGACATCGTTCAGGTTCTGGCAGAGTTGGCTCACCTGATCGAATTCGGTCTGGCACGGACCGCAGTTCGCAATGTGCCTCCGGACAGCCTGTTCTGCGTCGGGAGACAAGCAACCTGCAGCCAGCAGGCTGATCTCTTCTCCCCACGATTCACAGCACGTTGAAGCATTGGTACTCATGGTATCCTCGCAATTGATTCCCGTTCCCGGGGGAAAAGGTTCACATTCAGCGACATTTCCCGCAGTTTTTTCAGTCCGTTGTGCAAGCGAGATTTCACGGTTCCAAGAGGGCAACCAATCGTCGCGGCGATTTCGTCCAGGTTGCAGTCGGCAAAGAATCGCAGTTCGATCACCAACCGGTGCTCCTCAGGCAATTGACTGACAACGGATCGCAAGCGACCCGAGTCTTCCGATCGCTCGGCAGCCTCCGCCGGAGCTAATTGTGACTGTTGCAGATCCGCCGAATCGATTGCGTCGAGCGGTGAATGTCTGACGGAGCCGGGGCGTCGCAAGTGTTTCAGGTACCTGTGACGCAAAATGCCGTAGAGCCACGTCGAAAACTGGCTACGACCATCGAATCGTGCCAGAAATCGCCAGGCTTCGAGCAGCGTCTCCTGGGCCAGGTCTTCTGCCAGATGAGCATCACGGCAAAGAGTCAGTGCGCACGAACAGAGACGTCGGGAATGGTGTTCGGCCAGAAGTCGAAACGCCGCTGCTTCGCCCTGCTGGGCGCGACTGATTAAATCTCGTTCATCGAAGGTGGCAGCGTTCACGATGCCATCAATTCCCTTGTCACCTGAAAAAGGTTCACAAATTCTTGCAGAATTTTTTCCGGAGCGATCAACAGGTCTGTCGACACTGCTGCTGAATGGCCGCGGCGTTTCGTCGGATCTTTCGCACGGCCTCGGCAACCTGGTCAATCCCGTCGTTGTCCTCAAGCAACACCGGATGATGCAAGACGACGAGATCGGCATCCGCTCGCGTGGCTTCGGCCAATTCACCGACCGCTCGAAAGCGGCGTGATGCGTGAATCAGGTGATTAGCCCGAAAGCCCGGGTCCATAGCAATTCCCTCAGCCCGCATCGCTTCGGTAAAAGTGTCACGGGCAAGTCCGGAAAACTGTTCTGGATCGTAGCGGAAGCCGAGTTTGTAATACGCAGGTTGCAACCCACTGATTGGCAACTGGAGTGGCGACAGTCCAAGATTCGCTACCTCAGAACAAATCCGAACGACGGCTTTGCTCCTGCGTTCGTTGAATTCGTCGAGCAGATCGAGTTGCGGGAGGACGATGGCCGCCTGGATTTCAGACAAGGGGTAGGCATCGTTGCCTCGCATCACGTACCGCTTGATTCGCTCGGCAATCTCGGCTTTTGATGTCAGGATCGCCCCCCCGCGACCTGCCGTCAGCAGTTTGCTGCCACCGAAACTGAGGACTCCGGCATCTCCCCATGTTCCAGCACGACGCCCGTCGATCATGGCGCCTGGGTTCTGGCAGGCATCTTCGACGATGGCGATCGATCGAGATTCCGCGATCTGGCGAAGTTGCGGCATTGGAACAACGCCACCGTGCAGGTGCGACACCAGGATCGCTCGTGTCTTTTCTGTCAGTGCTGACTCGACCTGGTTGACATCAAGCTGCCGTGTTTGCGGATGCAGATCGATGAGTACGGGTATGGCTTTCAACTGCAGGATATTCTGAAAGTTCGACTTGAAGTCATAGGCCGCGACAATGATTTCGTCACCCGCCCGGAGGCCAACGCCATGTAAAGCCAACTCGACGGCCGCCGTTCCACTGCTGCAGGTTAAGACGTGTTCGACCGAGTGAAACTGAGCCAGTCGTCGGCACAATTCCGGGACGTGAGGGCCGAGATAGCGTCCCCATTCGCCCGATTCCACCATTCCACGGAGGACGTTGGAAACGGCTTCATTGAGGTGTGGCCAGCCGGGTGGCCCTGCGGGTCTGACGGGACGGCCACCCAGAATCGCAGGTCGTTCGGGATCAGGAATTGTCATATCGATGGAAGGCACGCAATCAGCTCATTCAGAAAGACTTGCATCTGAACCGGTTGATCAGCAGGGTAGTAAGTTGCGACACGAGGACTCGTCAGGTCTACTATGCAGAGATCCGACTTCCAGTGTCAATCGGGTAGACATTTGCCGATCGGTGTTCTGGGATGGGGTACCACGATCGGGTGGCACTGACGGCTGCCTTGGGCCGCCAGTGTCGGACGAAGCACGCACAATTCAGAGAGAAGATGTGGCACGATTCCGACATCGTTTTCACCAGACACTGGCGGCCCAAGGCTGCCGCCAGTGCCACCCTCAAATCCTTCGAGTTTAAAGTCGTTACCAATATTGCGTAACACCCGCAAGACAAACATATTTGCAGTTACGAAAGGCAGTTGATGGCCAGGTCGATTCGCTTCATCATGGTCGGGGGATTCCTCGGTGCTGGCAAGACCACCACACTCGCGCGGCTTGCCCGCCATTACATGTCGCAAGGCCTGAATGTCGGGATCGTGACGAACGATCAGGCAGCCGATCTGGTCGACACCAAATCACTTCGATCGCAGGGTTTCGATGTCGGAGAAGTGGCCGGGGCATGCTTCTGCTGCCGATTTGATGACCTGATTTCGACCATCGACAAACTGGGACTCGATAAGGCTCCTGACATCATTCTGGCAGAGCCAGTCGGCAGTTGTACGGATCTTGTAGCAACGGTGATTCAACCAATCCGTCAGCTCTACGAATCGCGATTTGAGATTGCTCCGTACGGAGTGATCCTCAAGCCGAGTCAGGGGCGGAAAATTTTGAAGAATGAGCCCGGGACAGGGTTTTCCCCGAAAGCGGCGTACATTCTGCAGAAGCAACTCGAAGAAGCCGATCTAATCCTGATCAACCGTGCTGATGAACTGTCGGCCGAACAACTGGAAGAACTCCACGCACTCTTGGAGCAGAACTATCCCGCGACACCCCGACTGGCGGTTTCGGCGAAGACCGGCTTGGGTTTCGAGGGGTATTTCGAATTTCTGGATCAAACGGGAGCGTTCGGACGCCGTGTGCTGGATATCGATTACGACACCTATGCCGAAGGCGAAGCGGAGCTTGGCTGGTTGAACAGCAGCGTGCAGATCTCGGCGCAGCAGGAGTTTGTCTTGGACAACCTGCTGCTGAACATCGTCTCGGGCCTGAAAACCAGACTGGTCCAAAATGGGCTGGAGGTCGCACATCTCAAGGTGATCGGACTGAGTGCTGCGGCGTTTGGGGTTTCCAATCTTGTCAGCCGTGATCTGCCCCCCGAACTATCCTTGCCATCGCACACAAAAACTCGAGAGATCGACCTAGTCGTTAATGCGCGAGTCGCCTGCGATCCTGAATTGCTCGGCCGTGAAGTGGATCTCATTGTCCGCGAGACCTGTGCGGCGCACGGAGCAACTCCAGTGTTTGGCAAGACGCAAATGTTCCGCCCCGGTCGTCCCCAGCCGACGCACCGCATGGCGGCGACTCCTTGATTCCGCAAGCCACGACTATATCAGACTTTAGAACCGATCCGAACGAGAGAGTTGAGGGATCAGACATGAACAGTCATTTCTTTGCTCCTCGACGAGTTTGGGACAGAACGATCAAGAATCAGATCCGTGATTTCTTCTGATTCTTCCCATATCTGCATCTGCGCCATTAGCAATTCACCTCAATTCCGACTGCTTCGGAATTCGCGGTAGCCAGAGACGCCAATTTGTGGCATGCTTGAGCAAGAAATATCTTCGAAGTCCCGTCTGCGACTGATGTTGATGCAGATCCTGGACACGCGGATTGAAACGAGGACATGCCAAATGTGGACGAAAATGGCTTTGGCGGCGGTAATCGTCGCCACCGGATTCCAAACAGCTTTTCTGGTGACATATGTCGTCGCACAAGAGCCGAAGCCAGCGATTTCTGCGGAGTTGGCGGCCGAATTGAAAGCATTGGCTTCTCGCGATTATAAGACGCGAGAAAAGGCGTGCCAGCAATTGACGGCTCGCAAAATTGAAGCGATTGAGCCACTCAGTAAGCTCGCCAGCGACGGAACTTCTGAAGAATCGATTCGCGCCTTCGAAGTGCTGCGGCGCATCTATCGCGAAGGGAACAAAGATGTTCACGAAGCGATTGAATCTGCGATGGAGTCGCTGATCAAGAGCGACAATTCCAATGTCATCGCCCGTGCGGAATCGGCTGTGGAAGAAGCCGCGCCGATTCGGCACGTTCGAGCGATTGCCAGCTTCCAGGAATTGGGGGGCATCATCCGGTATGCCGACGAAACCTTTCAGCCAGGCGCAGATGGTGAAACTCGTCTCATCAAATACGCCATGATCAACCACAACTGGAAAGGTGGCGATGAAGGCCTGAAGCATTTGAAACGGATTGAGGATTTTCGGTTTCAGACCGAATTTCGGGGACCGGTGCTCTATGTAACCCCCAAATGCCCCGTCAGCAAGGAGGCAATGGCAGAGATCCAGAGTCATCTGCCGATGCTCGCGATTCTAAAACGCGGGCCTGCCTGCCTGGGAATCTCACCCAGCCTAGGTTTCGGAGCGCCCGCGAATGTGCTGATCATTCACAGAGTCGAACCCGGCTCCGCCGCAGCCCTTGCTGGCCTGAGAGAAGGTGACTGCATCGTGAAATTCAATGGGCATGAAGTCCCGGATTTCGAAACCCTGGTCGACAAAATCGGCGAGAAATTGCCGGGTGATAAGGTTCCGGTTGAATTTATACGCGGAGATACCGAACATACCGTGACCGTCGAATTGCGTAGCTGGTGATGAGTGAGCGTTCAGCGGTCAGCAATTACCAAATCAGCAAATCATTGACGCACCCAGAATTTACATCAAGGTACCTGTATGTCTCGATTTTCGTTTTGCGGGTTGATGTCTGCACTGGCAATTTATCTTTCGGCCTCGATCAGTTCGGCTCAGGCCCCTGCGATTGACCGCACCAACTTGCCAGTTGCCGAACCGGTCCCACCTTTCGTAACGGAACTTGATGCACGTAATGTGAAGGCGCCCCCGCAATTCCAGGTGAAAGCCCCGGCGGGTGCGCCCAACGTCCTGATCATTTTGATCGACGACATGGGGTTTGGTCAGTCCAGTGCATTTGGTGGCCCGATTCAGATGCCGACCTTGGATCGGTTAGCAGGTCGTGGTCTGAAGTACAACAAGTTCCACACAACAGCACTTTGCTCGCCCACACGAGCAGCGCTCCTCAGCGGTCGCAATCACCATGTGAACAACATGGGTTCGATTACTGAAACGGCGACCGCCTTCGCGGGACAGACCGGGCAGCGCCCCGATAGTGTCGCTCCCCTCGCCGAGATGCTCCGCCTGAACGGCTACAGCACGGCGGCATTTGGAAAATCTCACGAGACAGCGGCATGGGAAGTGAGTCCTTCCGGACCAACGGATCGCTGGCCCACTCGTTCCGGCTTCGACAAGTTTTACGGGTTCATCGGTGGCGAGGCCAACCAATGGTCTCCTGCCCTGTATGACGGAATGACCCGCATCGAAATCCCGCGCAATCCGAATTACCACCTGATGACCGACCTCGCCAATCAGGCGATTAAGTGAATCGGATATCAGAAGGCCCTGACTCCTGACAAGCCATTCTTTACGTACTTTGCCCCTGGTGCCACGCATGCTCCGCATCATGCCCCGAAAGAATGGATCGCAAAGTACAGCGGGAAGTTTGATCAGGGCTGGGACAAATTGCGTGAGGAAACACTCGCACGCCAGAAGCGACTGGGAGTCGTTCCACAAGACGCAGTTCTGGCCCCCAAGCCCGAAGCAATCAAGGATTGGGCCACACTGAGTGCCGACGAAAAACGCCTGTTCGCTCGCCAGATGGAAGTGTTTGCCGGATACGGCGCGTATGCAGACTTTGAAATCGGCCGAGTCGTGAAAGCGATTGAAGATCTGGGGCAGATGGAAAATACACTCATTTTCTACGTCGTTGGTGACAACGGTGCCAGTGCCGAAGGGACGATGAATGGTCTGTTCAATGAAATGACCTACTTCAATGCTGTTCCTGAATCGGTATCAGAAATCCTGAAGAAGATCGATAAGCTCGGCGGCCCTGAGTCCTATGGTCACTATGCGGCTGGCTGGGCTGTCGCAGGAGACACTCCTTTTGCCTGGACCAAGCAGGTTGCCGGAAGCTACGGCGGCACTCGAAATGGCCTTGTCGTTCACTGGCCGCAGCGAATCAAGTCGCAGGGCGAAATCCGATCACAATGGCATCACGTCATTGACATTGCCCCGACCATCCTGGAAGCGGCTGGACTTCCGGAACCAAAATCAGTGAACGGGACGCCGCAGATTCCGATTCAAGGTGTCAGTATGGTCTATTCCTTCGCAGATTCCGCTGCCAAGGACCGACACAAAACACAGTATTTCGAAATCTTCGGCAATCGAGGAATTTATCACGACGGTTGGCTGGCTCACACCGTTCACCGGGCTCCGTGGGAAGCAAAATCGCGCCATCCGTTCCTCGAAGACAAATGGGAACTCTATCACGTTGACGTCGATTTCAGTTCATCCAAAGATGTTGCCGCAACTCACCCCGACAAGCTGAAGGAGCTTCAAGATCTGTTCCTGAAAGAGGCCACAAAAAATCGCGCATTGCCGCTGGATGATCGGATGCTGGAACGCCTGAATGCCAATATGGTTGGCCGGCCCGACATTCTGGAAGGGCGAACCTCCTTGACGGTTTTCCAGGGAATGACCGGGATGACCGAAAATGTCTTCTTGAACACGAAGAATCGATCACACTCAATCACGGCAGACCTGGAGATCCCCAAAGGGGGAGCGAACGGAGTCCTGATCGCTCAGGCTGGCCGGTTTGGTGGCTGGTCATTCTATGTCAAAGATGGCAAGCCGATGTATGCCTATAACTTCCTGGGTCTGCAGATCTTCAAGGTCGCCACGGGGGCTATCGTTCGGACTCAGGCCTTCGCGTTTTCGGCCGACGAAGGTGTTGACGTCGGGGAAGATGGTGAAACCAACGTCTCCAACGACTACAAGGAAGGCGACAACAAATTCACCGGAGCGATTCACAAGATCGTTGTCGAGTTGAAGTAGAAGCCCCGTTCATGGCTTACCACGGTGACTTTGGATATGATCCGGAACGCAGGCGACGACGCCTGCTCTGGATTCTATTTCAAATCGGAAAGGATGTCCGTGGGAACAGGAACAACGCAACCAGCTACCGACGCCAAGCCGCGTCAAAGTCAGTGGGCGCTGGTCGCTCGTGAATTCTTCAAACGCCGCCTGGCCGTCATCGCGCTGTTCATTATCCTCGGCCTTGTCACGATCAGCGTGTTTGCGCCATTTCTCGCAAACGATCGACCGATCTATTATTTCGGGACGAATCGTTTTGAATTCCGTGAAGCGGCGAGAACCGTTCGTGGACTCATCGGGCAACTTGCCAATGCCAACAAATCAACTCCCGCGTCTAAGACGGCCGACCAACTCCGTTCGGTTCAGTTGCAGTTTGACCTGATGTCACAGGAACTTCCGGCTGACACCTTTCAAAGTCTGCGGGAGATGCGAGAGAAGATCGAATTAGCAGCAGACGATGCCGTTCAGGGGCCGGTCCGCCTGCGAGGTCTGCAGGGTGAACTACGAACTCTGCTCGACTCGCTGGAACCAAAGCTGATTGCACGCAGCCACTGGCCTGTCGCAACGTCTCTTCGCGCGATAGATCTGTTTTTCATGTCCGCGACACTGCTGATCCTGACGTTTCCATTGTGGAGGATCTGGGCCATTCCCCGCGGCTCCGATGCACGACCCAGAACAGTCGCATTTCTGCTGTTCCTGATTCCTGTTGTCTCGGGTACCGCTTGGTGGTTGTTCGTCCCCATTCGTTTCGATCGGACCGACTACAAAGTCGGTGTTCTCGCTGCCGACGATGCCGAGAATAAATCGGGGATCGTCTTTCAAAATGTGATGTGGCCACCCATCGCCTACGCCCTCGACGAATACGACCTGGCGGGAAAGGCGGCTGCTCCCCCCTGGTATCCGCAACTGAGCAAGTTCCTTCGAGTCTTTCAATTCTGGGCGAACCCAGAAGCGCCGAAGACTGTCAGCGAATCGGATCCCGAATCTCCCAAGGTGGTACCGACAGAGACTCGCAAAGTGGCGTCTCGATGGAATACTCCCCACTGGCTGGGAACGGACGAGTCGGGGCGTGATGTACTGTGCCGGATGATCTGGGGCGGCCGTATTAGCCTGTCGGTGGGAATTGTTGCAGTTGCCATCTACGTTTCGATCGGGATCGTCGTCGGCGCGATCGCGGGCTATTTCCGTGGTGTCTGTGATCTGGTCCTTTCCCGAATCATTGAGGTCGTTATCTGCTTTCCGTCGTTCTTTCTGATTCTCACGATCGTCGCCATGGTCGGTCCGGGACTGTTTAACATCATGATTGTAATCGGTCTCACAGGTTGGACCGGTATCGCACGTCTGGTTCGGGGCGAGTTCCTGCGGTTGGTCGATCAGGAGTTTGTGCTGGCGGGACGAGCCTTAGGCTACACCCCGCTTCGACTCATCTTTCGCCATGTGCTTCCCAATGCGATGGCTCCCGTATTGGTCTCCGCAACATTTGGTGTGGCTGGAGCCATCCTGACCGAGAGTGCGTTGTCGTTTCTCGGGCTGGGAATCTCAAAGCCGACCCCGTCCTGGGGAAGCCTGCTGGCCGATGGACGCGAAGCACTGGATCATGCTCCGTGGTTGATTCACTTTCCCGGACTGGCAATTTTTCTGACGATTACAGCTTATAACCTCATTGGTGAAGCGTTACGCGATGCCGCAGACCCGCGTCTGCGCGGTTCTCGCTGACTTCATAGGGGCTCGCCCGCAACTTGAAGTCCCTCGGCCGGTGGGCAACTGGCTTCGTCGTAATACGCGGCTTGAATTCTCCAGATGAACAATTGACGCGAAAATGCTGCCTCGAAAGGTCACCACGATGCTGAATCGACTGAGACTTTCCGTCCTCGTAGCAATTGCTGCTCTTGTCACGAACCACGTGGCCGCCGCACAAGAGTCCCCCACGACACGCTGTTACCTGATCGGCAATTCATTAACGTGGGACACCGTCCCAGAGCGATTGTCGGGTGACGTACAATGGCACGTCGATTGTGGTGTTCACTTGCCCCATATCTTCGCGAATCCAGACCAGCCTTGTGTGAAATCATCGTCGCACTGGCCCAATGCCCTCGCCGACAAGCAATATGACATTGTCTCCGTTCAACCGCACTATGGTACGACGCTCACGCAGGATGCTGACACAATCTCGGCCTGGATGAAGATGCAGCCCAAAGCAGTCTTCGTCATTCATTCGGGCTGGTCTTGGCGAACACAGGTCGGGACCGAGTTTTCGAGTTACGCGGCACCAGACCAGATGACGCACTCTCCCAATTATTTCCGCGAATTAATCGCAGAACTGCGCCGGCGACATCACGGTCGTGAAATACGCCAGTCGTTCGCTCAGTACCTGCTGGCAACGATCGACGAAGACATTGCGGCCGGACGTGCTCCGTTCAAGGAAATTACCGAACTCTACCGAGACGACATTCATTTGACGCATGATCATGGCAAATACCTGATGCACAACGCCGTCCGCCGTGCTCTGGGGCAACCCGCGTCAGCGGCAGGGTTTGAGAAGCTGAACCCTGACTGGAAGAGCTACCTCGATGGAGTGTTATCACTGCTGAATACTTCTTCCGCTGACAAAGCCTTGCTCACGCGAATCCTTTCCGCCGAAGAATCTGCCAGCCGACCGGAATTGATTGGCAAGCTGACTGACATGACATTGCAGGCACGATTGAAAGCGATCCTGCCAGATATTGAACGGGCGATCCAGCAGCGTCCAGCCACACTGGCCCTCGAAGCTCAGGTCACAGAGGCCGGTGGAAGACTCGTATGTACGTCGAGTGCCCCGCGATGGCTGATGCTAGCCACCGGTGATACTGGTCTGCAGATCTTTGACATCCCCACATCAATCGACTTGTACAATGGCAATAACCCATTGAAGGGAAAGGGGGGAAAGAATGAGATTGTTACCGATGGCTGGTTGAAGCGGCTTGCCGGAATCACGTCACTGAAAAAGCTGGACCTTGCGAACTGCGCCATTCAAGGAGATGGCCTGGAACATGTAGCACGTCTGACGGAGTTACGGGAACTCAACCTGACCCTGACGCCCGTCAAAGACGAGTCCCTGAAACATCTGGCCAACCTGACCGAACTACGCGTTCTCGGCCTGGCTTCAACACAATGCAATGGAACCGGATTTGCGTTCTTCAACCACCTGAAGAAACTCGAAAGCGTCAACTTTCACTTCACACCGTTAAACGATGCCGGATTGAAGGAGATCGCACTGGTTCCGATCTCAGGACGACTGTGGTTTGCCCATACGAAGTTTACCGACGCGGGGGCCGCACATCTGTCGCAACAGAAACAACTCAAGCGATGCGGCATCGGCAGTACAGATCCGGGAAGTTCCGGTGAAGCCGTCGCTTCGCTGGCGATGCTGCCGCTGGAAGATCTGGCTCTGCTCGACAATCAGGCCACCCCGGCGGGAGTTGCTCACGCAGCCAAAATCGCCACTCTCAAACGATTCGATATTTCTCACGCTCCCTCCGTCGGCGATGAATCGCTGAAACAACTGGCTCAAATGCCCGTCCTGGAAGAACTGAAAATCGGCAGTGCCACGTTGAGTGATGACGGACTTCAAGCACTCGTGACCGCAAAATCGCTGAAGAAGTTGTCTCTCACGGGAATCAAAAGCATCACACCCGCCGGGATCGAACGCTTACGAAAATCTCGCCCCGAGATCATGGTCGAAGTGAAATGACAACGTCATTCACAAATTAACACCTTCTCACCCTTCGTGTTGTCCACGTACTCTGATCGCGTTTTGGAGACCGCCCTATTCAGGAATCCCGTTGATTGGAAGCATGACAAAAGCAATAATGTCTTGTTTGAATGTGATTTGAGTCTGCCGTTCGTCGGGGAATCGTGGCGATGGAACTTTACGTAGCTTGTGACGTCTGTGGGCATCGCTACGTCTTGCCTCAAGAACGTGAAGGGCGAAACCTCAAGTGCAAGTCGTGTGGTGTCCCCTTTGAAGTCAGTCGCGACTCTGAGTACGACCCTGATTCGTCAGAATTTGAGGAACTCGAAGAGGACGACGATGCCTCTGAGGGTTCTCTCGCCCCTCTCTGGAAGATGGCCACAGTCACCGGCCACTGCCTGGCAGGGTTAGTCACACTGTCAATGCTGATCTGGATGGCCACCCTCCTGTTCAAGTCTCCCATCGAAACTGCACGTGGCATCGCAGGTGGGGTCGTCCGGAAGCTATGACGGAACCATCCAGGACAAAGCTGAACTCGCGCCGACAGGAAATCCGGCAATTACTGCTGCGTGCCGTTGATGAAGCGATTGATCCGATTCCGATTTCAATCGGCTATCGCTGCGGCATCGTTCTGATCGGCTGCGCGATGCTGATGTTGCCGCTGCTCTACGCGGCACTGCTGCTGCTGCTCGCCCACACGATCTACTGGCATGCAGTCTATATTGCTGAATTGTCCAATTTGCAGTTCAAGGTGCCACTCGATGGAATTTCGAACCTGGCAATCCTGGGTTCACTTGCCTTACTTCCGGTCGTTTTGCTGTTTCTCATCAAGCCGTTGTTCTATCGAGATCCCAAAGAGAAAGGGACGCCGCAACGATTAAAGGAAAGTGCCGAGCCATTCCTGTTCGAATACATTACGGCCGTCTGCGATTCCGTCGGCGCTCCCGTTCCAACATCCATTCGAGTCAATTGCGAGGTAAATGCATCTGCCAGCTTGCGCAGCGGATTTGCCAGTCTATTCAGTGACGATCTGACTCTGACAATCGGCCTGCCGCTCGTTGCAGGAATGACCGTTCGCGAACTGACGGGAATCCTGGCCCACGAATTTGGTCATTTCGCGCAGACTGCAGGATTGCGAGCCAGTTTTGTGACCAGCAATATCAATTACTGGTTCTGGCGAGCGACATTCAAGCGGGATGGCTGGGACGAGCAACTGAGCAGTGCCTCACGAAACTTCGATGCCAGGATCGTTGTGTTCGTTTATCTGGCTCAAGCCGGAATCTGGATGACACGGCAAGTACTGTTTGTTTTAGCCTGGCTGGGGAGCGCGATCAGTTGTCTGCTGATGCGACAGATGGAATTCGACGCCGATCGTTACGAAGCTCGTATGGTCGGATCAAACGCCTTCAGCAGATCGTGCCAGCGGTTGCGACAACTCGGATTCGCGGACTACATGGCGATGCATGATCTGCAGCGTTTTTACGACGAACGGCGTCTGGCGGATAATCTGCCGAGGCTGATCGTCAGTAATATTCCGCACATCACACCGGAAATCCGCAAGGCCTTGCGAGATTCGCAGCGTCAACAAAAAACGGGGCTATTTGACACTCATCCGGCCGACGTCGACCGGATCGCGAATGCTCGCGCAGAAGAGACAGACGGGATCTGGTCGATGCCACCTGATCTGGAAAATTGCCCTGCGACGGTTCTGTTCGACGATTTCGAAAGGCTTTGCCGCATTTCGACACTGGAATTCTATCAGGCTCGCCTGGGGAGTGAATTCGAGAGAGAGCGACTGACTTCAACGGACACGCTGATCAACGAACGTGATTCCGAGTACGAAGCGCGCAAAGCACTTGATCGCTATTTCCAGGTCCGGTTGCCGATCATGCAGCCGCTGCCGATTTCGGAGGTTGCACTTGAACGACCAGAGAATCCGAAGGAAGCCGCTCAAAGCGTGAAAGATTCGCGTGAAGCACTCTTAAAATCGGTCCCCGAATATCGGGCGCTGTGTCATCGACTGGAAAAGGCCGAATCGCTGATGCTGCGGACCGGGGAAGCACTCGCCTGCCTCGATTGCCGACTGAAGATCAAAGCCAAATACTTTGATCTTCCGACGGTGCGGCGGCGCGATGTCGCCGAGACGCACGAACGCGCCCGGGAGGGTGTTCAGAACCTGGCAAGCCGATTGATGGAATTTGAATCCAATGCCTCGCACCGGTTGACCAATGCGCTGCAGTTGCTCAATCTTCCTGCCATCACCAGTCGAATTGAGAACGGGGACGATACCTGCCACGAGATGCGGCGGATGGTCCCCGAAGCGTTGTACATCAGCGGCCTGATGTCGGAACTGGGGACGATGAGAATTCTGTTCCGTCGCCTGGTTGCTCTGTACGGGCAGATCGAGAAAAACCAGCGCAATCGCAGGCTGTATCAGGAAATCTGTGAGCAGATGGAGAAGCTGCACACGCGACTGACATCCGTCCACCGTCAAATGCGAGGTCGTGATTATCCACTGAACAACGAAACCATGACATTGACGCTGCGAGCCTACGCTCTTCCCGACGTCCCAGAACGGGAAGACCTGTTTGATCTCGTCTCGGTAACTCAAAATCTCTATGAAAAAGTAGCGGGCTTGCAGGTGCGACTGTTCGCTCGTCTGGCACGTGCCGCGGAACAGGTCGAAGTCATTATTGGTCTCCCTCCCCTTTCCGAACCGGACTTTGACCATGTCGACAAATGACGATCGGAGGGAGACATGGCCGCGAAGATCCAGTGCGGATGAAGAGTCCGCGGTGAGGCATTCCAGACAGATTTGCGGGATCGCTTCATGCATCATCGTGGGATGTGTGATTGGGGTGTTGATCTCCGCTGTCGGCGGACATACCTTCGGGCTGTATGTTCGAAATTTC
>JBAWWJ010000183.1:0-17450 GCA_037146815.1 Planctomycetota bacterium
ACTGCTATCCGCATCAAGACTTGTTTCTACTCAAGCAAAGTCGTTACCCGCGTTGCCTGCCACCCTGCCACCCGGTCGCAAGTGAGCAATGCAGATGTAAAGGCATTCCGTCATTGCGACCTTTACTTCACTACCAGGGGCCACGGAAGCATTTACCAGAAGACCGTCACGGAGTAATCGAGCCAGAAGGACGGCCCGATGTTTTCTCGCGAACAAACTGGATGGAACTCAAACACACTGCCGGTGGAGGTGCTATCGGAACAAGCCGAGGCGTTTAGCCGACCGTAACTGGATTTCCCAACAGGTTCGTTCCGCCGTAGGTGTTTCCGGCGGCGAGGGTGATGGCCGAACTGCCGCCATCGGCGGTGATTGTCAGCAATCCACCGATCTGCATCTTTCCGCTATTGGTGACAGGGCTCGAACCACCTGTGGTCACAACTGTCAGTGCTCCCGACGTCGTGATGACTCCCAGGTTTGTTGGGCCAGCGTTTGCAATCGAGGCAACGGCACCCGTCAGGTTAATGACACCGCCAATGACCGAGGAGGCATTTGTCATCGTGATGTTGTTCTTACCGGCGTTGATGGTCGCTGCCCCGCCAATCGTCAGGACGCCAGGATCAGTGATCGCACCGCCTGAGGTCACAGCCAAGGTCCCCGTCGCAGTCGTCGCTCCCAGGACCAGCGCACTTCCGGCTTGAATACTGACGTTGCCCCCCGTCACGCTGACCGCCCCGACTAAGACGCTGGTTGAGTTACCAATCGCGACATTGTTGGTTCCGGCGGCAACTGTCGTTGTCCCACCGATCTTCAGTGACCCTGTATCGGTCACGGCAGTCGTTGACGTCAAGGAGAGATTACCGGTCAGATTGCTGGCCCCCAGGACCACTGCTGTGGTGACGCCTGAAACCGTCGCACTTGATCCCAGGAAGCTCATCGCACCGGTGTAGGCCGACGCGTCGTTCAATGTAATTGTCGATGTCGTGGCATTGAATGTTGACGTTCCCGTCACGGCCAGCGCGCCGCTATCCACGATCGGTCCTGTGCAGAGAACCGCCAGGTTGCCAGAAATCGTCGAGGCCCCCAGGCTCACTCCGCCCGTTGCACTCACCGAGACATTGGCCCCCGTCAGGATCAACGCGCCCGTGAAGACGTTGGCTGTTGAACTCAGGCTGACGTTGCGACCGGCATTGGAAATCGTCGTCGTCCCTGTGATCTTAAGGGCCCCGGTGTTTGTCACTGCTGTCGTTGCGATCAGCGAGAGATTACCGGACAGGGTGCTGGCCCCCAGGATCACTGGCGTTGTGACACCGGAAACTGTTGCATTCGATCCGACGAAGCTCATCGCACCGCTGAAGGCTGACGCCTGACTCAACGAAATTGACGACGCGGTCGCATTGAACGATGACGTTCCTGTCACTGTCAGCACGCCTGTGTCAGCAATCGCACCGGTACTGAGGACTGACAGGTTACCCGAGATCGTGGAATTACCAAGGTTGACTGGGCCTGTCGCTTTGACCGACGTGTTGGTCCCCGTCAGCAACAGATCACCCGTGAACGAATTGGTTGTCGTTGTCAGGCTGATCGGATTGCCAGTCGCCGTGACCGTCGTGGTCCCGGTAATCAGCAGCGTGCCAGTGTTTGTCACTGCTCCGGCAGAAGTGACCGCCAGTGTCCCTGCTGCGGTGATTGCACCCAGATTCACATTTCCACCGTTCACCACCGTCACATTTTTACCAACCACCGCTACGGCACCACCAAATGTGTTGTTGGCGTGATTCAACGCGACGTCATTCGCGGCAGTCGCATTCACTGACGTTGCCCCTGCGACTTTTAACAGACCCGAGTTCGTCACGGCTCCCGTTGAAACAACGGTCAGCGGGCCCGAAGTCGTAATATTGCCGAGGTTTGTTGGGCCCGCATTGGTCACCGAAACAGCGGCACCTGTCAGGTTGATGGCACCGCTAAACGCGGATGAGCCATTCGTCATCGTGATGTTGTTGCTGCCGGCCGAGACGGTCGCCGCCCCGCCAATTGTCAGGACGCCTGGATTGGTGATCGCTCCGCCTGCGGTCACATTCCAGGTGCCAGTGGCCGTCATGGTCCCGAGAACCAGTGCACTGCTGGCCTGAAGGCTGACATTACCACCCGTCAGGCTGACCGCACCCTTAAAGGTACTGGTCGAAGTTCCGATGGAAACATTGTTGGTTCCGGCCGCAATCGTTGTCGTGCCGCCGACTTTCAATGTTCCGGTATCTGACACTGCAGTTGTCGACGTCAATGAGAGGTTACCTGTCAGGGTGCTGGCACCCAGAACAACGGGCGTTGTGACACCCGTAATCGTGGCATTCGATCCCAGGAAGCTCATGGCACCAGTATAGGCCGATGCCTGGCTCAGACTAATCGTTGAAGCGGTGGCGTTGAATGTGGAGGTTCCCGTCACTGTCAGTGCGCCGCTATCCACGATTGGCCCGGTGCTGAGGACTGACAGGTTGCCGGTCACCGTCGAAGCCCCCACGCTCACGCCACCTGTTGCACTCACTGCCACATTGGCTCCGGTCAAGATCAACGCTCCAGTAAACACGTTGGTCGCAGTTGCCAGGCTGATATTGTTTCCCGCGTCAGAGATCGTTGTCGTCCCGCCGACTTTCAGTGCTCCAGAGTTTGTCACGGCTGTGGTGGCCGTCACGGAGAGGTTACCCGACAGAGTGCTGGCACCCAGGTTGATGGGCGTCGTGATATTCGAGATCGTCGCATTCGACCCCACGAAACTGATCGCACCGGTATAGGCCGATGCCTGGCTCAACGTCACCGTTGAAGCGGTCGCGTTGAACGAGGAGGTTCCTGTCACAGTCAAGACACCAGTGTCAGTGATCGCTCCTGTGCTGAGGACTGACAGGTTACCGGTAATCGTTGACGCACCCAGGCTGACGGGTCCCGTTGCCGACAGTGACACGTTCTTGCCCGTCAGCAACACGTCACCTGTAAAGGCGTTTGTCGTCGTCGTCAGGCTGATGGGATTGCCGGCTGCTGCGACTGTCGTCGTCCCGGTGATTTGGAGCTTACCCGTGTTTGTCACAGCCCCGGCGGACGTGACCGCCAGCGTCCCCGCAGCGGTGATCGCACCCAGATTCACTGCACCTGCGTTCACGATGGCGACGTTCTTACCGACAACCGCGACGGCGCCGCCAAATGTGTTGGCCGCGTGATTTAATGCGACGTCATTTGCAGCGGTCGCATTCACCGTTGTCGTCCCACCCACCTTCAGCAGTCCCGAATTCGACACGGCACCTGTTGAATTGACGGTCAGGGCTCCTGACGTCGTGATAGTTCCCAGGTCCGTTGCACCGACGTTACTTACAGCAACGACTGCACCCGTCAGGTTGATGGTACTGGCGAAGGCGGAAGCACCATTTGTCATCGTAATATTGTTCTTACCCGCGTTGACGGTTGCCACCCCGCCAATCGTCAGTACGCCGGGGTCGGTCACCGCACCCCCGGAGGTAACCGACCAGGTACCGGTGGTCGTCGTGGTCCCAAGAACCAGCGCACTGGCGGATTGAATGCTGACATTGCCGCCCGTCAGGCTGACTGCCCCGGTGAATGCACTGGTCGAATTTCCGACAGTCACATTGTTGGTTCCGGCGGCAATGGTCGTTGTGCCACCAATTTTCAGTGTCCCTGTATCCGTCACAGCGGTTGTCGACGTCAATGACAGATTACCTGTCAGGGTGCTGGCACCCAGGATCACGTTCGTTCCGACACCCGAAATTGTCGCATTCGAACCCGCAAAACTCATCGCACCGCCATAAAGTGAAGCCTGGCTCAACGTAATTGTTGAAGCGGTCGCGTTGAATGAGGAAGTCCCCGTCACCAGCAATGCGCCGGTATCAGTGATCGCTCCCGTGCTTACCACTGCCAAATTCCCAACAACCGTTGATGCCCCCAGTTTCACTGCGCCCGTGGCACTCACCGAGACATTGGCCCCCGTCAGGAGCAGCGATCCTGTAAAGGCGTTCGTCGCCGTTGTCAAACTGATGTTATGACCGAGATTGGAAATTGTGGTCGTCCCACCGATCTTGAGTGTACCGGTATTCGTCACTGCTGTGGTCGCCGTCAACGACAGATTCCCCGACAGGGTACTGGCCCCCAGAATCACGGGCGTTGTGACACCCGAAATCGTCGCATTCGAACCCACGAAACTCATCGCACCGGTATAGGCTGACGCCTGGCTCAACGTAATCGTTGAAGCGGTCGCATTGAATGAGGAGGTTCCCGTCACGGCCAATGTACCGGCGTCAGTGATCGCACCTGTGCTGACGACTGCCAGATTCCCTGTGACCGTCGAATTCCCCAGGCTCACGGCACCCGTTGCCGACAAGGACACGTTTTTGCCGGTAAGCAGGACGTCGCCAGTAAAGGTATTGGCCGTATTCTTCAGGCTGAGATCTTTGGTTCCGGCATCAATCGTCGTCGTTCCCGTCACGTGAACAGCCGCTGTTGCCGTCAGACCGGCGAGCGAGGTGACGGACAGATTGCCACCCACGGTCGAGGCCGTCAGCGTCAATGGCACAGTCGCCGAGTTATTTGTGATCGTCAGATTTTTTCCAGCGGCAGTGGTCCCCCCAACCGTACCAACGCCCGTCACTGTAATCGCCAGGTGACCCGTGGTACCGGATACGCTCAAGGAATCCGCAGACCCACCATTTCCGTTGAAGACAACGGATTGAAGATTCGCGGCGGTGGCGTTGTTGAGGGTAGTCTGCAGAGTTCCATTCACCATGATGGCCGTCGAATTCGCACCAGCAACGACTGAAACGGAATCAGTGCTTGTCGTACCGGTCAGCGTCAGGGTGCCGACGGTTGAGTCGAAGTTCACGGCCACGGGCGCGACTGCGCTGAGCAATTGGCGTGCTTCGAGCATTTCGATCATCGCCGGACAGCCGGACTGGTCCTGAACGTGGTGCATTCTTCTCCGGATTCGGGGACTTGTCGAAGCGTCGTTCCAATCGCCCAAAATTCGCTTGATCAATCCGAAACCGCCCGAGAAGTTTGCCATTGCAATGACTTTCATGACCTGAAGGATGAGTGAAGAACTTAACTCGGCATTGAGTATTGAAAGAGTGCCACGATGATTCAGCAGGCCCGCGAGTTGTGAATTGTCAGGGTGTCGTTCCAGAAGGCTTGACCTTTGGCCGAGGAATTCCTGTGCGCAAACGTGTCAATGCCACTCTTCAAAACGCGACCCTATAGACTCATCGAAGAGAACTTCCCGAACTTGCGGAAATTCTGAACTTCTCCGTTCATGACCCCGATTGCCGTGTCACTCCATAACTCTCTTCACATCTTTAGCGAATCGCTGATCGCGAGTTCCGCTGCCCAAGAAAATCTGGGGCACCGCCGTCATGATCTGACGTGCGGGATCCGTGGAATGCTCCCGCATCAACGCGATCGATTTATTCGGGGTGACAGTCGAATTTCGGCAAAAATTGCCGACGACTCCTGGAATGCCGATGAATCGGGTTCGAAGCCCTGATTTGCCCGGTCATCGGCAGCTTTTGCAGGAGAACGTCCCGTTTGAAATTCCGTTGTCGCTAAGACTCGCTGCCGACTGCGCAAACGACAGAATCAGTTAGACCGGTGAGTGTCATCTTGGTATATCGTCAGAGTTTGTGCTGAATGATCTCGCAGGAAAGGCATGGACCAACCTCGCGTGGGCCAACATCATTAGAACTCAAGAACGAATTCCCGCAGTTACCATTATTCCAGCGATCGCAACGCGTTCGCTGATGGTAATGATTTGGGTGGTCGTTCATGGTTGCGCGATCATTCGGGGCGTGCCAGTTGTCGACAATCCGACAGTCGAGCACTATCGTCACGTTGCCGAAAACATTGCGTTTCCCATCCAGGAATCGACGGGGGCGACCGCTCCACCGTCACTGGGTGAAGCAAGACCCATGGTGGCTCCGACACAGGAGGAATTGCGGAAGATTTCTCTACAGGACGCCATAAAACTGGCGATTGAAAACAACAAAGTTCTTCGCCAAAACGCCCAATTCCTGTCTCCGCAAAACCCGATCCTGCAGAACCCGGACGGCGTCCCTTCAGCCCTGGATCCTTCAATTCAGAATTCGGGTGTGGTGTTTGGCAACCGAGGGACCGAAGCGGCACTTTCGGACTTCGACCCCAGATTGACGACCACCGTCGGTATCGGACGGGATGCCACCGGACAGAATTCGCTGTTCCAACCGGGTAGTGTGCTCACCAACGATAATGGGCAGGCGAGAACGGAACTGGACCAGCAGTTGTTGACGGGTGGAATTGTCTCGCTGTTCCATAACTGGAACTACTCGGACAGTAATGCTTTTGCTCAACGGTTCGACAGCTCTTACGCCGGACAACTGGGTGTGCAGTTCATGCAACCGTTATGGTCCGGCTTCGGGAAGGAAGTCACCGCCATCGCGGGTCCATCAGCACAGCAGGCCCGCGGCTTCAGCTACGTCAATCAGGGGGTGGTGATCGCGCGAATCAATAATCGCATCGCCGAAATCGACTTTGAGGAAAACCTGCTGAACCTATTGCGTGAAGTGGGCGATGCCTACTGGGATCTGTTTCTGGCCTATCGGGAATTCCAGGCAGAAGAATCGACAGAGGCTGTCGCAAAGCAATTGTGGAGCGACGTCCATGGGAAGCTTCAAGCCCAATTGATCGGCGAGTCTGAGGAAGCTCAGGCGGAGGTCACTTTTCATGAAGCGACGATCCGAAAGGAACAGGTTCTGGCGCAGTTGCTGCAACAGGAGACTCGCTTTCGGCGACTGCTCGGTCTGCCGATTGACGATGGCAAGCTGCTCTATCCCAGCGATGTCCCCCAAGATCAGGAGATTCAACCCAAACGCCCGATCTGTCTGTACGAGGCTCTGACGAATCGTATTGAACTTCGTCGGCAAAAGACCAATATCCACAGCCTGGAACTGCAACTGTATGCCGCCAGAAATCTGGCGAACCCCAGTCTCAATCTCGTTGCGGGCTACGGATTAAACGGCTTCGGAAACCATCTTCTCGGGACTGGAACGAATGATGGAATGACGCAGGAGGGATTCAATAACGCCTATGCCTCCCTGCTGCGAGGGAAGGAAACGAGTTGGAACGTCGGATTGCAATTCTCGGTGCCTCTTTGGTTGCGGAGTGCCCGAGCCCAGATCGCCCAGCTGGAATTCCGGATCGTAAAGGCCAGGATCAGTCTGGCCGCTCAGGAAGATGAAATTGCCAGAGAGTTGCAATCCGTGTTGCAGACGGTTCAGCATTCCCATGCGATGTTGCAGACCAATCGGCGCCGCACCGCGGCAACCCAGCGCCGCGTCGATGCCGCGCGAAGTGAATACGGCGATGCAGGTCGAACCGCAGTTGAACCAGTACTGCGGGCGGAAATCAGCCTGGCGCAATCGGAAATTGCCTACTCCCGTAGCCTGGCCGAATATAACAAGGCGCTGAGGAATCTGGCGTATCGGATGGGTCGCCTGACGACCAGCGATGGGATCGAACTGATCGGCTCCGAAGGGCTTGACCTGCATCCCTATTCTATTCCAGTCATGGACCCATCGTGGGGAGGGATTCCACCGTCACCTGATCCGGTAAGTCCAACTGCTGCACCTGAACTCAAGTCTCAGTCAGTTGCTCCAGCATCATCAATACCCGTCACTGCCAACGGCGCGCCAGTTCTTCCTCAGGATTGAAACTGCCATGAATCAAGTTCAGCATACCTTCAAAGTCATCCTGCTGATCCTGGCCCAGACAGCCACAATTCGAGCTGACGACAAGCCAGTCCCTGCTGCAGCAGCGCCGCGAATTCACATTCGCGATTGCCGCATCGTATTGATCGATCAGGTGACGCTGGCCTGTGACCGTCCCGGCATCCTGAAAATGGTGGAATGCAAGGAAGGCCAGACTGTCGAGGCCGGGCAGCGCCTGGCACTCATCGCTGATGATGTCGCCCGAGCGAATCTGGCCGTTGCGGAACGAAAGGGGGGAAACGATGTGGAGGTCCGCTTTCAACGGAAGGCGAGTGAGATCGCCGACGTTGAATATCGCAAAAATGCCGAAGCCAACAAAAAGGCGGTAGAGGCTGGTCGAGGTATTCCAATCGCTTCGCTGGATGTCGAAAAGCTGCGACTTGCCGCAGAGAAGGCTGTCCTGTCGATTGAAGAGGCCGAGCAGAACCTGGCGGTCAGCAAACTGACTGCTGAAGTCGCCCGCGCTGAACTGGCCACCTATCTGGTCACCGCGGAATTCGCAGGAATCGTCACGCGCGTGTATCGGAAAAAAGGGGAAGCCGTTCGCCAGGGAGATCCGATCGTCGAAGTTGTGAATCCCAGTCGAGTTCGCGTCGAGGGACGTATTGGTCTACAGCACCTGAAACATGCGCGTCAGGGGGCTAAAGTGAAAGTCAAACTGGCGATTCCCGATCTCGACTTGGCAGAGGAGCGGGAAGAATTTGAAGGTCACATCGTCTTCGTTGATCTGACAGCCGACCCAGTGACTCACGAAATTCGAGTGTTCGCCGAAGTGAATAACCGCGACAACATTCTGCGGGCGGGTCTGGTGGCCGAAATGATCCTGACCCCCACCGCAAAATAGTGGTGATCAACAGGCTGCCCCGACCCTGCTGATGTCTGGACTCGATTCATCCTATGTCCATCTCACAACCCTCTCAGCAGCTTCGCTCCACTCAGCGGCCAATCCCGCTACGAGGGCGAGCGGACCTTGTGGTTCGTCCCATCGAATTTCAGGGGGTCACACACTTTGTCATCAAAGATCCCGTTGCATTGACGTACAACCGGCTGCGCAGCGATCAATACCGCGTTCTGCAATTGCTTGACGGTCGCCACCATCTCGAAGAGATCCGCGATGATTTGATCCGTGCTTTTCCTTCACTTGGCCACACATTAAATGATGTGCAGCAGTTGATTGCCGACCTGCATCAGAAGGGGCTGGCATTCGGCCTGCGCACAGGACAGGCCGCGTCGCGAATCGAGCAGCGTCGCAAGAAGCTTCGGGAGAAAATCTGGCAGACGTTGTCCAACATTCTTTCGTTGCGGCTTCCCGGTTGGGATCCGGATGCCGCGTTAACTCGACTGCTCCGCTGGACGGCCTGGCTTTTTCATCCTGCGACGGTCGCGCTGTTAATTGTTACCGTACTCAGTTCCTGGCTGCTTTTGGCAACAAATTTCAACGAATTCGTCAGCCGATTGCCTGCGTTCAGGCAGTTCTTTGGATGGCCGAACTTAATCGTACTATGGATCATATTGGCCGGTGCCAAGATTCTTCACGAGTTCGGTCACGGGCTGACCTGCAAGTACTTCGGAGCAGAGTGCCACGAGATGGGAGTCATTCTGCTGGTCGGGACACCCACTCTCTACTGTGACGTCTCTGATTCCTGGATGCTCAAGAACAAATGGTCTCGGATACTGATTGGTGCAGCGGGGATGATTGTTGAAGTCGTCTTGTCGGCATTCGCGATTTTTGGCTGGTGGTTCACCGAGCCAGGATTGCTGCACTATCTCTGTTTGAACCTGTTCGTTGTTACCGCCGTTCCCACAATTATCTTGAATGCCAATCCTTTGATGCGGCTTGACGGTTATTACATGCTGAGCGACTACCTGGAGATCCCAAATCTGCGTTCCAAGGCGGATCAACTGCTGCGGAATGGATTGGCGAAGATGTGTCTGGGGATTAATCCGCCGCCCGACCCGTTCATGCC
Organism: Planctomycetota bacterium; assembly: GCA_037146815.1. Taxonomy (GTDB): domain Bacteria; phylum Planctomycetota; class Planctomycetia; order Planctomycetales; family Planctomycetaceae; genus Schlesneria. The sequence goes on from JBAWWJ010000183.1 coordinate 9,755, forward strand.
AAAAACGGGACTTCACTGGTTCCGACTGTTTGCCGTTGCCTCAACGATCTATGGCTGGGTTGTGCTGTTTGGCATTCTGACGTTTCTGTATACAGTGCTTAAGCCGTACGGATTACAAAGCATCGGTCAGACTCTGGCGGTAATCTCGGTGATTGGTGTTTGCGGAAAACTTATGACGACCACATATCGCATTGTTTCGGCGCCCCGTCAAAATCCGATCAGCCGCTGGCGTCTCGGTCTCAGTATCGTCGTCGTTTCGGGAATTGGACTCGGCCTGGGCATGATTCCATTCCCGCTGATTCACTCCACGGCATTCGTCATCGAGCCTCGCGATGTGCATCACGTCTTCACTAAGGTTCCGGGCGAGTTGATCAAGCTGAATATTCAACCGGGTGATCACGTCACCGCCGGTCAGCAACTGGCGTTACTGCGTGACCCGAATCTCGAAGACCGGCAACGCGAACTGGAAGTGAAGCAGAAATCACAATTGCAGGCGATTAAGTTCTCCAAGGCCCTCGACAATCCCGAAGGACGGACACTCGCGGAGGGAGGTCTGCAGACCGTCGAGCGTCAACTCGCGGAACTTGTCGAACAACGAAGCAATCTCTCGGTGACTGCCCCCGTTGCAGGCACAATTGTCGAGCCACCCGGGCGGCCTGCCGTAAAGCTTGAACAGATGCGAACAAGGCTTGTCGGCTGGACCGGCACGCCGCTGGCTCAGAAGAATGCAGGAAGCTTTCTTGAGGAGCGGACTCATCTGCTCAGTATCGCTCCCACCGACGAAATGCAGGCCATTCTTTACGTGGATCAGGCGGATCGCCACGACATTCATGTGGGCCTAAGTGTCGGTCTCATGTTCGAGCATCTGCCGGGCAAGGTCTTTCGTGGCAGGATTGCGCATATCGCTTCTGCACATTCGGACTTTGCACCTGAAAATCTGACCGTCAAATACGGCGGGCGTTTGTCGACGGTAACAGACCACGATGGGCGGGAACAACTTCAGGATGCTGCATATCAGGCGACCGTGTACCTCGATGAGTCCCCCGAACTGTTGAGACCGAATCTGCGTGGCAGTGCTCGATTTATCGCCGCCCGCCGCTCGGCCTTTTCGTGGCTCTGGCGATCCATTCGCAGGAACTTCCACTTCCGAATGTGAGCCTTTTATTCGGAGACTTCGAGATACGGATCCAGACCCATCGTCTTGCAGGATCGTTGTTTCGCCAGTTCTGCTTCGAGCAACTGGCGGCGGTATTGACGTTCCCGCAGTTCGTTCTGCTGCTGAGTCCTGCGGAAGACTCGTAGCCAACGGATCGGCAGGTCGCCCGATGTCTGCCGACGCGCTTTCGCTTGCAGTCGGGCCAGAGCCGACTTCGGAAGTGTCCGAAACAGTTCATCTTCCAGAGAGAGCCAGAATTGGTAGGAACCTGGATCGCCCTGCCGTGAGGCACGACCGATGAGCTGACGATCAATGCGTCGGTTGGAGTGCATTTCGGTCGCGATCACATGCAGCCCGCCGCAACTTCGGACGCTGTCATGCAAATGAATGTCGGTCCCTCGCCCAGCCATGTTGGTAGCGATTGTAATGCGTCCTGATTCGCCCGCGTGGGAGATGATTTCAGCCTCCTGCTCATGCAGAACGGCATTCAAAATCTGGCAGGTCAAACCCTGTTCGTTGAGCAGGCGACCAAGCTCCACGGACGCGGTCACAGAAGGTGTCCCGATCAGAATCGCCCGGCCAGCCTGATGTAACCGGTAGACATCCGGAATCAACGCCGCATGTTTTGCTGCTTGAGTCGCAAACAGTCGAAACGGCAGCCCGACCCGAATACAAGGCCTGTTCGTTGGAATTACGGTGATGCCCAGGTTGTATGTCTTACGGAATTCTCGCGCCGCCGGCATACCCGTCCCTGTCATACCAGCCAGATGCTCATAGCCGCGAAAAAACGTCTGAACGGTGATGCGGGCCGCTTCCCCGGTCTCATCAGAAATCGGTACTCCCTCTTTTGCCTCGACCGCCTGATGCAAACCTGCCTGCCACTTGCGGCCATCCAGTACACGACCGGTCCCCTCATCAACGATGGCGATTTTCTGTTCGGGCGTGATCACGTAATCGCGACCGCGTTGAAAGAGGAGTCGAGCCTTGAGCGCCTGCTCGACATGCTCGTAGATCTTTTCGAGATCGAACGACGCCAGCAGAGTGGGCTTGCTGGCCAGGATAATGTGGCAAACCCCGTGGTTCGTCAGTTCCATGCCCCGACGTTCCGGATCGAATCGGAAGTCCGAGCCGATTTCCAGTTGAGCGGCAAGATCTCGACTCCAATGAACAAGTGCGTCACTGGCAGGTGTTCCTTTACGCTCCAAGCCGATAATGAGTGGTGTTCGGGCTTCGTCAATCAGTACGCTGTCAGCTTCGTCAACCAGCGCGAAATAGTGACCGCGTTGCACGGGACCATCCGTCATGTCACGGTCGCCAAAGGCCTTGGGACGCGGAGCCGAATCGGACGAGAACCCTGTTTTCAGTCGATCTCGCAGGAAGTCGAAACCGACTTCGCGGCTGGTGGCGTAAGTAATGTCCTGACGATAGGCATGATATCGCCCTTTCGGCTGACTGGAAGAAAGCACGCAGCCGACGGTCATTCCCAAGAGCTGATAGACGGGCGCGGTCCACTTGCAATCTCGCTCGGCGAGATAGTCATTGACCGTAACGACATGACAGCCACGTCCCGACAGGGCCCGCAAATACGCGGGAAGGGTTGCGGTGAGCGTCTTTCCCTCGCCCGTTTGCATTTCAGCCAGCCCACCGTCAAACAGGCCGATTCCACCGATGATCTGAGCTTCGTAGTGCGGCGTGTTGTGAACGCGTCGGGCAGCCTCGCGTACCAGAGCATAGGCGACGGGCAACAGCGATTTCAGCGGCTCCCCCGATTTGGCCCGCCATCCCAATTCCTGCGAGCGACGCAGCAGTGCGGCGTCCGGCAGACTCGAAAGCATCTGCGAATCCGCCACGATTCGACGTGCCAGCGAACGCCAGCGCGAGACTCTTGCAGCCATGGGGCGGCCCAAGGCCCGCGCAAAATGCCAAAGCTGTTCGAAATGAATCATGATCGTGTGATGATCTTCCGCCTCATCGCAGCCGCACGGCGACCGACGATGAAAAAGATTCCTTTCAAGGCTACCACCAAAGGTACGACTGCACGAATTCGATGATGTCCCCGAACAGAACATCACCCAGGCTGGACTTTCCACAATCAATCCGAGCCCGGACATCGGCTCCGATTGTCCGCAGGGGAAGCTGCTGTTTATCGACGGCCGCACGTCCTTCCATCACACTTCCCCGGGCCTCGGCAGTCACCGTCCGCGTTGACAGTGAATTGAGGGTTGCGAGGTAACTCGATTCCGGCTGGGTCAACAGTCGGTATTCCACCGCCAGCAAGTTGGCCTTCGCATCATTCGCCGCTTCACCTGCTCCACTCTGCTGTGCTCGTAGAATTCGTCCCACTCGATGTTCGGCAATCTCAAGTTCAAGGTGCCACTCGGCGCTGTCATCCATCACCTGCATCAATACCTCGCCACGCCGGACGGGGCGATTGAGCAGCAGTTGCTCGACCTGAAACGTCGTGATGACACCTGTGATGGGTGCCCGGACAGTCAGTCGATCACGACGTTCTTTGAGAATCTCCAGCTTCAGTAGTGCCCCTTCGATCTCAACCTTTGTTTCGATCGCCCGTCCCTGAGCCTTCAACGATTCTTCGCGGTTTCCCTGTCTTTCCGCATCGTCACGCTGGGCGTAAAGAGTCGCCAGTAATTTTCGTTTTTCATGGATCTGGTTCTCGACCGTCACCAGTTCCGCGGCCAGTTCGTCGTTGCGAAGCTTGAGCAGCGGCTGCCCTGATTCGACGCGCTGTCCCCCTTCGGCCAGCAACTCAATCACGTGCCCGTCCCAGGGGGCGAAGACCTCGCGCTGAATGACCGGCATCAGGCGGCCCGTCGCATCAACCCGGTATGTCCACGGGACGACAATCAGAGCCACAGTTGCAGCAAGTACCAGGAACAGGACAGCAGCCGCAGCGGCGAGACGTCGGCCTCGCAGCCATTCCAGGAATCTTCCCACGGATCGCCAGATCGGCAGCAGAAAGATCGAGCCGTGGGTTCTGGCATTGAACACTGCGGCAGCCACGTGGTCGACAACGAAATCGAAGGATCGCTTCAGCGCCGGTGAGGGTTCACTATTCGTCATCTGCTCAACGATCAGAGCACCGATTTTCTGCCGCTCTCGCCGCGGTGATTTTCCGATCCCAGGCAACGGCTCGGGTTGCACCAGTCGTTCCGGAGCAAACAACGGCATAATCAACAGGAACCTGGTCCCGGATTCCTGAACGAAGTCCGCCAGAGGCTCCTCCAGTTGCGGAGGGAGGCTGTCGAATGATCCTGCATACTGTAGCGGTACTCCCGCCGCGATGATGTGGTCAGCGATACGGCGCATGGAACGAATCAGATTCCCGCGCGGATGAACAGATTCCTGGCCGCTGACTGCGACGACCTCGGTCTTCCGACCACGACACAGCACCAGACTGACCCGGTCGACTTCCCACAAAAGTCGGCCATCATTAACGGCAATATTGGCGACTTCGTTCAGATCGAGACTACGCTGCAGATTGAGTACAAACTCAAAAATCTGAGGCACGTCGATGACTGTAGGGGCAACGGCAGGGGCAGCAACAGGAAGCGGGTCCGGTGTGTCTGACATAGGATCGGATTCCGCTCCGCCTGGAGCAATGTCGGCCAATCAGCGAAAACTGAGCAGGTCACGGACAAAGATTTGGCGTCAAATCACGCAGTCCCCTTCAGGTCGGGGACTTACGTGGGGATGGTGACTGCACGGAATCGATCTGTCAATGCTGATTTCAGCGTCACCCCAGACATCCAGAGCGATGTCTGGGCCACCTCGGCGGGGTGTCACTGTCACGAATTGCGGGATCGCCGCAATCTATACATTTTTGGGGGTGGCACTCAACTCGGGTGACGATTTTAGGGGGGGCGGCACCTGAAAGTCGTGGTTCGCGGATAGGCTGTGAAATTATTGAAACGGTCGTTTTTTGGGATGAACTTTGAGTCACGCAGAGCCACGATCGTCGATTCTGAGCGATCCTACGACGTCGTTTTTTCGGCCAACCATCTCAAAAAAACAAAACGTCAATAAATTCACAGCCTAGGAGCGAACCACGACTATCTCAAGCCTCACGAATTCAGGGGGTTTCAACGCATCTCCGAAATCTCACGAGTTCGGCTACGCAAGTATTGCCGTTCAAAATATCGTTACCAGCTTTGAGTGCCATCCAACGAGTAACGCTAACGCCATGGTAATTGTTGCTGATCTCATCCGACCTCTGCCCACACGGCCAGTTCAATGGCAGCATTCAGTGGCAATTCGCTGACGCCGACAGCAATCCGCGTATGTCGGCCAGCATCACCGAAGGCCTGGACCAGCAATTCCGAAGCTCCGTTGACGACCTGTGCCTGATTGGAAAAGCCGGCCGCAGACTGCACGTAGCCTTCCACGCGAACAATACGAGTGACGAGATCAAGGTTTCCGATACAGGCTTTGATCTGCGCCAAGGCGTTTAAGCAACACATGCGAGCAGCATGAAAGGCGACTTCTTCATGGACTTCCTTGCCGACTTTCCCCTTGAACATCACTTCTTTGCCAACCATCGGCAATTGCCCGCTCGTGATCACCAGATTCCCGGTTCTCAACACGGGAAGATAGAAGCCGACTGCTTCCGGTGCTGTGGGGACTCGGTGTCCATGCTGTTCAAGACGCTGTTCGACGGCGCTGGTCATGAATTATCCTTATGTAAAACTGCATTCCCGATGATGACAGATTAGTCGTTTCGAACCGGTCCGCAAGTCACAAGTGGCGCGACTCGAACCCCGCCCTTCCGGCAGAATCTGCCGAAGATGACCAAAGAAACGGACAAACCGGCGAGATCTTTCTTTTGGGAAAGTTCGTTTCCGCCGATAAAAGAGGATAGGAAAACTCCGATGCGTGAGGTGTCCGCTTGACCCGTCCGGCGTTGGCGAGCTAGACTTTCACATCAGAGTCCGTTGATTTTGTCCTCGTGGGTCGTCGCCGACGAAAGTCTGCGCGACTCCATTCGTTGCGAAGCCTTACCGATCGGGGTGTCGAATATGCTGACAGTCTTAGGACAAGCCGCTCGTTACTGTGACGGCATCAGCCGCCGTGGTTTCCTGAAAATCGGTGGTTTCGCTTTCGGATCTGCTGCCACGTTATCGCTCCCTGACATCCTGCGAGCCGAATCGCTGGCAGGACACAGTACGTCTCGCAAAGCCGTGATCAACGTTTTCCTCGGTGGTGGACCTCCTCATCAGGATATGTGGGATATCAAGGTCGATGCCCCGCGCGAAATCCGCGGTGAATTCGATCCGATTGCCACGAATGTCTCTGGAATTGAAATCGGCGAATGTTTCCCTCGCATCGCCGCGATGATGGACAAGTTCGTTGCGATCCGTTCTGTTGTCGGTTGCGATGGCGCTCACGACGGTTTTCAGTGCCTTACCGGCTGGCCTCGAAACAGTATTTCCTCGGTCGGTGGTCGTCCCAGCATCGGTGCCGTCGCCAGCAAGATGTTTGGCCCCTCGGACCCGGGCGTCCCGCCTGCAGTTGCACTGGCAGACAAGACTCAGCACGTTCCCTGGTCCGAACCGGGATCCGCAGGATTCCTGGGGGCGACTTACCAGGCCTTCAAGCCTCAGGGAGAAGGGACCAGCGATATGCGACTGAACGGGATCAACCTTGATCGCCTGCAAGATCGCAAATCACTGCTGCATGGCCTGGATCAATTGAAGCGAGAAGTAGATGCGACCGGCATGCTCAAGGGGATGGATGCATTCTCGGAAGCGGCCTTCGGCGTTTTGACTTCCAGCAAACTGGTGGATGCTCTGGATCTCAGCAAGGAAGACCCCAAGGTTCGCGAACGCTATGGAGACGGCAAGCCGTATCAGTATCAGTACGACGGGGCTCCGACCTGCAACGAACATTTGTTGATGGCACGTCGCCTGGTCGAAGTCGGCGTTCGCTCGGTGACTTTGTCCTACGGTCGCTGGGACAGCCACGGTCAGAATTTTGCACTCGTGCGAGACCACGGTACGAAGCTTGATCAATGCGTTTCAGCGCTGGTCCGTGATTTGGAAGAACGGGGCATGCTGGACGATGTTACAGTGGCAGTCTGGGGCGAATTTGGACGCACCCCGCGCATCAATCCAGGAGCAGGTCGTGATCACTGGCCGCAAGTCAGTTGTGCACTGCTGGCGGGTGGCGGGATGCGAACGGGACAGGTGATTGGTTCAACGAATCGATTGGGTGAGTACGCCAAGGATCGCCCTGTCCACGTTCAGGAAGTCGTCGGTACGATTTACCGTAATCTGGGGATCGACCCCATGTCGACGACCTTGAAGGATCCGACCGGTCGTCCCCAGTATCTTCTCGACATGCGTGAACCGATTCCGGAACTGGTTTAATGATTCCTCGATTTCAGCATATTCTGGTTCCGCTCGATTTCACCGAAAAGAATCTGGCCGCGCTGAATATCGCATTTGACCTGGCCGTTGCGAACCACGCGCGGGTGACACTGCTGCACATCATCGAACCGCTCAATGGCGAGGTCGACGATGAGTT
>JBAWWJ010000184.1:0-17411 GCA_037146815.1 Planctomycetota bacterium
CAAAAGCTGCAGTGGCCGTTTCCAAGGGGGAAGTGATGTACAGGTATTGCGTGACGATTGGGTTGCTTTTCATCATCGGCTCAATTGTGTCGGTTACCGGAAGCAAATCTACTGCTCAGCAGCAGGCGGACGCGATTCTTCGAAGCGTAAATGCATCAGACGTGGGCAGGACTGTCAAAATCATTGGCCTTCTTGGAAAGCCGATGACTGAACCGGTCGCCATCAAAGGTCACTGGATTTTTGACAAAGGATCAAAGGCTTCGTCCTATGTATTCCGCGTAACGATGGTTGCGGGAAAGCAGCTTGACGAGCCCGTGGACTTCAATCAATGCGTGGTAAGTCTCGATGCAGTTCGTGTTACGGACGATGTTTCAGCTCTGGGTGAGACATGGACATGCGTGGCTATCGAGCTTGGGCAGTTTCGAAATATCACAGAGCGGAACTGGCGTTTGTTCTATGACAAGGACACGAAACCTGGCACTTGGTTAAGGTATGGGGATGGACCGTTTGTATCAGAGTTGCTTCTGGCGAAACGATCGCTTGAGCGTGAAAAGGATGAGAAATTACATTCCGACCAGTAGTGCCGCTCGTGATCTGCCCTGTCACCATTCCAGTGGGGCATATTCGAAGGTCATGACAGTCGCATGAATTGGCCTGACAGAATGCGAGTCGGATACTAATACTAATTCACGGAAAGGGGAATTGGTGGGCCGGCGCGGCGAAGCGCCGCTGGTCCCACCCTACTTTTTGTGAGGTGGTCACCTCCCCACAACTCAATCCGGTATCAATCAGATACCCACAAAGGGGGGGGCTCTCTCTGTTTCGTCAGTGGTTGATAATGAATTCGTTCGAGTTCAACAGCGCCCAGAAGACATCTTGCAGTCCGTGAATCGGATCGCGTTCTTTGCTGTTCTGGAAGGCCTTGTCGAACGCGGACATCTCGGCTGCGGTTGGTTTTCGCGCCAGGGCTGTCAGGTACAGGATTTCGATCTTGCCCGGGATTCCCTTGGTGAACTTCACGGGGGTTGATTTGGCAGGCTTCGCGGGGACTCGGGATGTCTTTGATTTCCCCGTTTCTTCGGGCTTCAGGACTGACCCATCCATCACTCGTCGCAGGAAGCCTCCCTGGTCGCCGCTGATAGCGGTGCGGATCAGATCGCCGTTCATCATGACAAGGGCTTGCGGGACCGTTCCGTTGAAGTCGGTCGATTCGTCGTTCTCGTCGGTTCCGAAGGTTCGCACGAACTGGCCCAGCCATTCATTCCGCTGGCGTTCCGACTGTTCGTAGTTGCGGCCAGTTTTATGGGCTTCCGTGGCGACGATCAACGAATCGTAAAGCTGTTCCGCGGTGAACGGCTTGACGTACATCCGGCTGAATAGCGGAGTGCTGCCGGTCGCCGGGTCGTCGATCTTGTTGCCGTCGTGTCCCTGGCTGGTGAGGTTGTAGGTTTCACTGGCCGTAATCCATCGAGACAGCCGCTTCAGGTCGTAGCCAGCCGTTCGGAACTCGGTTGCCATATACGCGATCAGGTCTGGGTTGGAAGGAGGGTTATGCGGCCCCATGTCGTCGATCGGTTTTGTGAAGCCAACGCCGATGTAATGAGCCCACATCCGATTCACAATCGCTTGAGCCATGAACGGCTTCTTGGGATCGGTCACCATTTTTGCCAGCTGTTTGCGTGGAGTGTCAGATGACGCCGAATCGGTCGGGGTCCCGTCGACAAACTGGCGTCCGATCGCTTCCATCAATCCGGATCGCTTTTCGAAAAAGATAATCGGATCGGCTTCGTTATCAGACAGGGTGAATTCGTCACGTTGATTTCCCCCGGCTCCCTGGCGGCGGGTTCCTCGAAAGAAAGCATTCATGCCCCAGAACTGCGACTGTTTCCAGTCGTTAAAAGGGTGGTTGTGGCATTGAGTGCACTGAACCTGCATTCCCAGGAAGATGCGTGCCGTTATCGCTGTAGCCGGAACGGCGTTGTCGTTCAGGTGAGCGGCCAGGAAACCAACGGCACCATTGCTGCGGCTTTCCCCTTCGGCCGCAATCAGTTCATACGTGAACTGGTCGTAACCGAGGTTCTTTTCGAACTGTCGTTTCAGCCAGCGTTCCAGTTCGCCGCGATTCGTGCGACGGTTGTTGGCTCGGCCAATCAATACATTTCCCCAGATCGTTGAGAAGTGTTCTGCGTAATCGGGATCGTCGAGCAGTTCGTCGACAAATCGGGCACGTTTATCGGGACTGGTGTCACCCAGGAATTGCATCAGACGATTAAATGACGGGGTACGGCCGAGGATATCGAGTGACACGCGTCTGGCAAATTCCCCATCGTCAGCTCGTGGAGATGGCGTGACGTCGTTATCTTTCCAACTTTGCTTCAAGAATTCGTTGATCTTGGCAATGATCTCTTCGTCAGATGATGCACCGCAACTGACGCTGGTTAATGAGAAGAGAAGGGTTGCGGCGAAAACAACGTTCAGAATGGACCGGTTCAAAATTGACCGGAAAGCAACGGCGGGACCGGGCATTTTAGGTTCCTTCGAAAGGCGATTCGCCTGAACGGATCTTGATATGTAACCCACCAGAACCAAGAAAGGTTCGTGGGGCTTTTGAACTCGCCCCGTTTGACCGATATCATAGCGTCCCAGCGCTCCGGCAGGCAAAGTCCGAAAGGAGATCGGAAGTTACGATCTTCGGGTTGCATCGGGTATTCTCGATGCGGCCAGTTTTTCGGAAATTATATTACCTTCACGCCAGAAACGACTTGCGACAATTCAAGGAAGCTTTCATGTTGAACATTCCCGCTCAAGGTGCTCTCGATTTTCTTTCACTGGGGGCGCTCGTCCACCGGCTCGATCCAGGAATTATCCCATTCCGAAAGGCGAATGAGTGCCGGATTCACGTCAGCGGCGGCGAATTCAACGTTTCGGCAAACCTGTCCGACTGCTTCCGGATGAACACGGGCGTCGCTTCCGCGATGGTCAATTACCCGATCGGCGATCTGATTGCGGAACGCGTTCGGGCCATGGGAGTCAAGCCGTTTTACAAGCGATTTGAGCATGACGGTGTGACTGGCCCCAACATGGCCACGGTGTACAGCGATCAGGGTTTGGGCGTACGAGCACCGGTCGTATTTTACAACCGATGCAACGAAGCGGCCGCTCAATTGAAGCCAGGCGATTTCGACTGGAAGACGATTTTCGGCAGCGGCGTCCGCTGGTTCCATAGTGGCGGGATCTTTTCAGCACTGTCGAAGACGACTCCAGAGTTAGTTATCGAAGCGATGAAGGCCGCGAAAGCCGCCGGAGCAATCACGTCGTTTGATCTGAACTTCCGTGCGAAGCTCTGGCAAATCTCAGGTGGACTGGAAACTGCCCAGGCGACGTTGCGACGGGTTTGTGAACACGTTGATGTTCTCGTAGGGAATGAAGAAGACCTGCAGAAGGGTCTGGGACTGACGGGCCAGGACGTCGAGTCCTCGTCGAAACTCGATCCTTCCGCGTTCTTCGGGATGATGGACGATGTGGTCAAGCAACTGCCAAACGTCAAGGTGGTTGCGACGACCCTGCGCGAAGTTCATTCGACCAACCGTCACGACTGGAGTGCGGTTTGCTGGATCGAAGGGAAGACTTATCAGGCTCCAACATGTGCTCTGGATGTGTATGACCGAGTCGGTGGCGGCGACGGTTTTGCAGCCGGTTTCTTCTATGGGCTGCTGAATGGAAGGTCACCCGAAGAAGCAATCAAGCTCGGTTGGGCTCATGGCGCGTTGCTGACAACGTTCCCAGGGGACACGACGATGGCGACGCGTGAACAAGTCGAAGCCTTTGCCAAGGGAGGCTCAGCGCGTATTCAGCGATAGTTCGCAAGTTCGGTATCATGTTGAATTCCGAGCGTCTGGCTTTCGCGTTGAAGGCCAGACGCTCGCGGAGAAATTAAGAAAATTCGAGTGCGAGTGCAGAGCGAAAGCATAGTCTCATCGACGTGGAACGGACCATGATCACAACGCTACCTGAAGCGACTCAACATCTGATGACACTCGACGAATTCATGGTCCTTGCGGACGATGAAGGGGTCGATCGTATGTTGATTCAGGGTCGCTTATGGGAGAGACCCATGACTCGACGCAATCGTTGGCATGCTGCCTGCGAAGCCGCAATCTCGCGTTTGATTGGAAATTGGGTGATGTCACAACCCAAGCCACGTGGGATGGTGTTTTCAGGTGAAGCGGGATTTGTTCTGCGAGGGACTCCAGCATCGGCTGTCGGAATCGATGTCGCTTACGCCAGTCATGACATTGTTTCCCGGTCGGATCATGGGACGCGGATGGTAGATGGTCCACCGATTCTGGCTGTGGAGATTCTGTCACCCAACGACAAGCAAGACGAGGTCCTGGCGAAAGTCCGTGAGTATCTGGATGTTGGCGTCCCATTGACATGGGTCGTCGAACCTGTTTTTCAGACGGTGACGGTGTACCGTCCGAATGACCGGCCAAAGTTGTATTCGGGAACAGATCTCCTCACCGGAGACAACCACCTGCCGGGGTTTCAAATCACGGTTCAGGAAATATTTGAAAATTGAGGAACGTATTTGGTGAGCCATCTGGCTCGCCAAGACAATGAACATACGGGCTGGCCTTGTGGGCTGGTCGCGAGGCAAGCAAAAAACTCGGAAAGGATCTTTTTTCAGTCATGTCGCAGCACGATATTGGTCTGGTTGGTCTGGCCGTCATGGGTCAGAATCTGGTTTTAAACATGGCCAATAATGGCTTTTCGGTCGGGGTGTACAACCGTACGACCGAGACCACGGACACCTTCGTCAGTGGCTTGAAGAACGAGCCGGCAGACAAGGTTCATGCCGGGACCGCTGAACGCATCAAGGGTTATCATACTCTGGAAGAATTCGTCGGCAGCCTTAAGTCACCACGTCGCGTCATGATCATGGTGAAGGCGGGGGCTCCTGTTGATGGCGTGATCGAACAACTGAAGCCGCTGCTCGCTCCCGGCGACATCATCATCGATGGCGGGAACTCCGACTTCGTTGATACGAACCGACGCCATGTTGACTTGAAGGCTGCCGGACTTCGGTTTATTGGAACAGGGGTTTCCGGTGGTGAAGAAGGGGCCTTGAAGGGCCCGAGCATCATGCCGGGCGGACACCATGAAGCCTGGCCGTTTGTGAAAGATGTGTTCCAGAAGATCTCGGCGAAGGTCGGCCCGAACAACGACATTCCCTGCTGTGACTGGGTCGGCGAAGCCGGAGCAGGTCACTATGTGAAGATGGTTCACAACGGGATTGAATACGGCGACATGCAGCTCATCTGCGAAGCCTACTTCATTCTGAAGAACACACTCGGCCTGACGAATGATGAACTTTATCACGTCTTCAAGTCGTGGAACGAAGGGGAACTGGAAAGTTACCTGATCGAGATCACTCGCGACATCTTCACAGTGAAGGATAAGGCGACGGGCGGATATCTCGTCGACATGATCCTGGATACGGCGCAGCAGAAGGGGACTGGTAAGTGGATGAGCCAGCATGCGCTCGATCTTGGTGTGCCGACGACGCTGATCACTGAAGCCGTGTATGCCCGTTGTCTGTCCGCTCAGAAGGATGCTCGCGTTCGAGCCAGTGCGGTTCTGAAGGGCCCTGCAGACGTCAAATTTACTGGCGATAAGACGCAGTTCATCGAAGACGTTCGCCAGGCCCTGTACGCGTCGAAGCTTTGCAGCTATGCCCAGGGTTACGTTCAACTCGACGCGGCAGCCAAGGAGTTTGGCTGGAAGCTGAACAATGGCAATATTGCCTTGCTGTGGCGTGGTGGCTGCATTATCCGTTCGCGGTTCCTGGGAGACATCAAGGCAGCGTTCGACAAGAACCCAACCTTGGAAAACCTGCTGCTGGACGACTTCTTTAAGGCTGCGATCAACAAAGCTCAGCCAAGCTGGCGACGCGTTGTTGCGACGTCAGTTCAGATGGGATTGCCGATCCCGGTTTTCAGCGCAGCCTTGAGCTATTACGATGGCTACCGCAACGGTCGACTCCCTGCGAACCTGCTGCAAGCTCAGCGTGACTACTTCGGGGCTCACACCTACGAGCGAACCGACAAGCCCCGTGGTGAAATGTCGCACACCGACTGGATTCGCGAACGAAAATTGACGTGATTTCGGAGCGGATCCCACCGAGCTGGTCTCGGTGGGATTTTGGTGCAGGTCTTCCGCCTGATGGGACTGACGGCCTTAACCCATGGCGATTACAAAGGTGACGGTAGGAGGCCAATTCTCCGTTTCCGTCGCCGACGCCGCTGGCTCCTGGAAAAGATACCGTGCGAAGACCCCGCTGAAACGGATTGGCCGGAGTAGTATCTATGCGACTGATTTTCCTCGGTACCGGCGGATACCACTCGAACGAACGGCGCGAGACTGCGTCGCTCTTGATTCCGGATCTGGGACTGATGTTTGATGCCGGCAGCAGTGTTTTCCGAGTTGCCAGCCGGTTGAAGTCGCCCGAAGTCGATCTGTTTCTGACTCATGCTCATCTCGACCACGTCATGGGACTGACAATCTTGTTAGTCCCGATGCTGAAGAAAGAAATCACGCGTTGCCGAATCCATGCCGAACCGCATGTGATCGACGCCGTCAAAACACACCTGTTCTCTCAGCCGATTTTCCCGGTACTTCCTGAATTTGAGTTTGTACCGCTAACGGATCGAGTTTCGATTGCAGGTGGTCGCGCCGAAATCACGTCACATCCCTTGAAGCACCCTGGCGGATCACGAGGGTATCTTCTCAATCTCGACGGGCATCGTCTGGCGTATATCACCGATACAACCGTCGATGGCTCGTATACCGAATTCATTCGCGGTGCCGATGTGTTGATCCACGAGTGCAACTTTGGTGACGATATGGCTCAATGGTGTCAACCGACAGGTCACAGCCACACGTCAGCAGTGGCTCAATTGGCCAAAGAGGCTGGCGTAGGGCGACTCTATCTGACGCACATCGACCCGCAGCGACCTGATGACGATCCGATCGGCATTGACGTTGCCCGCTCGATCTTTCCTCAGTCAATTCTGGCCGAAGATCTACTGGAGATTGAGTTCTGATGGAGAGCTCACTGGCCGCTCAGTCCGAACTGGTCTCGGTTCTACGTTGCCCGGCCTGCCAATCCGGTCTCGCGTGGAATGGCGATCGGATCGAATGTACGACGTGTAAACTGTCAGTCCCCATCGTTGAAGAGATTCCCCGTTTTACGGGGGATCAGCATCTGGCCAGTTTCGGGCGACAGTGGAACAAGTATGAAGTCGCCCACGACGACGAAGACCGTGCCACATTTCAGGCGAAGACGGGGATTTCCCTGTCAGAAATGAAGGGGATGCGAGTTCTCGATGCCGGTTGCGGCGGCGGACGCTACAGCAAGGTCTGCGGTGAGGCTGGAGCGACTGTGATTGGGGCCGATCATAGCGCAGCCGTGTCCAAGACGCGGCAACTCTGTTCTCACTTGCCCAATGTGGCGTTTGTGCAGGCCGATCTGAAGCGACTGCCACTTGAGCCGCAATCATTCGACTTTGTCTTTTCGATCGGCGTCATGCACCACGATGCGGATACGAAATCCGTCTTCGATGCCGTCGCGAAGCTGGTAAAACCGGGAGGTCGTTATTCGGTCTGGCTCTATCGCCGCAATCAGTGGTGGCAGGAATGGATCAACAGCTCCCTGCGATCTCGCACGATCCGTATGGATTCCGAAAAACTCGAGCGATGGTGTGAATGGGGAGCGTGGCTGGGCGGACTTCCCGTGATCAACAAGACGTTGAACAAGATCATCAACTTCAGTGCTCACCCCAACTGCGAGAACCGCGTTTGCGATACATTCGACTGGTATGCGCCGCAGTATCAATATCACCACACCGTAGCCGAGCTTCGAGCCTGGTTTGATGCGGCAGGGTTTCACGATATCCGGGAGCTTCCACCCGAAAAACAGGGGGGGCTGTACCGCTGGGTCTACCAGAACAACCTTCTGATCGGCAGCGGAGTCAATCTGACCGGCGTGAGATGAATGAAGAGACGATTCGATTCTGGTACTGTGATAAGCGACCTGCAGATTGGAATGCGTTTTGACGGGAGGGTCCACACCATGCTGAAGCACCTCGTATTGTTGTTCACACTGAATTTGTCAGTCCCTTTGTTCGGGGCGGATGAACCTCCCAAATCGCTGGATCCTCGCTTGAAAGTGGAACTCTTTGCCGAGCATCCACAGATCGTGACTCCGACGGGGCTCGACATTGACCACCGCGGTCGAGTTTTCGCGATCGAGAGTAACACGCATTTCCCTCCCGAAGGCTACAAGGGGCATCCGACAGACCGTGTTCTCGTGATGAGTGACACCAATGACGATGGACGCGCGGACAAAATTGTTGTCTTTACAGATGGACTGGTTCACTCGATGAGTGTCATGGTCCGTCCGCTCTGGTTTCCGATTGCTGCCACCTCAGATCGACCTGCTCCGAAACAATCCGTGTATATCGCCACTCGCAAGGAGATTCGGCAGTTTCATGACGACAACGGAGACGACGTGGCGGATCGGAACGATCGTATTGTGCACCTCGAAACGGCAGGGAACTATCCGCATAACGGACTGGCAGGTTTCGCTCTGGATGGACTCGGCTGGCTCTACTTCGGCTTCGGGGAGAACCTGGGAGCAGGTTTCAAGATCATCGGCTCCGACGGAACGACACTCGCAGGTACTGACGCTGGTAATATCTATCGATGTCGGCTGGACGGGTCGCAACTCAGCCAGATCGCGACGGGATTCTGGAACCCACATGCCAACGCATTCGATGCGTTTGGTCGGCTATTCAGCGTCGACAATGACCCTGATAGTCGCCCCCCGTGCCGACTGATTCATGTGATCCCCGACGGGGATTATGGATATCGGTTTCGCAACGGTCGCAAGGGGCTACACCCATTCACCAGTTGGGATGGGGAAGTTCCCGGAACATTACCGATGGTCGGAGGGACAGGCGAAGCCCCCTCAGGAATTATCGCCTATGAATCGGATGGCCTTCCCGAGGAATATCTCGGGAATCTGTTCATGACAAGCTGGGGAGATCACCGGATCGATCGATTTCGCCTGAAGCCTCGCGGGACTTCGTTGACTGCACTTCCGGAACCGGTCATTACCGGCGGAGAAAACTTTCGCCCGGTCGGAATCGCGACCTCGCCAGATGGATCGTTGTACTGCACTGACTGGGTCTTGCGAGACTACAAACTGCATGGACATGGTCGGATCTGGCGAATTCGCCCCGCCGCACCGCGTTCCACACCAGTCGTGAAACTGGCTGAAATCCCTTCTCTGGAACCGACGCGCCAGGCTGCGCTGCTGGACTCGCCCCGGCGCGAGGTTCGCAGAATGGCGGCGCATCAGATGTCACGTGGCGAACCTGTCACGCCGCGCGGGCAGTTGGAAGTCTTCTGGAGCCAACGTGCGAAGGAGATCGCGTCGGGGCAGACGGCCAAGGATGCTCTTGCAGACTTGTTTGACACGTTGCCAAACCTGGCAGATTCGAAGGACAAACCACCTTTCGCAGCGGGAAGTCGTAAGGCGAGAAACAATGTTCGCGAAATCCTTGCAGAGATGTTGATTCAAGGAAGAAACCAGCAACCTGACAAAGATTTACTGCTACCCATGCTGGCTCGCGAAACATTTGTTCCAGGTGGTGATCTCGTCAAACTCGTCTCGTCTGTCGAAGACCCGTTTGTTCATTCGGTCCTGGTGACAATGCTGGCTCGTCAGTTCAAGCAGGATCACTTTGCCAGCTATCTGACACCCGGTTCCAACGCTTCGATCCCCGCTCGCATTGCCATGTTGCTGGCGGCACGAAAACAAAGCCCGAAAGATGACAGCCTGCTGCGGATTGCTCTGCACGACCACGATCCCGATGTCCGTCGTGTTGCGGTGCAGTGGGTCGCGGAAGAGAAGATGAAAGACCTGCGGCCTCAGGTAGAAGCGGTGCTCAGTTCCACGGGAATGACGGCTGAATTATTTCTGGCAACACTGGCTGCCTTGCAGATGCTGGATGGTGGCAATCCCGCAGATTTCGACAAGACGCCGCCGGAAAATTATGTCGTTCCGCTCATTAAGGATCCGCAGCGACCTGCGACCGTTCGAGCCCAGGCAATGCGACTGGTGGCCCCGACCGACAAGGTGTTTGATCTCGATCTTCTGACAATGCTGTCGAAAGCAGACGACAAGACACTACGTATGGAAGCTGTACGGACGCTGCAAGGGGCGAAACCAGAAATTTCGGCAACACTCTTACGAGAAATTGCCAGTGATGACAAACGCGATCTCGGCGAGCGTGCGGAAGCGATTGTCGGATTGTCGGGATTGGTGAAAACCGAGCCTGAGGCGGGGCCGAGTCGAAAGTTGATTGCCGGACTGTTGAATCCCAATGGAAAGATTCCACCACAACTGCAGCGCGAGGCGTTACGGGCCGCTCGTGGATTAATTGCCGATGCTCAAGTGCGAGCAGCGGTCGAAGCCCTGGCAGACTCACTGAAGAGCGCAACTGATGAAGCCGCTGCGGTCGAAATTGCCGATCAGATCGCATCGATCTATGCCGAAGGGAAGCTAGAGGCTCCGGCTTCGATCGGTTCGTGGGTTTCGAAGAAACCGAAGACGAGTGAACAATGGCTCGCGCAGCTCAATCGTGGCCGCGACGTCGATGCGGCAGCAGGAAGGCGAACCTTCTATCACCCTCAGGGAGCAGGCTGCTTCAAATGTCATCGTATCGATGGTCGCGGTGGCCGCGTTGGCCCGGATCTGTCGCGAACGGTTGGGACGATGAATCGAATCCAGTTGATCCAGTCGATCCTGGAACCCAGTCGCGAAATCGCTCCGCAGTATGTTTCCTGGAATTTCGTTCTCAAGAACGGGCGAATTGCGACCGGGATGATTGTTCATGAGAACGAAGGGAAGACGATCGTCGGGAACTCAGATGGGCAGACGATTGAACTGAAGACCACAGACATTGAAGAGCGGACTCCGCAACGAATTTCTGTCATGCCCGAAAAGCTGACGGAACGAATGACGCTGCAGGAATTGCGAGATCTGATTGCATTTCTTGATGCCCAGCGGTAGAGCCGGGAAGTTCGAATAAATTGCAGCCGCGTGGTTGGGCGACGGACCCGCATCCGACCACAATCTCAATTCGACGGACGCCAATTCTTTCAAACGGGAGGATGCACGCTATCCCAAATTCCCAGACAGCCTGATCGCTACGGTCGGCAAATTCGCCGTGATCGATTCTGGCGCTATGACCATCCGTCGAGCGACGTCGCACGTTCATTGGACAAAGTCGTAATGGAGCAGGAGCCCTCATGACGTCGATGTTTGAAGCGAGTAGATCGTTTGAAACTTGGGGAGCGGATTCATGGATGAATCTTCGAAGGCCTTTCGCTTCAGCTTCGCGAAAGCGAATTTTTCCGTTGTTTACCTCCTTGTCTACGCCACCCTTGCATCTGGAAGCCTGGCGGGCGGGATGTACTATTCCGGGCTGATGAACGCGTTGCCCGTCTGGGCGGTCGTGACCTTAGCCCCTGTACTCTATCTAGCGTGGTTGGTCCTGTTCCTCGGCTGGGGATTCGCGATTGGAATCCCTTTTTATGCCTGGGCTTATCGCCGCAGTTCGCGGATGTCTTCCTTGAAAGGGTTCGAGGAAGAAGCGAGATTCGCAACTCAACTCATGCTTTACCTGAAGTGTTCGATGATCCAGTCACTTCCGATGGCTCGATCACTGCAGACGGTGACGTACTGGCAGTAATTGATTTTCCGCGGTTATTCACCGAAGAACAAGATTCATCACGATGCTCACGTATGGGGGATACTCTGGGACCCGGATCTGACGGAAATTGGACCGGATTCCCTCATTGGGGGTGACGCGACGATCACGTGCCACGCGGTCACGGTACAGGCTGACGGGAGTTTTGAATATGCGTGTGCACCGGTTGTGATTGGGAGCCGAGTCACTGTTGGCGGGCAATGCCGTATCAATCTGGGAGTCCAGATCGGCGACAACACCATTATCGAAGCCGGAAGCAATGTCCTCCCTTACACGATCATTCCCCCTGACGAAGTGTGGGGGGGCAACCCAGCTCAGTTTCTGCGCCCACGTTTTGCTCAACGGCAGAACTCGCTGCAAATCACCAGCGCTTCGAATCGGAGTCTGAACAAAGTAATTCCCGCATGCAAATCTGCACCTGGCGATCACGACCGACAACTTGCCGTTCGGAAACTGGTTGCTGATACCCTGCATCGCACACTTGAGGAAGTGTCCGCTGATGCCGCGATGGAAGATATCAGCGACTGGGACTCATTGGGGCAGATGGGGATTGCGGCGGGGATCTTTTCTCGGTTCGGTATCAAGGTCGGTGCCGCTGAGTCGTTCTGCGTGCGATCAATTCCCGACATTTTGAGATTGCTGGATCAGCACCAGGCAGCTCCATCGGAAGCCCGTGAAGCCGACGAACCGCTTCCTCGCGATCCTGAACTCTTACCGTTGTGGGATCACGAGAAGGCGACACAAACGTTGGCCCGACACGTGGATCAGTTGAAACTTGCGGCAGGTAACGAGCTGCGCGTGGTCATTGCTTCCACGTTCACGTCCGAATCGATTGCTGCCAGCCTGCAATTGTGGGCACAAGCATTTGGGATGAATATCAAGGTCGAGTTCGCGGGATTCAATCAGGTTGCACAGGAACTACTCTCACCAGCAAGTATGTTCCGCAACAATCGAACTGGTTTGAATGTTGTCCTGTCGCGACCGGAAGATCTGTTGGCCGATGACCGTGCGAACTCGGCGGAGTCGCTACTTGATGCCATTGCTCGATTTTCGCGTGACTCGAATGGAACGCTGGTGGTGGGGACGCTTCCTCCTGTTGTCTCCCAAGTCGTGAATATTGATCGGCGCACGGCAGAAGCGGCACGGGCAAATTGGCGACAGAAGCTGTCAGAACTGCCGGAAGTGACGTTGCTTGATTTCTCGGCTGTTGTGGAAGCTGTCGGAGTCTCTGCTGCCTACGATACCGAAAACGAAGTCATTGCACGTTCGCCCTATTCGGCGGCCGTCTATCGTGAACTGGGGATCGAATTGTCACGACTGGTTCGGCAGCGTCGTGTCGCCCCAGCCAAGGTTGTTGCCGTTGACGCCGATGGGGTCCTATGGGGTGGCGTGATTGCCGAAGACGGTATCGACGGAATTCAGCTTGGCACCGATCATCCGGGACGCAGTTTCCGACTCTTCCAGCAATACCTCAAATCGCTTAAGTCCAAGGGCCAACTGCTGGTTCTGGTGAGCCGCAATCAACCGGAGGATGTCTGGAAAGTTCTCGATCAACATCCGGAAATGGTCCTGCGCCGCGAAGATTTTACAACGGCGCGGATCAACTGGCTGCCAAAGTCTCAGAACGTGAAGGACATTGCCAAGGAGCTCAATCTGGGCCTCGATGCGTTCGTCTTCATCGACGATGACGTGGCAAATCGGCTGGAAATGACGGCAAACGCACCTGGCGTGACAGTGGTTCCGCTTCCCGTAGATGCCGCACAGTATGTACCGATGATTTCGCGGCTGTGGAGGTTTGATGCCCCGCAATTAACTGCCGAAGATCAGGCTCGTGCCGCGATGATGCAGCAGGAGCAGGAACGCAAACGATTGCAGGAAAATACCGGCGATCTGCGGTCGTATTTGCAATCTCTGTCACTTCGAGTAGTGATGCGACCTGCCAATGACATCGATCTGCCGCGAGTTGCTCAACTGACGCAGAAGACTAATCAGTTCAATTTGTCACTCAAGCGACGTTCCTTGCCTGAAATCCGGGATCTTGGCGACCGCTTCAGCATCCATGTGATTGAAGCTTCAGACCGGTTTGGCGATTACGGGCTAGTCGGTGTCACGATTCTGGAACGGCCGGGACGTGACGGCGATTCTCATCAACTCGACACGTTCTTGATGAGTTGCCGAGTTCTGGGGCGTGGTGTCGAAGAAGCGACGCTGCATGGTCTAACGAGCGTCATCATTGCGGAAGGTGGGACGTGGCTTGAGGCTCCCGTTGTGATCGGCCCGCGAAATCAGCCGATTCTTGAGTTCTTGAGCAAGAGTGGTTTCGATACACGGGGTGAGCAACTGCATATGCTAAATGTTGCCGCATGCTTCCCGTTGCCAGAGCACATCGATTGGAACAATGCCGTGACAATCGCATTGCCAGGACGACGAAGTGAATCCGTCGCAGCATAGTGGATGAGCGTCCGAATCGCCTGCGAAATGCGGCATCTGCTCATAGTCCTTGGGCAGTAACCAGTTTCGCCATTGCATGGGAACTCCAATGCATCCCTGCGTTCTTGCGTTTGCGGCTGCTTTTTGAGAACTCCGTTCTTGATTTATGACGCAACCGCAGCATGTGACGCTCTTCGATCGAGACTGGTTGTCCAACAACTAGCCAAGAGTGCAGATGACTTCATTGTCAGATGCTGGTGGCGACAATGGTAGGGGTTGTAACGTCAGCAACGGTTGTGATTCCGACCTGTCGAAGGAATCGATTGATCATGGGAAACGGGCAGTAGGAGCGGCACGGTGTGTAGCCGATAAATACGATAGTTCGATGTCGTCGTTGACGGACATGCCGTTGCAACTATGGAAAATCGCAACTGGGGCAGAACTGCAAGTGGCAACTTCAGGGAGGAATAGAATGGCCGTCACGCGGGGTTTGCGGTCTCGATCGGTGATTTTTGCCGTTGTTGGCAGCCTTGCCATGGTCGGGCAGACTCAGGGGCAAGTGGCACCTGCAACGAATACGAGCGTTCAAGCCGTCGGCCAACCCTTGGCGCAAGGTGAATTTGTCAATCGCGTTTTCAAGGACGAAAAGGGAGAGCACAAGTATGTTGTGTTCGTCCCCGCCAACTACACCCCCGCCAAGAAGTGGCCGGTAATTCTGTTTCTGCATGGCGCATGCAATCGCGGAAGCGATGGACGGTCACAACTGGTTTCGGGGATCGCTCCCGCAATTCGCTTGCGGATGGCGGATTTCCCCTTCGTGGTTGTTTTTCCTCAGTGCGAAAACCTGCACAGCCGAGTCTTGGGGGGATGGACCGATCAGCCCGAAGATTCCGAACGAGCACTGAAGATGCTCGATGCCGTCGAAAAAGACTACAGCGTTGACACCAAGCGTGAGTGCCTGGTCGGACTTTCTATGGGTGGGACAGGTGCCTGGGAAATCGCTGCCAGAACTTCGAAACGATGGTCAGCACTCGTTCCCGTCAGCGCCATGGCCAATAAGGAAGATGCTTCCAAGGTCGCGGGAATTCCGACGTGGGTTTTCCATGCGGCACATGATCCGCTGGTCGCAACACACGTTGCCCATGATATGGTCGATGCAATCAGGGCAGAAGGTGGAAAAGCCTATCTGACAGAAGTCTCGAAAAAGGCACATGACCTGAGCAACGTCGTGTTTACCCAACAGGCCTTGATTGACTGGATGCTCGATCCCAGCAAGGAACCAAACCAGAATCTCGAATGGACCGAGCCAAAAGGCTATAGCAGCGGACTCGATCTCGAAGTCCCGTTTGTTGCCGGTGCCGAGATGTCACGGGCGCTTCGCTTCCGCATCTGTAAGGACGTACTTGATGCGTTCTGCTTCGCAGCCCCCGAAAAGCTGGCCGAAAAGCCAATGGCCGGAGCTGTTGCCCCTGTCTACCAGAGCACCAAGGTCGGGGGATTCCTGCCCGTGGATGTTGCCTTGTCAGGATTGTACTACCAAGGGCGAGTGGAACAGGTTCGCATCATTCCCAAGGCTCCCAACCGGCTGATCCTGCAGGCAGGTCTCCGCAATTTCACGATGACCGTCTCGAACTCACAGCTCAACGCCAAGGTATTGCTGTCAGCGTCGGCGGGCCCGATGAATGTTGTGATCGGGCATCGTGCTCCAGTTTGGTTGACCGTCGAATTACAGCCTTATGTGAAGGATCGACGCGTTCATCTCAACTTGACAGGTGTTGATTTCCAGATTCCCCCAGATAACTGGTATGTCACTCAACCTTCGGACGTTCATGTTCGTGGACTGCCATTCCTGAATGGAAAGGTTTCAGACGGGCTGGTTGAAGGGGTCTATTCGAAAAAGGGCGAGATTGAACGTCAGGTACTGAATAGCATTCCAGGAGTTATCCAGACCGCCGAAAACAAGCTCAATGATGTGATGTATGCGAAGACAATGACAGTTGGTCAGATCTCGATGCCGATGTGGCAACCTCGCCTGAAGATGTTCCCTGAAGAAATCAAGATCGACGATCACGGAATCAGCATCATCTCGGGCCTGGTCCTGTCAACGTTGGGGCAAACGCCAAAGACGTTCCAGAAGATGCACTATCCGGCTCCGAAGGAGTTTCCAGAGCCAATAAAGTCCGGCCTGGAAATGAATATCGCGGAATCAGTGGTACCGGGCTGGAGCAACCTGATCATCGCGGGGAAGGTCAACAGCTTCAATGTTTATGACTTCACACCCAAGGAGTATCATGCCCTTGCTGATCGCGAATTCCTGCAGGAGATTATCCCGGATTTGAAGAAGCATGGTGATGAGATGGAAACGAGTGTCGACTTCTATCTTCGTGACCCGATCCATCTTCGAACTCCTGATCTTGGCAGCGGTCCTCAGTTGTATGAGGATGCTCCGGGGAACCTGATGACACTCTCGTTGACGTCGGTTCCGCTTCGAGTCGCGTATCGGAAGAAGGGTGAAGCCCAGTGGACTCAGGTCGGCGAATTGAACATGTCGATCGAACGCGAGTACGCTCCGTATGTGAAGAAAGAAGGGTATTCTCGACGAGGCTTCAAGTTCGCTGAATTGGGCAAGTTCCGAATCATCCCACAATGGACATTTGCTCCTGGATACAAAGCCGAAAACGAGACCGTTGATGCAGAACGACTGGTTGCGAGCGTTCTCAAGGCTCGTGAAGCGGCCCAGTTGCTCGATGGTGTGCGACCTGAAGGTGTGCCCGACATGGTTGTCCACGGAGTTCCACTGCGACTGGATGTACTCGACTGGAGAAAAGACCATGTGGTAACTCAGTACCAACTTCCTGGCGTGCTGATTTCGAACGATTCGAACAAGCCATTGGTCTACGAAGTTCGCGGCCCGTATACGGGGTGGAGCGTGCCGCGAACGTTGGCTCCTGGCGAATTTGACGAATACCGCTCGTCATATCCGCTGACTTGGCGTCGCCAGGAAGGGACCGTCGCCCAACTCTATACGCTGCCGATCGGCAAGGAATTCTCATACCGGATTGATCCCAAGCCGGGAATGGTCCTTGTCAAACACTCGGATGACCTGAAAGAAGAGCGGATGATGCCACAGAAGTGACATCATTG
>JBAWWJ010000185.1:0-17226 GCA_037146815.1 Planctomycetota bacterium
TCAACCTGTTACCTATGTCCCCGAACACCTGTTACCCTTGTGCCCGGTCTAAAGATCGGCAAGCTGGGCCACCCGAAATGGGAAGACAGCCGTCCAGTCGCCTGCAACTTATTTCGTCCCGCCGGGGGTCAGAACAAGTTCAGGCAAGGCAGACGACCGCGAGTTTTCCAGCGGAAATGTGTCGGCTCCGTGAAACGTGAAGACGGCGGAGTATTTCGATTCGCTGGTCGTATTACGGCTGGCGGCGTGCAAGGTCTTGCAATGAAAGAACAGGACATCCCCCGGTTCCAGTTCGACGTATTGGCGAGTTTGGATCAACGCCTGGTTCTCTGGCAGATCCGGGCGGAAAAAGAGTTCATCGTCAAATCGCGATCGGTCAAACTCCATGCGATGTGTTCCCGGGATCACCTGCAGGCACCCATTGGCGGCATATTCGCGGCCCAGCGCAATCCACGCGTTGACGAGTTCCGGACGTGAAAATGACCAATAACGAATATCCTGGTGCCAGCCCGTTTCACTGCTGAACTGCGACTGCTTGGTCATAATGCAATTATGATGGGCCAACGGACAGACAACGTAGGGACCGAGCAGTTGTTTGAGGCGTCCCAGCACCGGCGGACTGAGTACCCATTCGGTAAACAGAAAATCACGGCTCAGTGCCTGCTTCAGGCGACGGATTGTCCTGCCACCGACTGCTTCGAGTGAACTGGGAGCACCCGGGTATTGGAGTTCCGCTTCGTATTCAACCGGAGCAATCTGATTTCGCACGCCCGTCTCTGTGACGTGTCGCATTCGATCGACATCCGCTTTCTGTGCCAATCCCCGCGCACACAGGAAACCATCACGCCAGAACTGCGCGACTTCATCTTCAGAGAATAGACACAGCGAACTGGATTCAGGGATCGGCATTTCGATCAAGACCATTGGAAGACAAACAGGGTGATGACAAACACTGGCCCAAAGTCAGTGGACGAAGGCGACGGTTCCAGGCAAGAACCGGTCAGGTTCAAGGGTGTCGCCCCTTGCTAGTGCGGGTCGCACTTCCGTGTCGCGTCGAAACATGGGTTAGACTCTGCAATTTGATGCCCGCGGGACGCCACACTTAAACGGGATGCGATCTAGTTCTTGATGTCGTATTCCTTGATCTTTCGATACAAAGTCCGCTCACCAATTTCCAGAATTTTTGCCGCTTCTTCCCGTTTGCCACCGGTCAGTTCCAGAGCTCGCTCGATATAGAACTTTTCGACTTCGGTAAAGGGGCGTCCGATCAGAAAATCGGCACCGCGAGCGACATTGGACGCGACATCACCTTCGACAGTCTGCCCCAGCGGAGCAATGTCGTCGGGCAGGTCATCCACATCCAGACGCCCATCCTTGTCGAGAACCAGCATCTGCTCGACAGCATTTCGCAACTGACGAACATTTCCGGGCCATGAGTGTGCGATCAAAGCCTGCTGAGCGTGCTTACTGACAATCGGAACGGGCTTCTTGTATCGAGCAGATAAGACCTTCAGAAAGTGATCGATCAGCAAAGGGATATCGCCACGTCGCTCGGACAAGAGCGGAAGTTCGATCGTCACGACAGACAGTCGATAGAACAGATCTTTGCGAAAAGTTCCTTTCTTCACCATCTCTTGCAGCGAGGCGTTAGTGGCAGCAACCAGACGCACGTTGACTTCGATTTCGTCGTTCGCTCCCAGACGCGTAATCTTGCGGTCTTCCAGCACTCGCAGCATTTTGATCTGTGTCGACATCGGCATTTCGCCGACTTCGTCCAGGAACAACGTTCCTCCGTTGGCATATTCGAATTTGCCGATGCGCTTGGTCGCGGCACCGGTGAACGCTCCCGCTTCGTGTCCGAACAACTCACTTTCCAGAATGCTTTCCGGGAGCGCAGAGATATTGAGGGGGACGAATGGTTTGTTCTTGCGTTCGCTATTCTGGTGTAAGGCCCGCGCGGCGAGTTCTTTCCCTGTCCCGCTTTCACCCAGGATCAAGACCGTGCTGTCCGTGGCGGCGACGCTGCGCAGCTTGTCGATCACTCGGTGCATGGCAGGGCTGTTGCCGACGACACCTTCGTAACCGAACTTTTCATCCAGCCGTTGACTCAGTTCCGCGTTCTGACGCAGCAGCCGAACTCGCGTAGAAGCCTTTTCGACGGCATGACGCAACTCGGTAATATCGAGCGGCTTGGTGAGATACGTGTGGACACCATGCTGCCCGGCGGCAACGGCCGTCTTGATTGACGCATGTCCTGTCAGCAGAATCACTTCTGCGTCCGGAAGCTCCTCTTTCGACTTCCGCAGGATCTCCAGCCCGTCGACGTCGTCCATCATCAGATCTGTCACGACGACATCGTAGGTCTGGCTTTCGATCAGAGCGACTGCTCGTTCGCCGGAACCTGCGACCGTGCAGTCGTATCCGACGCGTCGCAAACTCTCTGCGACGGCCTGTGCGTGCGCTTCGTCATCATCCACGATCAGCACGCGGATCGAGATTCCCGCCAAATCAGCCGGTGCGGTCTCTTTTGCCGACATCCACCATATCCCGAAGACGAGTCCATCTCAGCCGACTGGTTCGATTGCCAATTGTCGAGCGGACAAACCTTGGCAATACGACCAAATTCGACGAGACGTTCCACCACCCCAAACAGACTCTGCCGACAACCGACCGTGAATACGGTCGAATCGTTGCCTGCAAGTTACTGAAGTCTACCGGTGCAACACTCGGTTTGCACGTATCGCGACCACCGGGACCCGCCATCTCCAGAATTGGCAGGGTTTTATCCACATCGCGGAGTGAACTCCTGTTGCTCGATTTTGCTTCGGCTGCGATGATTCGGGCGTTTGGATCAGGACAATCGCTTTTTTCAATTTGGGGTGGCCGGGGCTGGACCGAAGGGAAGCCCCGGTCTTCAGAATGATCGTGTATTCCGGGGCTTCGCGAAGACGCTCCCGCCCCGGCCACCCAGTCTGACCAATCGCAGTTTGAAAAATAGGATTGCCCTGTGCGTTTGGGCCGACGGCCCTGGGCAACGGACTGACCATCAACGCTCGGAACTCTCATGACTTCGTTTGTGACGCATCTCGAAGGGGCGATCGACGGAACCATTCTTCCAGCTGATCGGATTCAGACTCTCCACAAAGATCGTCCCTTGTGGGTCCGTTATGACCTGGCGGCTGTTGGTCGGGCTTTGACCAAAGAAATGTTACGCGACCGCCCTGCCACGATGTGGCGGTATCGCGAACTGTTACCGGTTCCTTTTGAGTCGCAGCCGGTGTCGCTAGGCGAAGGACAAACCCCTCTGCTGACCTGTTCCCGCGTGGCTGCTCGGTATGGGCTGAAAGACCTCTGGATCAAAGACGAATCTCATCTGCCGACGGGAAGCTTCAAGAGTCGCGGCCTGACGATGGCCATCACGATGGCACACCATTTTGGAGTCCGTCGGGTCGCACTCCCCTCGGCTGGAAATGCTGGCGGAGCTGCTGCAGCCTATGCGGCACGAGCGGGAATGGAGGCGTATGTCTTCATGCCGCAGGACACGCCCGTCGTCAATATCTATGAATGTGCTCAGGCGGGAGCCAAAACGTTTCTGGTGAACGGGTTGATCACCGACTGCGGTCGCATCGTTCGCGAAGGGAAACAACGCCTCGACTGGTTCGATCTTTCGACCCTCAAAGAGCCTTATCGAATCGAAGGTAAGAAAACGATGGGGTTGGAACTGGCCGAGCAGTTCGAGTGGGATCTGCCGGACGTCATCCTTTATCCGACAGGGGGCGGGACAGGTCTGATTGGCATGTGGAAGGCCTTTCAGGAGTTGGCAGCGCTCGGCTGGTTGCAGGGAAGGACGCCGAAGTTCCCGCGCATGGTCAGTGTTCAGTCGACCGGTTGTGCGCCGATCACCACGGCGTTTGCAGCAGGATCTCGATTCGCCGAGCCGTTCGCCAATGCCGCGACGATCGCCAGTGGGATCCGAGTTCCCGCCGCGGTGGGGGACTTCATGATTCTCGACGCCGTCCGTGAGAGCGGCGGAACCGCGTTGGCCGTTGAAGAAGCTCGGATTCGTGAATGGATGCGTCTAGTTGCGTCATCGGAAGGGATCGCGATCTGCCCTGAAACAGCAGCGTGCATCGGAGCCTTGGAGCAATTGACGTCGTCGGGCTGGATCCGACCCGAAGAGCGAGTCGTGGTGTTTAACACGGGAGCAGCTCAAAAATATGTCGAAGCATTGGCCTGTGAATTGCCTAAACTGGATATCA
The DNA here is from genome assembly GCA_037146815.1 of Planctomycetota bacterium. Taxonomy (GTDB): domain Bacteria; phylum Planctomycetota; class Planctomycetia; order Planctomycetales; family Planctomycetaceae; genus Schlesneria. The sequence continues at coordinate 4,260 of JBAWWJ010000185.1, forward strand.
CCCAGCCGATAGACTGGGACTGGCTGTCAGAGGCCTGATACGCAAAACCGGTTTTCAACCATGTCGTGTACGAATCAAATCCGTTCCTGATGAATTATGAGATAAGTGGGAGACAACCATGCGACGATCGCTATTGTGCCTGGCAGTGATCACGCTGGCCGCACTGCTGGCGGTTCGGTTCGATCAGACGGCTCCCGATTCCGATCAGGTTGTCGCTCAAGAGCCTCCTGTCGCCGCAGTCCCGGCCCGGGCTATCGTGCCCAATCCCCTGACTGTTCCCACATCAGCCGAAGTGCCCGTCCTGGTCGACTTCATTAAGCGAATCCGCGAAGCACGACCAGAGACAGAAGAGGAACAACAGGAATACGATCAGAAATCATCGGCCGCGATTCGTACCGCGTGTGAGCGAATCATTGAACTCGATCCGAACGAAGCCTCCGAAGCAAGGCGATTCGCTCGACGAGAACTGCTGCTGTTCGAAGTCGAAGATTTTGCCAAAGACGAAACTGTCGCTGAAGAGGACCGGAAGCGGGTCGCTGCCGAAACGGTGGCCCTCGTCAAAGCCTCGGGGCTGATTGCAGCCGATGCCGAATTTGCCACCACGGTTGCGACAGCGTTTGAAGACTTTGCTCCGGCAACGGAAGCAAAAGCGTTGTATCAATCACTGGGCGAGATGTTTGTTCACAGCAAGCACGAAGAGATTGCCAAGCGAGGGGCCTTTCTGGAAGGGGCCGCTCGCCGACTTGGCATCGTAGGCAAGCCGTTTGAGTTGACCGGCCAGACCATCAACGGTGACCCGATTGATATCGCGACACTTGAGGGGAAAATCGTCCTCGTCGAGTTCTGGGCCACATGGTGCGGCCACTGCCTGGATGAACTCCCCGCCCTCAAAAGACATTACCAGAAGTACCATGATCGCGGGTTTGAAATCGTTGCAATCAGTGTCGATGACGATCGTGAAGAACTCGAATCGTTTCTGAAGAAGCAGCAGCTTCCCTGGACGATCGTGTATGACGAAGAGGCGGGGTCGGACCACCCGGCCACAACGCAATACGGCATCACTGCCTATCCAACGTCTTTCCTGTTGGATCGTGCCGGTCGAGTCATTGGAACCGATCTTCAGGGACGCAAGCTGAGTCGAAAGTTGATCGAGTATCTTGGTGCGACGGTCGAAAAATCGCCGTATCCCATTTTCAATATCAATGAAGTCATTGACACGATCACTACCGAAGGGGCTCGGTTGCATAAGCAGGGGAAAACACGAAATGACGCTCAACTGCGAAAGCAACTGAACCGAAAGTTCGTAGAACTGGAACTGCCCGAGCCATCCGATGAGCCGATACCTGATCGTGAGCTTTATCGGCGTGCCAGCGAAAGCGTTTTCGTTGTCTGCAGCATGTACAAGATCGAAGATACTGACGAGTGGCAGACTTCGCTTGCCACGGCATTTGCCGTGACAGCAGATGGTGTCCTGACGACAAGTTGTCACGTGTTTGATAACGAGGACGAGGCCGACGTCGTTGTGGTGATGGACAAGAATCGGAAGGTCTATCCTGTCAAGGAACTGCTGGCGGTGAACAAGAAGGCGGATACGTGCCTGTTCCGAATCGATGCTCGTGATTTGAAGCCACTGCCGTTGGCAGAGGATGGAATTCCCGGAACGCATGTGCGGGTACTGGGCCATCCCGGTGACAGCTTCTACTTCATGTCAAATGGCCTGCTTGCCAACTATGAACGGGATCACGACGGAACCGTCTGGATGAACACAACCGCCGACTTTGGCCAAGGATCCAGCGGGGGCCCGGTCATGGATGAGTTCGGCAATGTCGTGGGACAGGTCAGTCGTACATTCACGCTCTATGCTGGGGGCGAAAGCCGCGGCCGACCGCGACGTGTGGCGAACGATACTGCCGACAAATCGGACCCAGAGAAGGAACCTGCGGGGAGTAATGGATCCGACCTGGCTGACCCTCAAATGGTCTTTAAGTCCTGCGTCCCGGTGAAGACGTTACGTGCGCTCGTGCGATAATCCTCGTTGATCATATGCATCGCTTAAACAACAAGGACGGGCATTTCTGCCCGTCCTTGTTCACTTGCGTCGAGGGAACTCACCGACAATCCCTATTCCGAAAACGCAGCGTCGAACGCTCGCTTGGAAGGAGTAAAGTCGATGTTTTTGACGTACTGGCACGATTCACGAGCACCGAGATCGCGATCCATTCCCATGTCTTCCCATTCGACAGAGAGTGGGCCGGCATACTTGGCGGCATTCAGGGCGCGAATGACTTCTTCGAAGTTCACCCCGCCACGTCCCATGCTGCGGAAGTCCCAACCACGTCGTGCGTCACCGAACGAAAGATGGCTCGCCAAGATTCCTGATCGACCATTCAAGGTTACCTTCGCATCCTTCATGTGGACGTGATAGATTCGGTTCGGGAAATACCGAATGAATTCAGCAGGATCAACACCCTGCCAGATCAAGTGGCTGGGGTCGAAGTTGAAACCGAATTCTTCGCGATTGCCCAACGCGGTCAAAGCTCGTTCTGCCGTATAAATGTCGAACGCGATCTCGGTCGGATGGACTTCCAGAGCGAACTTTACGCCGCATTCCTGGAAAACATCGAGAATCGGATTCCAGCGTTCCGCCAGCAACTTGTAACCATCGTCGTACATCGACTTGGGGGTTGGCGGGAAATCGTAAATCAAATGCCAGATGCTGGATCCGGTAAATCCATTGACAACACTCACACCGAGCTTCTGAGCCGCACGGGCGGTATTCTTCATCTCTTCGATGGCACGTTGGTTGACCCCTTCAGGCTTTCCGTCACCCCAGACAGCCGGAGGAAGAATCACCTTATGACGTGCATCAATATTGTCGAGAACGGCTTGTCCGACGAGGTGGTTCGAAATCGCGAATACCTGCAGGTCGTACTTTTCCAGCAGTTCGCGCTTGCGAGCGCAGTAAGTGTCGTCTGACAGGGCTTTGTCCACTTCAAAGTGGTCACCCCAACAGGCGAGTTCAAGGCCATCGTAGCCGAAATCCTTGGCTTTCTTACACAATTCTTCGAGCTTGAGATCAGCCCACTGACCGGTGAAGAGGGTAACTGGACGACCCATAATTGCGAAAGCCCTTATTGCGAAAGCCCTTAGATTTCACGCTGCAAAAAAGCGCGCAACATCCGCGTACGGAATACGCGCCCAACGAGATTGTGTCGGTTTGCCCCACAATTGTCAACTGACGGAAGTTTGTCAGAAACCTCACAAGTTTGTCACATGTGTGGGAACATTCGGTAATTCGAGTTCACTAAAAGCAGCTTTAAAAATTGCCTTGGAATTTCGAGCGAATTGGAAGCAAGAGCCGAATCAGGTCTTCGTTTTTGGAGTCGATGTTGCGTGGCCCGGGTTGGAGCTTTTTTGCGAAACCCCCAGGCGTCGAACTTTATTGCGGTTTCCAGAACCTGCGGATGACCAGTGCCGCAATCAAGGGAATCGCACCCGAAATGACGATCGCAGCGGGGAATGCGTTGGAGTCTCGAAACCACGCACCGCAGGCAGCGTACGTCAAAGCGAGTAACGCGTTACTCGCCAGCATCGGAATCAGGAACCGCTGCCAGGAGAGTCGCCCGGCTCCCAGCATCAGGATACAGGCTTCTGACAGGATCGGTAACGCACGCGTCAGGATCAGTGCGACCGGCCCGTGACGCAGGGCAAATTCGCGCATCCGAACTACATCTTCCGATTCGCTGAACCGACGTGCCAGCGGTTCGCCAAACAGACGAGCCAGTCCGAAACCGCCAATCGCACCGGCCGACAACCCGATCCACGAAGCCAAGGCTCCCGCTCCGATACCAAGCACTCCTCCAGCGTAGGTTACAACGGCACTCGATGGGACCGGTAAAAACATGTCGGCCGCAAGTAGTCCCACGACCCAGATCCAAACCGTCGTTTTCGACGCAGGTTGGCGCAGCGCATCGAGCAGACTCTGCTCAAACGACTCCCCCAGCCACAGAAATGGAATGATGGGAATCGCGAACAGTACGATCAGGAACATCGCTGCTTTGGCGGCCGATTTCATTCTGCGATGTTGGCCAGAAAAGGGACATCCTGCAAGTATCAGCGGTCTCCGCTGAACCGGAATCTTGGCGTAAACACTTTTGTCAAAAATGATTACAGCTATAAAACCCGGCCAAGACAGGGCTTTCTTTAGATCCCGGCCAGGATCCACGAGTGGGTTTAAACTCTTTCTGATGTCCGCAACAAACGGATCAAACCTGATGAGATTGAACGGGTTTCGACGGCCCGACGCTTCGCGCCAACCCCTGTGTGCCGGTAATCTATCATGCCATCATGGCTTGGAATTCGGGTTGGGCTCATCTGCCGCTGGGGCGCTTGCCCACGGTTAGAACCGGACGCTAGCGCGTTCGCCTGATTGGTCGAACCCAAAACAAGTCGTGACGCGGAACTAGTTCGCTTGGCGCCGCTCTCGAAGTGCCCAGAGTCCGTCCAATGGGGATGGACCGCGCAACGAGATCCCATATTCTGGTTGAAATCAGTCTTTGCAGGAGTTAGTCAGATGCCTTTGGTTCCGCTTCGAGTCGTGCTGGATCATGCCGCCGAACACAATTACGGCGTTGCAGCGTTCAACGTCAACAACATGGAACAGATTCAGGCCATTATGGAAGCGGCCAAGGAAACGGATTCGCCCGTCATCGTTCAGGCTTCACGCGGTGCCCGCAGCTATTCTCAGGACAATTACCTGCGCCATCTGATGCTGGCTGCTGCCGAACTCTACCCCGAGATCCCCGTTGTGATGCACCAGGATCACGGCAACAGCCCTGCCACCTGCTACAGCGCCATCAAGTACGGCTTCACCTCGGTCATGATGGATGGATCACTCTTGGAAGATGCCAAGACGGCCGCTCCATTCGATTACAATGTGAAGGTGACTGCTGACGTCGTGAAGGTCGCACATTCGATGGGTGTTTCCGTCGAAGGTGAAATCGGTTGCCTGGGTTCGATCGAACACAAGGCTCCCGCCAAGGACACCGGCTCCGTCGATCCTCAATTGATGGGCGAACCGGGTGAACGACATGGACACGATGCTGACCTGGAACAAGAACCGGAACCAGAAGGTGCCATGTCGCACCTGACCGATCCGAACGAAGCCGAAGACTTCGTGGCCGCCACAGGTGTTGATGCTCTCGCCGTTGCCATCGGAACCAGCCACGGTGCGTATAAGTTCAAGACGAAGCCGACCGGCGAAGTGTTGAAGATGTCGTTGATCGAAGAAATTCATCGCCGACTGCCCAACACCCACCTCGTAATGCACGGCAGTTCGTCGGTCCCTGAAGATCTGCAGGAAATCATCCGCAAGTACGGCGGAAAGATGGGCGAGACATATGGTGTCCCCGTCGAAGAAATTCAACGCGGGATCAAGCACGGTGTTCGCAAGATCAACGTCGACACCGATTGCCGTATGGCAATGACCGGTGCGATCCGCAAGGTGTTTGCCGAAACACCCGACAAGTTCGATCCACGCGAATACCTGAAGCCAGCTCGTGAAGCGATGAAGAAGATCTGCCTGGCACGCATGATCGCCTTCGGTCAGGCCGGCAACGCCAGCAAGCTGATGGCAACCGGTCGCCTGAAGTAATACATTACGCGACTTGCGGTCAATGAGAGTCTGGGGTCGGGTGTATTCACCCGACCCCAGCGTTTTTCGGAAGGCGGGCTTTCAGGTCAATCGCGGATATCCAGCCACGATCTCTCCTCGCAAAGATAAAGGGCGTCTTCCGTGGCTGCGACCGATCGAGATCGATGGGATGCCAAGTACTCCTCCAAGGGGACAGGCCGGACGGTCCTGAATCCGCCGGATGACTGGTTGCTGCAGCACGCCCGAGGTCTGCCTGCGGGAAACGCCCTTGATCTGGCCTGTGGCCTGGGACACAACGCGATCTGGCTGGCTCAACAGGGATGGTCAGTAACGGGAATTGATATTTCTCCTGTGGGACTTTCACTCGCCGCCAACCTGGCGAATGAAGCAGGTGCCGGTCCGATCAACTGGATTGCCGCCGACCTGGAAACCTTCGAATTACCTCAGGCGACCTATGATTTGATCGTGGTCTGCAGGTATCTGGACCGCACCTGGATCCCTCGGCAAATCGAATCGGCACTACGGCCGGGTGGACTTCTGATTTACGAAACATTCTCGCGCGGCCAATTCGCACGTCCCGACAATCATCTCTGCAACCCGCGGTTCGCGCTCGAACCCGGCGAACTCCCTACGCTGTTTCCAAACCTGACGGTCGAACAGTACGAAGAACTCGACCTTCCGGAACGGACGGTCGCACGACTGGCCGCGAGAAAGAAATAGACCTCGTGCACGTGCTCTTTATTTCATGCCAGCAGCTTTGTCACAACATTGCCATGCACATCGGTCAGCCGGAAATCGCGTCCCTGGAAACGGAACGTCAACTTCGTGTGGTCAAAGCCAAGCAACTGCATGATCGTAGCATGCAGGTCATGAACGTGAACGCGATCGGTCGTCGCATTGAAGCCGAATTCATCCGATTCACCGATCGTGATTCCCGGCTTGATACCACCACCGGCAAGCCACATCGTAAAGGCGTTCGGATGATGATCACGACCATCACTTCCACCCTGTACCATCGGCGTGCGACCAAATTCGCCACCCCAGATGACCAGCGTGTCTTCCAGCAACCCTCGCTGCTTCAGATCCTTCAGAAGTGCTGCCGTCGGTTTGTCGGTATCACTGCAGTTCTTCTTCAGATCGTTGACCAGATTCCCATGCTGGTCCCAGGCTTCATGGAACAACTGCACAAACCGGACACCTCGCTCCACCAGGCGGCGTGCAAGTAAGCAGTTGTTTGCAAACGAGGACTTGCCGGGCTCGGCACCATACATCTCCAGGGTCTCTTTGGTCTCTTTATTCAGGTCCATCAGATCCGGGGCACTCGCCTGCATCCGATAGGCCATTTCGAAGGAACTGATTCGGGCCGAGATCTCTGGATCGCCGGTCGCTTCGAATCGCAGTTCGTTCAATTGCCTGAGTGAATCGAGAGAATCGCGCTGGATGGCTTCGTCGACTCCGCGCGGGTTCAGCAGGTACAGAACCGGCTCCGCTCCTGATCGGAACAGGACGCCGTTGTTGACGGTCGGCAGGAACCCGCAACCCCAGTTCGAAGAACCACCACTGGGGCCTTTCTTCCCCGAACTGAAGACGACAAATCCCGGCAAATCCTGCGATTCGCTTCCCAGGCCGTACAGTGTCCAGGCCCCCAGGCTCGGGCGTCCGAACTGCTGAGCCCCCGTGTTCATCATGATCTGTCCGGGGGCATGATTGAACGCGTCGGTCGCCATCGACCTGACGATCGCGATGTCGTCAACCACGGTCGCCAGATGTGGCAACAGTTCCGAGAGTTCGGCGCCCGATTCTCCATGTCTCGCAAATTTGAATTTCGGACCGAGCAGTTTTGAATTCGGGTTGATGAACGCGGCCCGATACCCCTTCAGCAGTTCTGCCGGAGGTAGCTTTCCATCCCACTTCGCCAGTTCCGGCTTGTTGTCAAACAGCTCCAGATGCGACGGAGCCCCCGCCATGAACAGGTAAATCACCCGCTTCGCTTTGGGTAGCAACTGACTCGATCGGGGACTCAATGCCGATGTTGCACCACTGGCAGCGAGTGCCCCGTTCTGGAACAACGAATAAAGTGCGGCAGAACCGAGTCCGACGCCACAATCACGAAAGAACCAGCGGCGGGTGATCTCATTCGGTGACGCTGACATCGACTGTCCAGCCGTTGCGGACGATGGCATGAGAGGTCTATTTTCAGGACTCATGGTCATTCCTTCGTGACAGTTTCATCAAGATTCAACAGGACGCGCGAGACAACTGTCCAGGCAGCCAGTTGTGCAGGAGTCTTTCCTTCAGGAAGCATCGGCGGCTTGGCGGGATCGTTCGCAGCGAGTTGCCAGGGATCGATGCCGGGCTGAGTGAAGCGAGCCTGTTCGCGTGCCAGCAGATCCAGCAGGATTTTCATCTCGGGTTCAGTCGGGAGACGCGACACGCAACGCCGGAATGCCCACTTGATCCTGTTCACGTCATCCGGGCCTCCGTCTTTCAGCGCGATCAGCGCCAGGTGTCTCGAACATTCCATGAACAGTGTTTCGTTGAGCGTCGTCAGGGCTTGCAGCGGCGTATTCGAACGAACGCGACGCACACACGAAAAGTCTCCATTGGGAGTATCGAAGTTCGTCAGCATGGGATACGGCGTTGATCGCCGCCGGAACGTGTAAATCGCACGGCGATACCGATCAGGCCCCGCTTCTTCCGACCACGTGAAGGGACCATAGCTGGCAGGGGGAACAAACAGGAACGCCGGTGCGGGAGCAAACAGACTTTGGCCACCGACTTTGGAGTTGAGCAGCCCGCTCGCCGCCAGAGCGATATCGCGCACGATTTCCCCTTCGACACGCAAACGAGGCGCACGGCTCAACAACCGATTGAACTGGTCTTGGGAATACTGGTCGGCAGTGACTCGACTTGCTTGTCGATACGTGGCGCTGCTCACGATCAGTCGATGAAGTTGCTTCAAACTCCACCCCTGATCCATAAACTTGACGGACAGCCAGTCCAGCAGTTCCGGGTGCGAGGGGAGATCACTCTGAGTTCCCAGGTCCTCGCTGGTCGCCACGATCCCGGTTCCGAAATAGGCCTGCCAGACACGATTGACCATGACACGTGCCGCCGTCGGGCTGCGACGGTCGACAATCCATCGCGCCAGTGTCAGCCGGCTTGATGGTGAGCTGGCGTCGCGCGGATCGAGTGCATGCAGGAAGCCGGGAACGCCGGGCGTTACAGGTTTGTCGGGCTTCAGGAAATCGCCACGAATCAGCAACCGCGTATCGCGTGGCTGTTCACGTGCCATCAACGTCAGTGTTGTCGACCCTGCAGGCCACTGCTGCCAGAGGGCTTCGATCTGTTGGTTCGCTTCCTTGAAGTCAGCAACCGTGGTCCGCCAGTAGGAAAAGACCGTCGCCGATTGTGATTCGGTCCGCTGTTCGCGTGGGGTCGACAGAATCTCACGCACCTGATGCGGAACCAGATCGGCAGAGGGATTCTGTGAACTGGTCACCGAAATTCGAAACCGGCCCAGATTGTTATTCATGTTGTCATCACTGTTCCAGCCCCCATGCATCTGTCGCAGGTTGATGCTCAATTGAGTCCCCTGTGCATGGCCAAACGGCTTTTCGGTCGTGAAGACTGCATTCCGAGGCTGATTGCGACGACCGGGGCCTTGATCGATCCCCCAGGCGGTTTCGTCCTTGCCATCAATAGCGTAGTCGATCGAACCGGTAACTCGCTTCTTGTCGGTCTTATCGTAAAAATTGGGCTCCAAGTCACGTTCGGGATTTGAATAGTCTGCCGTGGCCGACGTGAACTTCACCTTCTCTTTCGCCGGGGCGGTTCCTTCAGCCCGCACGACCGGTTCGACCTCAACAGCGAACTCCGTCAATGCACATGTCCCCTTGAACGAGCGGCCGGGCCCGTTACAGGGAAGGTTGGGATCGTTCAACAGTTCCAGCCGAAACGCGGTGATGTTCTGCAGGTCGGTGGTCCCGCGCAGGCTGGTCGTGTACTTCGTCGGGGCATAGCCCTGTGCGAGGATCGAGTGATCACCCATATCGATGTAACGCTGTCCGTTGTCGCCAGCGTTCTCGAGTTGCAGTTCGGTCCATTTAGGCTGCCCCTGACTGACGGAGTCTTCCCAGGCGGCCATCCGTTCGCGCCAATCGGGAAGACGTCGCTTCAACCCCGTTTCGATGTCGGCCATCTTCTGGCGAAGTTCGTCAGCCAGTGCCAGTTCATCGGGATAGAAAACGACGCGTTGGGCTTCGTGGTCATTGTTCAGGAACGCGAAAAGACGATAGTACTCTTCGTGTGTCATCGGATCGTATTTGTGCGAGTGGCATTGAGCACACTGAATTGTCAGGCCGAGAAATGTCTTTCCAACCGCGTCCATCCGGTCGAACATGGCATCCATGCGGAACTGCTCCGGATCGACGCCCCCTTCTTCGTTCAGCATCGAATTCCTCAGGAATCCGGTCGCGACAATCTGATCCTGAGTCGCATTGGGTAACAGGTCACCGGCCAGTTGTTCGATGACAAACTGGTTGTAGGGAAGATCTTTGTTGAGAGCGTTGATGACATAGTCGCGGTAGAAGGCGACCTGACGCGACTTGTCCTTTTCGAAGCCATCGGAATCCGCATAGCGAGCGGCATCGAGCCAGTGTCGACCCCAGCGTTCGCCATAATGAGGCGACTTCAGCAGGCGCTCAACCTGCTTTTCGTAGGCATCAGCAGCAGTATCCACTAGAAACGCATCGACTTCAGCGATGGTCGGCGGCAGGCCAGTCAGATCCAGATGCAAGCGGCGCAACAGTGTGATCTTGTCCGCTTCCGGTGCCTGGGTCAGTCCCGTACCGGTCAGTTTCGCGGTGATGAACCGGTCGATCTCATTCCGGATTCGCACGTTGGAATTAACGTTGGGCACAGCGGGCAGAACAGGAGCAGTAAATGCCCAGTGCGACGAGTATTCGGCCCCCGATTCAATCCACCGAGTCAGCAATGCCACCTGCGTCTTGGTGAGTGGCTTGTGCTTTCCCTTGAGGGGAGGCATTCGCAGGTTGTCGTCCGTGCTGGTGACTCGCTTGATCAGTTCACTCGCATCAGGCTTCGCGGGAACAATGGCCACCTTCCCGGATTCAGCAGGCTTGACGGCCCCGGACCGCAAATCCAGTCGCAATCCAGCCTGACGCTCCTTCTCATCCGGGCCATGGCACGCGAAGCAGTTATCCGCCAGGATCGGTCGAATATCACGATCAAAGCTGATCGGACTGACCGCCCCACCCGAAGGCTCAGCCGCCTGAATTGCAATACTGGTGCAAAGAAGCCTGGTACAAAGAAACAGCGCGAAGCTGTAGCAAAACATTCGTGGCGTCATGGTGGTCTCCATCGGTAGCGTACGCGATGAAAAGATCATCCCGAGTTCCCAGACGAGGTTCAACGGCAAACGGTTGCCGTTCTCTTCTTCGGGAATGGATGATCATCGGCAACGATGCAACTGAACGATCGTCTCTTGTCCCCAACTCTTTTGAACCGTTGAACAAGCCTGAGCGTAACATTACTTCGAAGTCTTCCGAGAAGCAGGTGCTGTTTGCGGTGCCAAGGCTCTAAAGCGGTCGTTTAGTGAAATGTTGACGCTCTCGGCAGAACTGACCCAGAGCTGCAAATTCTCGAATCCCGTCCTTAAAGACATGCAGATGATTCGCTCCCATCACTTCGTCCGCAAATGAGATCCTGATCTCTGTGCAACACGACACATTCCCGCAATCCATCTGTAGAGAACCACTTTTCCCGTGACGCCGCGACACCATCTTCGCGAGTGTTATTGAACATCTGGATCGATTGAGCCGCACTCCGACAATGCGCGAACAAGCCGCATAAAACATGCAGATAACAAATAGGTGAGTCTCGTTGTGTAGTAAATTGATTGATTATAATCTACAATTGCACGCAACTGCGGTTGCTGGCGGCTCTGGAGCCACCGTGCTGGCATTTTCGGAAACCACTGATGAACACCGACGCACCTGCGCCTATGATCGATTATGAAGCACTCTCTGGCGACGACCGTGGCTTCGACTCGGCTGCACCAACTGCAAATCCAGACGAGATAATCCATCTCAAGGAAGCCTGGCAATGGGTGTCAACCAGGGCCTGGGTCTGGCGTGTTCTGATTTATCTGCTCCTGGTGGCGCCGCTTTTTGTGTCGGGACCACTTCCTGGTTTTCCATTGCCTCTCAACGTCGTCTGGCCGCGAATTCACTCGGGTGACGAGCCCCACTACCTCATAATACTAAGCAGCCTGATTCAGGATGGTGATCTGGACTTAGCGAATAATTACAACTCAGTCCACGCGGGGGGAGGCGACGCTGGGCGTTCGTTTGCCGGGCAGCCACTGGACCATCATGTGAGTTGGTATGACGATAATGGGAAATTTACGTTATGGTGGCGGGTATTCGAGATCGAGCCTGGAAAGTGGTCGCGACAACCCAATGGGGCCCTCGTTCCGACTCTTCGTAAAGACAGGCTGACGACCTCGCTGCCTGAGCATCAGTATTCCTGGCACCCTCCCGGTATCGCAATTCTCTTAGCGATCCCAACCTATCCGTTTCGGGGAACGGGCGGTGTCGAAAGCGTCGCGCTGATGTGCACTGCCTTAACCGTCGTTCTGGCTTGTTTTTGCTTTGAGAAGCTCATTACTCCGTTCGTAAACAACTGGCGGCAACAATTGCTCGTTACCGGTACCGTGTTTCTGGGGACACCGATCTGGCATTATGGTCGGACGCTGTTTAACGAACCGTATCTGCTGTGCTTCTCCCTGGCGGCATATACTCTCGCTTTACGGTACAACCGCTATGTTGCGGCGGGGACGTGCATTGCTCTTGGGATCTGGATGAAACCTCCTTTTGCATTACTTGCCATTCCACTAGCAATGAACTGTGTTATCAAAAAGCAAGTTTTCGCAATTTTCCGTCTGTTTTCACCTCTGGCTGTCTCGGTTGGACTGCTGTTGTGGATGAACCATCAAATGCATGGGGCTGTTGGGGCATCCTCGACGGCCTGGCAATGGGGCAATCCCATTTCTGGATCTTTCAAGCTGTTTTTCTCCATTGAGCACGGGATTCTACTGTATTCACCGATCGTCGTGGTCGCCTTTGTCTGCCTACCCCAATTCTTTACGAAGCGCTTTCCAGAATCCGCGATCTTTGGATTGGCCTTCATACTCTATTTTTTACTCATGGTGAGCTGGGTGTCCTGGCACGGCGGTTAGTAACCGTTCACACCCCATCAGCAGTGAGTGAAGGTCCCTGCTTGTGATTGAAG
>JBAWWJ010000186.1:0-17056 GCA_037146815.1 Planctomycetota bacterium
ATGTCCCCGAACACCTGTTACCCATGTCCCCAGTCTATACAGCTTCAAGCCGGGGGCCGAAGGTCCAAGAAACCTCAAGCCGACATTTGGCAAGGTTTACGATGGCACAGAACAAGAAGGAAACGTCGGGTCGAGTTGCGTCCGAGGCCGGAAAGCGATTGCGAGGGTATCCCGGTTATGACGCCGCCGCCAGGTGGAGGACCTTGGACGGCCTATTTCGCAAACTGTCCCAGCATGGTTACGCTCGGAAGCGAGGCATTGCATGGTCATCATATTGTGATGAAAGGAAATCGATTTGACGCAAATGCAGCCGCTCGCAAGATTCTTTGCAAATTCCGGATCAATCCGTACGATGTGCAAACTTGGTTATTGCCCGGAATTGGTGTCATGCAAAGGGGGGGAGTTGTCCCATGTCTTGGCGTAAGGAAGATATACCACTTCTACAGGAGATTGATGCTCCGTATCGAAGCGGCAATGTTGAACAGATGCGACAACTGCTTCTCAACAATCCCCATGTTCTGCGTATGAAGGAAGGAACAGACTTCTGGTTGGGGATGGCTGCCGCCGAAGGAAAGCTTGATTTTGTCAAGATGCTGGTTGGACTTGGCATCGGTGTTGACGAGTCGGATCAACCTGGCGTCGTGGGACAGCCTCTCGAAAGAGCAGCCGATGCAGGGCACTTCGATGTAGTAGACTGGTTGATTAAGCACGGTGCGGTCATAAACACGACTTTTCAGGGAAAGACCTGCTCGTTCGCACTCTCTGGTGCGGCGCGAAGGGGCCATTTCGATGTGGTCAAGATTCTCGTGGAACATGGGGCCGACGTGCATGCGTCATGGATGGGCATAAATGCCCTCATGCAAGCAACTGATTACGGCCATCCGGAGATCGCTGCGTACCTACGATCAAAAGGGGCGAAGGACATCCGCGAAACCGTTCCACCGGATTATCATGCGAGCCATGCTCGGTTGATTCAAGAAATGGTTGGCGCATGTGGACCGATGAGCGACTGGAAGCAGGTGATTCCGGGTAATCCCGATGTAACGATCCATCTGATCCCTGCCAACAAGAAATGCCGTGACCATGTTATTTTCACGATTGGGTTGAGCGATCATCGATTACCACACGAAACTGATCCGTTTGGTGCCACCGAATTGAAACTGTTACTGCCGAAGAAATGGTCAGTGAGTCCAGAATCACTGACAAATCATGCGGAAAACTGGCCGATCGAATGGTTGAAGCGAGCCGTGGACGTGTTCCGCAAAGCGAGCGCCATGCCGACGCCACCTTTGCTGCTGCTCAATGAAAGCAATCCGAAGGAGCCACTCAGCGAATCCTCAAAGCAGTGTGGTTTCCTCTGCCACAGGGCTCCTGAGGGGGCGCGGCAGATGCCCGACTATCGGTGGATCGGATACCGCCTACTATTCAGCATCTATCCCGAAGAAGTGGATTTGATCCAGACCAAGGGCTTGGACGAATTCATCAAGCGTCTCGGAGAGGCAGATATTGGCTTTCGGATTGACCTGAAACGCAAGAATGTGGGAATGAAGTAGCTGAAGAACATTGGGAAGTGTAGTGATTCGTCTTGACACAAGACACGCAGGGTGGCCCGGCTTGCTTCAAGCCGACATTTGTTTAGCGTGACTCGTGCCCTCCGCCGCCGAACTTTCTTTTATCTCAACAGAAAGTGAAGAGAGTACTTCTCGGGAAATAGATATCAAGTCTTTTCCCCTTGGGCCTCAAAACATGATTTTACTAACGTTTGTTTCCAGGGCCGAGTGGCCCTGGCTGCGACTGCATTGGCCACACGTTCGCGGTCGGTAACTTACCGCGACGCGAACGTCAGGTCACGCCGACCGTGGACCGTTTGCCAAGCAACACACCAGGCTGACCGGCAGGCTGTGGTGCCGGTTCTGTTCCCGGAACGAATTCCGGGTGACGTGTTAGGCGGTGTAGCAGTCCGATGGCTGCAAGAGATGCCAGGCACAGCAGTGCGGGCTGATAGCGCAGCATTCCGTCCTGATGGCGGAATAGCCAGGCCCAGATTCCGTCGTCGTAGACTTGTGCACCTATCCTGCCGTGCAGAATTGCGAGCGTATTGTAGACGAAGTGGAATGCGATCCCCGGAATCAGGCTGCGCGAGCGGACGCACATCATTCCCAGCACAATCCCCAGCAAGGCTGCGTTGAAGACCTGTTGTGGAATCATGTGGATGATGCCGAACGCCAGACTCGACAAAGCCACTGCCAGCCCTGTTTTTCCTGATCGACTGAAGCCACTCAGTATGAAACCTCGAAACGCGACTTCTTCGCAGATTGCGGGAGCTGCTGCAAACGCCATGATTACCAGCCACAATGGCTGCGAATCACTCGACATCAATCTCAAGGCTTCCGCCAGGCCTGGTGGTGGTTTCGGGAAGAACCAGTGCAGGCTGACAGCCAGCTCAATTGTCAGTGGATGCAAGGCAAACGGGAGCAGCAACGCGCATCCCAGTCGGCCAAATCCCGGCCATCGCAACGCAAACGTCTTGCGCAGACTGGTCGTCAGCATCACACCCATCATCAAGGCTGGAGTCGCAATCAAGGCAATCTGCTGTATCAGCAGCAGACGAATCTGCAACAGCCCTCGATCATCCGCGGCGACTCCCTGCATCGCTCCCTGCATCGATTTCATCGACAGGAATTGCAACAGGATGATCAACAGGAAACAGAAACCGGCTTCAGTAAACGATGGGGTCGGTTCCTTGTCACGTAGTAAGTGTTTGAACCACATCCGGATATCAAATCGCTCTGCTTCACGGAACAAGACTTCTTCCCGGCCAAACTGGTCAATCGCCCACCAGAGGGCCATCAGGCTGTAGACGACCGACGTCAGCAGCACTGGAATCGCATACAGGTACAGATCCGTCGCCGGTCCGGTCGATTTGAGCAAACCTTTCAGCAACAGTGCAGGGCCCATGACTGGCATGACGCTGTAGAAGGGTTCGATATCGACCGCTGGAGACGAACAGAATACGGTCAGCCCCATCGTCACCATCAGCAGTGGTGTCAGGTAGTACTGGCCTTCTTTACTGCTGCGAGCGAAAGTTGCAAATGCCAGGCAAAGGGCACTGAACAGGCTGGCGAGTGGAATCAACATGATAAACACCCACATCAGCGAGCTGACGGGTGGCAGTGCCAGATCGCCAAACTTGGCCGAGACGCCGCCGCTGTTCGCCAGCGAGGCCATGTACTTTCCCGTAAAGCCGAGACTCGACAGATTCAGCAGTGCTGTGGATGCACTGAACAGCATCACCGTCAAGAATTTTCCCAAAACGATTTCGGTGCGAGTGGCTGGGCAGATGAGCAGTGTCTCCATCGTGCCACGTTCTTTTTCTCCTGCCCCCAGGTCGACCGCAGGATAGAACGCACCCGTCAGGGCCATGATCACCAGCAGTGATGGAAACAGTTTTGACCAGACGTTGGCCGAAACTTGATCGGCTGCGGCCAAGTCAACGGCGGTCGGATTGACGGGAGTCGGAAGATGCTCTGGCAACCCGCTGTCACGCAGATAGTTCCGCAGCAGGGCACGTTCCCATGAATTTATTAAATCGACGACACGACTATGTGCGATCACCGATTTCTCGTCAGCACTGTTCTGAACGACCACCGGACGCGGGTAATCAAATTTTACAACAGCCTTTTCAGCCGATCCGCGCTGGGCCAGTTCGACCCGCAAGCGTTCCAGATTCTGTCGGAAGTCTTCCGGTACAATGATCAGGACCTGAATGTCGCTGTCATGGAATGCCTTGCTGAGCGGTTCATTCAATGCCTGAAACTCAGATTCCATCCGCAGGACTTCTTCCACGGACCGCTTTTCTTCACGCGCCTTCTCGAGATCCATTTCCACCTGAACACGGCGAGCGATCAACTGCTGCATCTGCTCGGCACTCTCCAGCAGTTTGGTGCGAGTGGCGACGGCAGCTTCATCATGCGGGGCATCGGTCGGAATCGGCGCGTCCGAGTAGACTCGCAACTTGTCGACGTCCGTACTGATTCGGAACCATGTCCGCGAAAACTTGTCACCTTGCAGCAGGGCCAGATCGGGCAGATTTTTCGCACCGAGTATCACCACGGTGCGTGGCTGTTCCGAGAAGATCGCCGTCATCTGGAACATGCCAATCCCCATCAGGGGATACAGCAGCAGTGGCAATACCGCGACCATGAACAACGTGCGTCGGTCGCGCAGTTGATCGAGCACTTCGCGCAGAAAAATCAGTTTGACGTTGCGCCAGCTCATGTTAAACCACATCCACAATAAAGAGCCTTCAGCGATCAGCTTTCCGCGAATCTCGTCACACGGATGCTCGTAAGTCTGCCTCGTGCTCATCGATCAACTGGAAGAACAACTCTTCCATGTCGGGTTGATTGTATCGATCCGACAATTCTTCAATCGAACCGATTGCCAGAATCTGACCACGATAGATGATCGCAATCCGATGACACAGCTTTTCCACTTCGCGCATGATGTGCGTCGAGTAGATAATGCACTTTCCCTGTTCTCGCAGGGACCGGATTTCATCAACGACGTTCCGCGCGACCAGCACATCCAGACCCGAGGTCGGTTCGTCAAAAATCAGAACCGGAGGATCATGGACGATCGTGCGAGCGATCGAAACTTTCTGCTTCATCCCGGTCGACATCTTCGAACCCAGGACGTCGCGAATATTGTTCATCTGCAGTCGATCGAACAGATGCGAGATCCGCTCCTGCAGAGCTTCTTCGGGAATGCCATACAATCGGCCGAAGTATTCGACCATTTCCCAAGCGGTCATCCGGTCATAGATGCCGGTGTTATTCGACATGAAGCCAATGCGAGCCCGAACTTCGGACGGATGCAAGGCTACGTCGTAGCCTGCCACGAACGCGGTTCCTGAAGTCGGACGCAAGACAGTACTGAGGATTCGCAGGCAAGTCGTCTTACCAGCCCCGTTGGGACCTAGCAGTCCGAAGATTTCACCCGGCTGGACATCAAAGCTGACGCCATCCAGAGCGGTGAATCCACCCGTCTGCAAATCTGCGAACCGCTTCGTCAATCGTTCGACGGTAATCACGCGACTGGGTTCCCTGCTGGTAAAGGATCAACACATCCAGACGGATAGCGCCGATCCCCCAGAATCTCTCCCGGAGCGCGCGGCAGCTTCAGTCTCGATGGGAAGTCTAGCCCGTGAACCCGACGGCGCCTTGATTTGTTGACATTTCACCACCAGAAACGTCAGTTCAATACCGCCAGCGCACTGCGATCCGCCCCGGTTGCCAACGCCGACTGCTCAGCAGAATCGACAGAATCGATGTATTCGTAAAAGACATTCCGCTGACGTGGAACATATCCGGCGTCCCGAATCAGTCGCTTGATCGTTTCGAGAGTCAAGTGATGGACCGTTCCCGCTTCGGCAACGACATTCTCTTCAATCATCAGTGAGCCCATGTCGTTGGCCCCGAAATGTAGTGCCAGGCCGCCAATTTTCTCACCCTGAGTGACCCACGACGATTGAATATTCGGGATGTTATCCAGGTAGAGTCGCGATACGGCCTGCGTCTTCAGGTACTCGAACGAGCCCGATGGAGGAATGTCTGACATATCGGTGTGATCCGGCTGGAACGTCCAGCAGATGTAAGCGGTGAACCCGCCCGTTTCGTCCTGCAGTTGCCGCAGCCGTTCGAGGTGCTCGATCCGTTCGGGTAACGTTTCAATGTGGCCAAACATCATCGTGGCCGAACCCTTGCCGCCGAGCAGATGCCACTGTCGACAGACTTCCAGCCATTCGTCCGACAGGCACTTCCCGCGTGTCATCGCTTTGCGAACGCGGTCGACCAGAATTTCTCCGCCTCCTCCGGGAAGGCTGCCCAGTCCTGCAGCCTTCAATCGTTCAAGAACGGTTCGCACAGGAAGCTTGGTCAGCTTGTGAAGGGCATGAATCTCTGGAGGAGAAAAACAGTGCAGGTTGACCTGCGGAAACCGTTCCTTCAGAGATCGCAGCAGATCTTCGTACCATTCCAGCGGCAGATCGGGATTCATCCCTCCTTGCATCAGGATCTGGTCCCCCCCCAGGGCAATCGTCTCTTCCACCTTTTGAAAGATGACCTGTCGGTCGAGGACATAGCCTTCTGGGCTTTTTGGTTTGCGATAGAATGCGCAGAAATCACAGACCGCTGAGCAGACATTGGTGTAATTGATGTTTCGATCGATGTTGTACGTCCGGTACTGTTCCGGATGCATCCGCTTCGCGACCGCATTGGCGGCTTCGCCGATCGAAACCAGATCATGAGATTCCAGCAGGGCCAGTCCTTCCGCAGGACTCAATCGTTCACCCGCAACGCTCTTTTCCAGAATCTGTTTTACCGAAGTCATTTTCTACTCGTCTCAATCAATGATTTCTGTCTGGGGTCAGACCCCAACTTCGCTCGTTCGAAACCGCAATTCGACTCCCGCCGGAGCCAGTCCGAGGCCTGCGGCCAGTTCGTAGTACAGCTTCAAGCCGTTCCGTTCCGCCGGGCCCAGGCGATATTGCAGGTTTTCGGAAAGGTAACTGATGGTTGTCGGCAGCGACAGTCCCAGCAGGGGGGCTTCCCGGCGAGCGATGTCGTCCAGGCGTTCCACCCCCAGATCGCGGGACCGGCCCAACATTTCTTCGATTTCCGCCAGCGGCGAGGTCCCTGCAGCTTCGACCGAGTGACGAGCGACCCACATCGCAAAGACGAAGGGAAGTCCCGTCCACTGGAACCATTCTTCCCCCAGATCCCAGGTCCCCCGGAATTTCTCGGCGGGGGGCGAAATCGCCCGATCACCGATCAGCAGTATCGCATCGGCGTCGGTTTCTTCGGTCCGGTGGTCCAGCGGCAGCGGACGTAGTTTGGGAAATACTCCGTGGCGTTCGGCCAGCAGAACTCGAACCAGCGTCGCACTGGTTCGCGACCCTTCGTCGAGAGCCAGCGACCGAATATCGCCCCATGGTACTCGGCTGTATAGCTTTACGCTCAAAACAGGGCCATGAGCCGCTACACACGCATCAGAGATGACCTCGTAGTTCCGGCCCCGGAAGTACTCGATGCTTGGGATCAGGGCGACGTCCAGACGCCCCGCCGTCAGGTCGTCGGCCAGGCGGCTGGGGTAATCGAGTCGCAAATCACCCCAGGGACTGACCAGTTCTTCCAGGCCTTCGATGAGGGGTTTCGAATTCAGATAGTTCACCGCCCCGATTTTCAGACGTCCGGTCGAATCTGGCCCGATTTTGGTCTGAGGGGCACAAAAGTCAGAATTTGAGCGAATTTGGGGATCCGTTCCCCCGTTGGCGGGGGTTCGGGATGTGATAGGAGTCATTTTCATGATTTTTGTCCGGTCGACTGGGCGAACCGATTCAAGGTCGAGTTGGCATTCGTCAGGGTCGCGATTAGGATGCGTCATCTTCGTGCGGCCCGCAAGGAAGGGACCGCAAGCTCGTCTCGGCATTAACTGATGGATACGTTCTGCCGGAAGGATTTTTCAGTGGCTCTGCCTCCGCTTCAGATTGCAATTGTCGGCTTGGGAAACGTTGGTACCGGCGTCGCCAAGATCCTCATGGAACATCCGGATCGAATTCGTCAGCGTTCTGGCCGAATGGTCGAGATTCGCAAGGCGGTAGTGCGCGACCTGCAAAAGCCGCGCGATATTACCCTACCCCCTGGCGTTCTGACGAACGACATGGAATCGGTCATCAATGATCCGAATATCCAGGTCGCTGTCGAATTGATGGGAGGGATCCACCCCGCTCGGGAAGTGATGCTCCGTCTGCTTGAAGCCGGCAAGGATATCGTCACAGCGAATAAAGCTCTGCTGTGCGAACATGGGGACGAAATCTTCGAATGCGCTCGCCGACATGGTCGGACGGTCTGCTTTGAAGCGGCGGTCGCCGGGGGAATCCCGATCATCGCCGCCGTCGGTCAGTCGATGGCTGCAAACCAGATCCTGGGGATCCAGGCGATTTTGAATGGGACCACGAACTACATCCTGACGGAAATGCTCCTGCGCGGGCAGTCGTATGAAGAAGCATTGCAGGGGGCTCAAGACCTGGGCTATGCCGAAGCTGATCCAACCCTCGACGTGAACGGAACCGATGCGGCTCAGAAACTCGGGATCCTGGCGCAACTCTCTTTCGGCTGTAAGGTCAAAGCGACCGATTTCCATGTCTCTGGGATCGACAAACTGGAACGGACCGATATCCAGTACGCCAAGGAACTCGGCTATACAATCAAGTTGCTGGCACGAGTTCGGCTGGTGAATGGTCAGCTGGAATTGAGCGTCCGGCCAACACTGGTTCGGCAGGACAGACCGCTGGCGCAAATCCATGGCCCGTTTAACGCGATCCTGTTGGACGGTGATGTGGTTGGAACCGTCTGGTACTCGGGCCGCGGGGCGGGTCAATTGCCAACAGCATCGGCTGTGACAGCGGATATCATCGACCTGGCGATCGGTCGTGCACAGTTGACGTTTGCGTGCTTGGACCTGTGGCGAGAAACACCTCCCTTTGAACTCGTTCCTCCCAATGACACAACCAGCCGCTACTTCCTGCGTCTGACCGTGGAAGATCGGCCGAACGTCATGGCTGAAGTAACCGGTGTTCTGGGACGTCACGGAATCAGTCTGGCCACGGTGATTCAGCCGGAAGCCCCAGAAGTCGATGCATCGTCGACGGCAGTGCCACGAGTACCGCTGATCATCATGACTCACCGGACTTCAACAGGAAACCTGGCCGCAGCAGAACGTGAACTGGATCAACTGGCAGTCGTTCATTCGCCGAGAATGGTGCTGGCCGTCGCCGATTAGTGCGTTTCTAACCAGTTGTTTTTGAAACGCAGAGAGCGCTGAGGACGCTAAGGTCAAGGCAAGTGGCAATCGCCTTCTCCTGCCTTTGCTCTGTGATCTCTGCGCCCTCTGCGTTTCGAATGTTTCCTCGTCGCGATTTGAGCGGCCGGATTCATTTGAGCAACAAGAAGGAAACGCTGAGACGCCAAGGCGCAGAGGAATTGATCTTTTCTGCTTCCCCTGGCGTCTCTGCGTTTCCATTCTGCAGGGTTTCGAATTCCGTCGGCTTTTTGTGAAGGCCCACCAGAGGCCGATGTTTGCGACATCGCCGAGGCGGCTGGACTGGGGTATTGCGAAGGACGCCTCGGATTTCGCGAAGTTGCTCCAATCTGGCCACTCACGATGTCTCCAAAACCAAAGGCCTGACTGGGCAGTTCCACGTCACCCCGCGTCCACGTACGGGCCGCGGAAGAAACCGCTGTCGGTCGGGGCCTCATATTTCACACCGAGTGCAGGGTCAGCCACCACTTTGCAGCCTGCGTGCAGCGACCGCATCGCCAGATCCGTCATCGTACTGGTCAACAACGTTCTTTCTACGGGATACGGAGAAACCCCCGTCGTGAAAAACTTTTCGATGTTGTACGTCAGCGGATCAAAGAACCGTGCCCCTGGCGGAGCAGGGAGATAGAAACAACTTGAGACCGGTTCCTGTCGGTCGGTGACTTTCGCACCGATCGCGAATTCCGAAGTCTGTTCAATCAGATTCAGCACAGCCCCCTTGGTTCCATCGTTGTATTCCACGAGGACCGCTTGAGGTCGCAGGACGTTTTCGCGAATCGGACCGACGTTGTGGCTGGCACAACGTGACAATGCGGCATTGAGCAGTCGCCAAGACCAGCGTCCTTCGTCCCCGGCTTTCCAGACCGCGTCATCCTGCAGGAACTGAACAGATTTGACGCCGGTCTCACCCCCGGCACGGCGTTCGAGCATGCACTGCAAGACTTCCATGGCATGAAACAGGTAAATCTCAACGGTCCCGCGATCAAACCCAAAACAGACGACCGCCTCTTCAAACTTTGTTCCGACGGGCGGTTCGATTTCCGGTCGACGCCACGTGACAGGTAATGACGACCCCGCCATCAATCCGAACTTCATCTCGCGAGCGGTCGCCACCATTTTTGCGGCGAGTCGATGATCATAGGACAGATGCTTGTCGACAAACACCGGCACACTGCGACCTGCCTTCTTGAAGACATCGACGATCTGCTCGAAGAATTCGTAGCGAGGATACAGGATCTGGCCCAGTTCGTTCACCGGATAATCACCATGCTCAATGATCAGCAGGACGGCATCGATATCCATCCCCTTGTCAGCGCCGAGTGCTTCAGGAATCGTCCGGCACAATTCAATGTTGTGAGTCTTACACGTGCGAAGCCCCAGGTCATTTTCCGGCTGCTGGTGATTCCACATGCGGACCAGGTCAAACGGCGGTTGATGGTGAAACCCCTGGCGCGTGTAACCGTAAATGAATCGCCCGGCGATATGGTACGCGTGCGAGCGAAGCCGATAGATCGAATTGATCGCGGCCACGCGAGGCCAGCGCGGTGACGCCGTTTGAGCCCGCACCCTGGTTTCCTCTGCTGCCAGTAACGATCCCCCCAGAATCGCCGCCGAGGAAGCCCCAAGAAACTCGCGCCGCAACATGATCGCCCCCTGAAAAGTTACCTCGCATCGATCGTGGATCGCTTTACGGTCGGAAAATCCCGGTCGAGTGTCAAGTCGTCGCCGCGGGGGCTGATTTCCTCAATGGCGCGATCTGATCCTCGTCGCAGTGTGACGTGGGCAACCTTGCCTCAGCGTTCATGCGGCAATCACTATGTTTTCGCCATTTGCATCACGACATTCCAGATTCAGACAAACGCTGGCAACCGATTGGCAGTCCAGACGCCCTTGGAGTTCCGTCGCCTTGCGCATCGTTCGATCCTCGAAGATGATTCTGGCTTGGTTGCGATTCGGCTTGGATTTACGCTCCGCAGCCGAATTTCGCTGAACTCTTCGTAGGTCTCGACTACATTTCTATTCCAAGAAATCTCTCACTTCCGATGCAGACGCGGATAGCACCAGATCCCAGCATCACCGAGAGGGTTACCGAGATCGTTGATCTTCAACTCAATCGTCCTGGTGCTCGGGGGCAACTTGGCATCGATGGAAATGATTCCGGCCTCGGTGCTTTCATAGACTCGCTTTGCATCGGCCCAGACCTCGAATTTCACGGAATGACTGAAGACGTTATATCCGATTGCGGTAAACCGGTTCATTCCCTCTGGAACCTGATATGTCACCGTCGAGGGTGCGTGGGCAAGCAGAAATTCATCACACGGCTGAATATCGCGAAAGTGGATCGGAACAGATTTCAGCGGCCCAATGGGTCGATCGTGAACTAATCCGTGTTCCGCCGTACCGGACGCGACGCGAAACTTCAAAGGCCCCGGTTTTCCATCCAGCATCTTGTCCGCGACTCGATCTGCGGTCGCCGCGTGGAATCGGGGATAGCACCAGTAAGCATGGTCGTATGAACTGTCTTCTCCCGGGTCAACAACGAGTTCCATGAGCGACGACTTGGCAGGAATGTCCACCTTGATGATGGCCATGCTGGTTTCTCCCGAGTCGTAAACTTTGTTCCCATTGAGGAAGACTTGAAACGCTGCCGACCGACTCGAATCGTTGTATCCGATAACCGAAAAACTCTTTGCACCGGACGGAATCGGGCACTTGAGTCGAGAAGGTGCATGAGCGCCGTAGAAGTCGCTGCAGAATTTAAACTCGCGGGCGATCAGCGGCCAATGACGCTCAGGTCCACCACTCTCCAGCGGGATCTGGTTGACAACAAACTTCCACGCGACTCCGGAAGTCCCGTTAGCTCTTTCGCCGACTAAACGAACAAATCCAGCCATAAGATCCTGTGCGCGGTCCTCTTGGGTGATCACATCGCGGCGAATCGTACCCGACAACATCCGAACGCGTACCGCGTGAAATGTCACTTGACCGGCAGAGCACTGCAGCCAGGGGTGCCTGGTGAGCGAAACTTTCGGCCCGTTCGCTTCGCGATTGATCAAGGATGTACTGAGTCCTTCCCACGTGATGAAATCTCGAGTTTGATCCCAATCGATGTTGAATGCCGCCCGGTCACCATCGTTTCGAACCCGTACCGCGATTTGATGGCGCTGATTGTTACTGACAGGTGACGGTTTGCGGCCAGTTGGGTTTTCATCGAACCATTTGCCGTCGATCCATCCCACACCGGAAATCGAACCGGCACGCGATCCAATTTCCAGTTGCATGTTGTGCAGTCCAATTGGAAAGAACAGCCCCACTCCGCCGTCGCTTCCGGCCGTTCGCGTGAATTCCACTTGCAGTTCATAGTCACCATCGATAATGGCAGGCAGAGGAAAGTGATTGAATTCTCGCGACTTCAGCGTGATCCCTTCCCGAGTAGGCTTCCCTTCGAGGCCATCGTTCCAATTGATTCCGCGTGCGGCCCAGTCGACGCCATCGGCCCACTCAAGCAGGTCGATCCAATCACCGGGTGAAGTTTGTGAAACGGGCGGACCAACACCTGGATTTGTGCCAGCACCAGGCACAGGTTTCCCTGCATTCGCGTCGGTGCTGGCAGACACCGCAGGCAGAGGGACATCCGGTGGCAAGGATGTCGGAACGCCCCCCGAAGAGTTTTTGGGCGACTCCCCTGCCTCCGCATCGTTTGTGAGTGTACGTTCAGGCGCCGTTGCTATTGGAGAAGTCGGCTTCGGTTCGTCAATATTTGTGTTGGCGGTACCGGTTGCCGCAACACTGTCTGAATTGGCTGGAGTTTCAATATGAGGCTGGGATCGACCAGAGAGTAGAAACACCGTGATGATCCCGACCACGACGACCGCGATGCCACCACCGATCATCAACGGTTGAGGACTTCCTGAGACTTTGGAACCTGACGCTTTTTGTTTTCGCTTTCTCTGCGAATTTCGTTCAGGAACATGCTCGTCAGTCGAATATGGCAGTTCAGAAAATTCGGGTTCAGGTGGCGTCAGTTCCTGACGCAACTTGGCATCGTACGCCGTTTTGGTCGCTGGCTTGAGCAGACACAGGCGCGCATTGGCCAATTCATTGAGCAGCTTCGCAGCATGGATCGCATGTTCACTCGATTGGTACTGGCGGACAAACCCCATCTGTTTGTCTGCAGCACCTTCAATCAGGTCCAGATCGTTCTCGAACAACTCCAGGCCCAAGAGGCGATAATGGTTTGGCGGCTGATCCTTGGGGGGAATTCCAAGCCATCTGCGGTACGGGTCAAACATGACGGGGCCTGAAACATCGAGGATAGACATCAACTTCCGCTTTGAAGCGAATGTCTTTTACCCCACTCACGGCGCTACCGCAATTAACCGATGGATTGAACTGTCCGTGACAAGATTCTCGCGTGTCGCTGTGAGCAATCGCACTCAGAAGCGATGAGTCACAATTCACGGAGTCAACAGGCGTACCGCGATCAACCGCGAAATGCGTCAGATATGACGAAAACGCCATTCTTCTGCTGACGTCTGACAGCTGAAAGCTGACCGCTCTGCATCATCGGATCTTCGCCTTGAAGCTGACGACTCCACCCGTCTTCGGAGGCAGCGGATGCGTCAGTTCCCAGACCAGGACCAGGCTTCCTTCGCCGTTGTCTTCCACCACCAGGCGACCTTCGCGATCTGACGTTGCACTGTCGTCGATATAAGCCAGGCGTGGTGTCAGGTTGTCCACGATCCGGACGTGATGGACCGAGTTCTGTCCCATGTTGTCGTAGCGAATCGTGAATTCGACCACGTCACCTGGTTGAGCCGTCTGCTTGTCGGCCAGTTTGACCAGACGCAGATCGCCGGGTTGATCTGACTTCTTGTCGTCGATCCCCACGATGGTCGCAGCGTGAGCTTCATACACACCTGCCATCGCGGAATCGGTCTTCGCCGCCATGATGGGATATTCTTCGCGAGACCACAGCATCGAAGCCTTGATCCCGTAGTTCAAACGAGCGGCATCGGTTGTTTCCATCTTCCCGAACTTGACGAAGTTCAAGTCCTGATAAACGTTCAACAGTTTCTCGTGAATGATCAGGCTGCGGACGTTCGAAACGTTGCCTTGAAACTGTTCACTTTCCAGACCGCTGGCTCGCGAACGAACGAGGACTCGATTCGAGGTTTCGTTCTTCACGTGGTGAGTCGCCTTCAAACGCATATGCATCTGATCGGTGCTGACCGAAGTGCCGACCCCGGCAATTTCGTTCAGGTTCATCCCTTCGTGAGGTCTGCTGATTGTCCGAATCGTCGAAAACCGCGGAGCGTAGACGCAAACACGATTCGTCGGACGGACTCGGTTCTTCCCCGTATGGTCTGTGAATTCCGCAACCGTATCTTCGGTATCCAGACCCATCCGCATGTTACTGTCGTAATGGACCGGTAATGAATGGTCACCGCCATCGCACAGATACTCGTCTGGGTACTTTTCGGCCAGGACTGTCGTTTCACACTTGCAGCCGAGCATTCCCTGAGCGAAGGGGTTCGGCGACGGTGAAACCCAGCGCGGTACGGGAGGGCATTCTGTGATCGTGAAGGGGGGACACGCCGTTTCCGGTTGATGCACCGAATGATTGACCTTCTGCACGGCGGAACGGGATTGAGCCGCCTCGCGTGTGTCAGGTCGTTCAACTTTCGGCCGCGGCTTTGAGAGCCTGACGACTCCTGCAGGCTGTTCCAATGAATCCGATTGGCCGCGTACCGTTTCTCGATAGACAGCCTGAACGTTTCCTTCGGGGCTTGCATCTGCCCGCGAGAAAAGTCGTGACATTGATGTGGGACCGGCACACGCGCAACACGAGAACGCCAGCAGGGCGATTCCTCCCGTTCGAGACATCTTCCACAGGATTTGTGTCGGGTCGATCATTGAAGTTTTCTCCAGCGTTCGTCGTCAACCGCGTTGATGGCGGTCGACGCGTTCTTATCGAATGACGCGGTCAGCCGTATGCCTGGTCTGTTTGACTGCTGGTGCCGCCTTGGCCAGTCGAACCGGGCCGCCAGGTCCGAAGAATCCCGGATCGGGACGATGCGGATCAGGGGTTCGTCCACCCAGTCGCACGATCGCCATCGGTCGGCCCAGTGAATCGGCTTCCGCCAGGACATTGCGCGAAGGTTCGATGGTGGTAATGCGGGGTGATTGATTCAGCAGTGCTGTGGGGATGCGATCAGGCTGTTCCAGGTAGATGACCTTGGTCACCAGCCGGCCCGCCGCAGCCCATTCCAATTCGTCGGTCGTGAATTCAAAATCGACAGGGAAATCTTCTTCACGTCCCACAGGCGGGTGCAACCGGTCGATCAGTTCGATCGACGGATAGAAATCGACGCCGGGGAAGTCCTGCAGACCGCTGATCTTCAGTCGATAGATCCGACCAACAATCAGACTGGCTTGAGCGGGTGCGGCGAGTTCGACGGGTCGTTCCCACGACTCATAGAAGGTGACTTTCCCTTCCTCGGGAAGGCTGACACGAATCGGTTGAAACGTGTTGGGAGCAACTCGCCCCGCATTCAGTGCCCACTGAGCAGCCGTGCCGGGGGGACTGGATTGATTAAGCGGAAACTGGCGGCCATCCACTGCGGGATATTGCTGAGCCAGAGCGGGCAGGTTGCTGGTCAGCATGACTGCCATCAGCGAAAGACCCGCGATGATTGAAGGCATCCTCACCACGATCACAGCCCTGAGAAGTGTACTGACACGCTGGAAATCAGCCCGGCCGAAATTCGACCGGGCTGACATGTGTGAGTCGCAACGAGAGAATCAGCGTTGCGGTTGAGCATTCCAGGCTGGATTCGACAGTTCGCCTGGCGAATAGACTGGATGCTTTTCCTTGTACTGGATGTAGTTGACGGCTGGAGGCATGCTCAATCCAGGTTCGTGTGAAACATCAATCAGCATGTCCTTGGTTCCCGTGGGGAGATCCTGACGAGTCCGATTTCGCACGGTGTGTGACTGGAGCGATGCTGGACCACCGTAAGGGAGGTGTGTTGGACCAGGCAGCCCGATCGGAGTTCCGGTGATCGGCATTCCGTAAGGAGCCATGTTGACACCCGAGATCGGTACACCTGGCATACCGGAACCGGCCATCATCATCGCACCGGGGATGCCTGGGGTGGCATGACCGGCAGGACCGATGGGGAGTGGTGGCATCATCTGACCTTGTTCACCATCAACGGCGTGAGCAACCTGATCAATCTCGCCTCGTTCGTTAGCGGTCATGTTCCGACCACCAGCCTGACCTGGCATTTCCAGATCCATGTTCCCCATTCGCAGAACAGCCATGATCGTTCCACGCTTGTCGGCTTCCTGGATCGGATCGACACCGGGATCGAGGCGGGTGGAGACGAGTGTTTCCACGTTGGCGATCGCCAGTTCCTGGAACTTTGCATCCGGCAGATAGATGACCTTGGTCACGAAGTTGTTGCTTTCAACTTGTTCGAGGTCTTCTTCGGTGAGCTGCATCGGAACGCTGTTGTGCGTCAGATAAGCTTCGGTGTTGGGATGACCTGGATAGACCTGCAGGGTCGGGTACAGGGTCAGTCCTTCACGACCAGGAATGTTGTTGATCTTCAGGCGGTAGGTACCACCCTGGAAGAAATTGTAACGAGCGGGGGTGACGAGTTGATTCTCGGCATAGCCGGTGGGAATCAACCAGCCGATGTGCATCCCGTCAGGACCGACGAAGCGGACCTGAGTTGTCGACGGAGCAGCAGGCCGTGGACCTGGTCCGCCAGGGCCACCCCACATACCAGGTCCACCCATCATCGGGATCACACCCGGACCTGGACCTTCAACCATTGGACCTGGCTGGGCCAACATCTGAGCCGGGGGAGCGTGATACTCACCCTTGTTTGTCAATTGGTTGCCATCCATGGCGCAGCCGACGCACACGACGACGACCGTGCCCAAAGCCAGAAAGTAGTACTTCATCGCGACCCCTCTCCGAAATAGGCACTGCGACTCGCTGCCAACCTGTATGACGACAAACAACTGCCATCCTTACAGGCCATCATTCGAATCGGCTGTCCCTGCCGAATCCCGTTCACTTCAACTGCCCAGCGGTCAACGTGCCGCGTTGGGTTTCCAAAAAATGTCACCACGTTGACCTGCTGAATCTGCGATCAACCAGTTT
>JBAWWJ010000187.1:0-16968 GCA_037146815.1 Planctomycetota bacterium
ACTTCCGACGCGTCGGAAGTCTGCCAGAAGCGCTTGTGGTTCCAGTCTGCTGCTCAGGTCAATCACCTCTTCGACCGTGTCGCAAGCACGCACATCGGCCTTACCCTCAAACAGTCCAGGGACTTCTGATGCCATGAGTTGATCGCGGCTAAGAACAACGATGACTGGCAGCGACATGTGATTCATCCTGTCGAGGGAACTCGGTGAGTGATTCGCCAAAACAGCGGCAACTCAGTGACCTTGGTGAAGGACGCTGAAGGCGATTTGTTCAGGCGGCGAAACGATTCGATCAGATGAAGAACAAATGGAGTGCCAAACCGTCAACGTGAACAAACGATTCGCCTCCAACTTCAATGACCGTTAACAGTTAAAATCATTGAACAGATACTGCCGTCGATGTTCAGTCCAGACGGATGTGGCGATTCGGAAACGCGACGTTGGGGAGCGTGTTGACGAATGGCAACGTGTTGCCGATTGTCGCCTTTCTGCTTTTGGGAAACTGCACGGATCGCCACGCGACTACTGCACGGCCAATGCCTTTTTGAAGCTGGGCAGGACGTAGGGTGGGACCAGTGGCGCTTCGCCGCGCCGGCCCACCATCAATTCTCGACGTTTCCTTATGGTGGGCCGGCGCTCGAAGCGAGCTGGTCCCACCCTACATTGAAAAAGCCGTTTGCCCTGGCGAGTACAGCAAGGCTCATTGCGACAGCGAATTCGATCGTTCACAATCAAGTGTTCGCCCCGCACAATTTGAACATCGACGCAACTCTTCGATAAAGGAATCCTTCGGAAATGTCACGAATTCTGATTACGGGAGCAACCGGAAAGGTTGGCCAGGCATTCCTGCGTCGATTCATGGTCAACGAGCGGTTTCACGGATTTCAGATTCGCGCCCTGATCCATAATCGTCGACTGCCTGAAGATCCTCGAATTGAGCAGGTCCATGGTGATATTGCCGATCGTGACGTCGTCGCCGGCCTGATGGAGGGAGTGACCCACGTTCTGCACTTGGCGACCTGTAAAGAGACCCCCGAGCGAGTGATGGATGTCACCGTCAAAGGGATGTTCTGGCTGCTGGAAGAATGTCGATCGTCGCCAAACTTCCAGCAATTCATCCTCGTTGGTGGCGATGCCGGGATGGGGCACTTTGTCTATCCTCACCCCATCCCTGTGACCGAGACCCAGCGTCACTCGGCCTATCCCGGATGCTATGCACTGTCGAAGGTGCTCGAAGAAGTCATGCTGGAGCAGTACTACGTTCAGTACGATTTGAACGGATGCTGCTTACGGGCTCCGTGGATCATGGAAAAGGATGACTTCAAATATACGCTGTCGTTCGGCGAGGATGTCTTCGGTGGCCCGCGATGGCGCGATCTTGTCGGGCCTGAAAAGAGCGACGAGTACCAGCGTCAGGGAACCATCCCAGTCCTCTGCAACGAACGTGGCGAGGCAATATTGAGAAATTTCGTGCATGTCGAGGATCTGGTCAGTGCCCTGGCGAGTGCCATTAATCACCCCCAAGCCCGACAGCAGACGTTGAATATCTGCATGGATGAACCGGTCGACTACCGGGCCGTGGCAGGCTATCTGGGGAAAACTCGAGGATTACCCAGTGTCGATGTCCGCACGCCTTTTCACAGTACGTGGCTCGACAATGCCAAAGCGAGGTTCCTGCTGGGATGGCGTCCGAAATACGATCTGAAGCGATTGATTGACGAGAGTTGGGATTACGTCCGATCGGCGGATGACCCGCGAAAGGTCTGGTATCCCGGATGACGTTTCTCCGATTCCGCGAAAATCCCGTGATTCATGTCGAACCCGGTCAGTGCCATTCGACAATTCTTCAGACATCGTCACGGAGTGTCCTTGAAACGGTCACTCGACAACCCAGGCCCAACTTCCATCTCAAATAATCGATTCAACGGAGTCTTCAAATGCTCATTCCGACCTTGGTCGTTGTCGTTTCAGTAATTGCCTTGTTGATCGTCGTAATTCTGTTGAAATCCAATGATTTTCGCGTCAGCCGCTCACTGAAGATGCGAGCGACTCCCGGGCAAGCCTTCGCGCATGTGAACGACCTGCATCTGATGAATGCATGGAACCCCTGGCTCAAACTCGATCCGAACTTAAAGCAGACCTATGAAGGGGCCGCATCGGGTGTCGGAGCGATCTATTCCTGGGATGGCGACAAAAACGTCGGTGCGGGTCGGCAAACGATCGTCGAAACTCGCCCCCCTGAATTCGTTCGAACGAAGCTCGAATTCTTCCGTCCGTTTTGCGGAGTGAATGAAGTCCTTTTCACATTTGTCCCCGAAGGGAATCAGACAGTGGTGACTTGGAACATGTCAGGGAAGCTCAACTTCTTCACGAAGGTGATGGGACTGTTCGTCAGCATGGACAAGATGTGTGGTGACAGTTTCGAGAAGGGGCTGGCCGACTTCAAAGTGATTCTGGAATCGCAGTGAAAGACTCAATGACCGGTCGATTCGCTTTGAACCGCTTTGCGGAACGCCTCATACCGCCAACAGGGGCGTGAACACTGGGAGTGTAAGTCCGTCGCTGTCCCGTTTCTCGTTCTTCATGCCAATCAACAACCGCCCCGGGACGTTGGACGAAGGATGAGAGATTGATTCTCTGTGCCTGCGTGCCTTTGTGAGGACCCGTTCCAAACCGTACGGAGCGCACAAAAAAGCGATGACCCTCAAATGAGAGCCATCGCGTTCGTTTCAATTCATCGCGACCGTGATGAGTCGTTCAATTGATTCCGGGAACTGTCAACTGAGCTTCCAGGACCTGCTTGATCCGCTGTTTGGTGTCCAGCAGATGGGCTTTCGTGTAGTCGTCCAGTTTGAGGTCACCCTTGGCAAGAGCGGCGTCGATCTTCTGGCTCAAGTCGCTTAACTGGACTCGCAACAGAACCCGGGCGTCTTCAGGATATCCGATGCCATTGGTGACAACAGAAGCAATCTGCTTGAGTGCCGTCCGTTGAAGGTTGCGGCGATAGCTGGGGATGTACGAATTCCGGTTGTTAAACTCACCTGCGGGTAGTGCATTGAGTTCCGTGAATATTGCATCGTTCAGCAGTTTCAAATGCTCTGCCATCGTATAGGCATCTTCGTTGACAGGGACTTTTACTTCCCCATCCTGCAGACGCGTCAGCGTCAGCGAGTTGAGCAATTGAGAGAGAATCCGGTTCTGCATCTTGCCGACCGTGTCATGGATCGGATAGTCCACTCGCATGGTTTCGGTCAGGCCCCAGTGCCGCCAGCGCGTCGCGGCGAGCGAGTTGAGAAGCAGCGGATCATACTTTGGGGCTGCAAAGGCCGTTTCAGACAACAGCTTCATCGCTGCTCGCTGCTGACTCGCTTCCACAATTTTGAATGGAGTGCGTGCCTGGTTATCTCCCTTATGATCCCGATGGACGTAAACCCCGCCCGGCAGTCGCGAGGCAAAGTTTGCGGTTCGGTAGTATTCACCAAACAGCAGACCGAATGCCTGCCGCGCTCGCTGGAACCCTTCGCCGCTATCAACGGAACGCTCCAGAATCTTTGGAATCAATGCGTTCACAGCCGCCATCTGTCGTTGGGCATAGACGACGGGATCTTTCCCGAGATCAAATCGGTTGGACAAGGGGTCTGGGTCACCCGATTCGGTGTCTTCATCGGTCGAGTAATCCAGACCTGGCTCACCGCTACGTGCGGCGATTTTGGCGAGTTCTGCATTTTCATCCCCTGCGATAACCTTATAGCCATACTCAATCGCCCAATAGTCATACGGGCCGATCGTCGTCGGGTAGTATGAACTCTGCTTGGCACCGGCGGGATTGATGTTGACGGGCGTATAATCCATGACGCTGGCCACAGTCGGTTCATTCGCCTTGGCCGCATCCTCAATCTCAGCCAGCGTTTTCCAGGCACTTGCTTTGAAGTTATGTCGCAGACCGAGCGTATGCCCCACTTCGTGCATTACGACTTCTTTCAGAGCCTGGTGCAGGAACTCCTCGGGCAACTCACCTCGTTTTGAAGTCAGCCCCTGGGCCATGAAGGCTGCCGCAGCAAAACCCATCTGGTGCTGCATCCCGGTCGACAGGCGACAATCGTCATGTCGTCCACGATTTCCAGCCAGAAGTGGCAGCGAATCGGCCGGAGTCACATTGCTGTCCCCCATCAGATTGGCAACCGCTGCCGGAGTGAAGTTTTCGTATTCCTGTTTCCAGTGACGCAGAAAGCTGGCATCGAAAATGATGTCGGCATCCAGAATCTGACCAGTCAACGGATTCGTTCGCGAAGGTCCCATCGCGAAACCAACTTCAGCGGTGATCCAGCGGAACGTGTTGTAATTTACATCTTCCGGGTCCCACGTATCGTCGTCTCGCTGCTGACGGGCTTCGATCGCGTTGTCAAAGCCGAGTTTTTCGAACGCCTTGTTCCATTCTTCAATCCCCGCACGAATGATCGGCCGCAGATTCACTGGGACCGACTTTTCCATGTGGAAAATAATTGGATTTTTGGGAGGCGACAACTTTGCGGCGGGATCAAGCTTCTGCAGATCCCACCGATTGACATAACGAACAAAGTTCTGATCGTCCGTGGAGTCGGTGAAGTCCTTTGTCACGGTCAGGAAGTAACCAACGCGGTCATCAGCCTTGCGAGGTCGATATCCCGTCGTCGGCAACTGGCTGACGCTGTAGTGCACGGTGACGGGCATGCCACGCGAATCAGGAACGCTGTCCGCGTCGCTCATGCTGGTGTAGACGGCGTTGACATCAAATTCAATGTTTTGCTTAAACGCTTTGACATTTCCAACGGTCGTTCGGTCGAATGAAAAACTAGCCCCCAGCATTCGGCCAATCTGTTCGTCATCGCTCAGAAAGATCCGAGTCATATCGACCAGGAATCCACCGTTGGTTTCTGTCAGAACCGGCAGGGCATACATCACGCTGTCGCTATAGGCAACGCGAACAGCACTGGCTTCCGGTGTCCCCGGTTTCGCCTTGAACTTCACATTTCGGCGAAGGACATGGATCTTGTCGCCAACTTTACGAAACGACCACAGAACTTCATCGCCCCACATGATACCGCCGATCACCAACCCCTGACTGACGCCACGGGCGATCGAACTCAGCATCAGGTAGTCTTGTCCGAGTTGCTGCTGCTTCAGGTCGACGAGAATCTGCTGGTCTTTAAAATAGGCCGTCCACAACCCCTCGACCTTTTTCGTTCCAGTCGTCAGTTGCTCAAACTTCGACGGAGTTGCGGCAGCCGGTTGTTGAGCAAAAGCGGGCGTGGCCGTGACGACCAGCAACACCCAGATGGCAACTCGACTTACGATGAATTTCATGCGGTGGTTCCTGTGAGCGATCGGACGAATCCCTACGATCGGAGCGTGTGTGGTCATTGTGTTGGATTAACTCGCAATCAGTGATCCGGAAAACCCTTCCCAGACCACCCAGCATTAAGATTATTACACGAGAGTCTGACAAGATGCACGTGATTATCCAGAAATTCCAATTCTGGCACGAACGATCGCGTCCCCGCCGAATATTCCATGAACGACCTGCGATGCGTCACTACCAAGTCTGATTTGCCACACAACAACGTAAAGTCATGACGCCGCCCTCCCTGGCTCATGCTGCGGATGACCTAAGCTGCCTTTGTCCTTGTGTGAACAAAGATGCGGTTGGCTTCGTGAAGCCAGGCTTCGGAGAAAACTGAATGCATTGTCAGGTGGAAAACAGGTCTTTCATCGAGTGTAAACCGCTTTCATGTAATTGTTTAAGGCGGATATTACACGTGTCTGTATCCACAGGCTTCCTCTAGGCGAAATCATCGTAAGCTGATACGTTCCGGCGTCCTGCACCGGTTGGCGCTCGCTTAGTGGTGGTCTGCGATGGCAAAATCCACGTCACATTCAACACGATCTCGATCCGTTCCGTTTTGGGTACGGGCGGGGATCGTCGTTTTGACGGGAATGGTATTGCCTGGATGTTCAACAGTGCGGAAGCACATTGCCGAACGCCGTGAAAACTGTGACGCCTATTGCAAGCGGGCTCGAGCGGCGAAGAACGAAGGTTATGCCGATCAGGCAGATCTGCTGCTGAACGAGGCCGTGCGGCAGCGACCTGACGATCTGGAAACTCGACGGCATCTGGCAGAATCACTTTGGGAATGCGGCCGTCAGCGCGATGCGCTTCTGGAATACCGCGAACTTGCCGAAAAGCATCCTCGAGATGCCAGAATTCACCAGCGACTGGCAATGATCTATTGGACACTCGGCCAAAGCGATCTGGCCGCCCGCCATGCGGAAAGTGCACTTCGTCTCGATCCGCATTCAGTGGATGCCCTGCTCGTAAAAGCACGAGCCGAGGCGGCTCGTGCAGATTTCGACGCTGCCGTCGCGACGTATATTCGACTTACGAAAGCCGCGCCGGACTTGGCGTCGGCAAAACTGGAACTTGCCAAAGTGCACGTTCAGCGGGGGTACTCGCATCAGGCATGTGCCGTCTTGCGTGATGTGATCTCCCAACCATCTCTACCTGAAGAACTTAAGGCGGAGACCGAATGGAAACTGGGGCTGACATTTGCCGCAGCCGATCGTTGGTCCGAAGCAGCCAACCATCTGGGCATCGCCATTGAACACCGGAATTCGACCGCTGCCGACTGGCAGTTTCTAATGACGGCGAAGTTGCTGGCTGGCCAGGAAACCTCTTCCATACAGCCGAAGGCCGTTACGGCCTCCGCAAAGCTTTCCGGTGATGCGGAATCCAGTGTCTGGACGGGACTGCGTGACCGATTGGCTGCGCGAGGAGAAATCCTGGTTCACGGCGGGAACCCAGCACAGGGGCCATCCCCCGTTGTCCGTGCCGAATTCACCCGCAGCGCACAGGCATCACCGCGTCCGTGATTCTTTGGTTTCTCTCACGCCGCGGAAATTCCGTCACTCGCAGTGACGCAAGCCGCATCAGCAGTTGCTTTTGGGTTAGCTCAAACCGTACCATCATCCCCTCGTACGGTTGCCCTCAACTTACGAGAGGGTCGCCGGACCCGAAAACGGAAAACTCTCCTTTCATTCTTGATCGATGCCATCACGGCACGTCAAGGTGACAGTCGAGTTCCCAGCCTTGATCCCTCCCAATCCCCGTCGAGCTTTGATTGGACCGCGAACTTGTTGTTGTCCGCAGACCAGACTCTGATCGAGCAGCTACGCCAGGGAGATCGAGCGGCTTTTGCAGCCGTCATCGAGCAGCATCAGCGCGCCGTGTTCGGGTACCTGCGAGCACGCCTGCTTCAGGCAACGGACGCTGACGATATGACTCAAGAGGTCTTTCTCCGGTTCTACCTGTCTCAGGCACGATTTGATTCCACGGCCCTGGTCCGCCCCTGGCTGTTGGGAATCGCTCGCAACCTGCTGCGTGAACACGTCAAGGGAATGAAGCGACGCAAGGAAATTGCCTGGACAGAACTCTGCCTGGAACTGGAGTCCGTGATGCCTCCAGATGCTCTGTGGAGTGACGACGAGGATATGATGCGGCAATTGCCAATCTGCATGGACGGATTGGGGCCGAGTGCCCGCGAAGCGATCGAATTGCAATATCGGGGCGAGCGAAAGCTGGCAGACATTGGCAAGCAACTGCACCGCAGCGAAGGGGCCGTCAAACTCCTGCTGCACCGGGCACGCCAGGCCTTGAAAGATTGCCTGGAACGTCGCAAGCGACAAGCGGCCCATGGCACATGATAGAAATGGCCCTTTTTGAGTTTCCCCAAACTGACATTAACCCCTGACGACTTGACGGGCTGACATGACCGACCAGGAACTGATTCGATTACTGCAGGAAAAGCCGCCGAGTGAATTCTCGATTGAGGAGTTCGATGCTCTGCGTGCGCAGTGGACGCAATCGCCCGAACTCCGTCAGGCGCTGATCGAACACTTGCACCTTGAATCACAATTGGCGGGTGCCCTCGGTCAGGTCGAACTCAATATCGATGCGATCCTCAAACGAGCCGCCGATGAACGACGTCGTGCACCTGAAAAACGATCCCCCATGTGGCTCTGGACAGCAGGCCTGGTCCTGCTTGTCGCCTGTGGACTGACGGGGTTGTTCTGGCGAGGTCGAAATCCTCAACCGATTGAAATTGCCGAAAGCGACACGAAGGGAACATCGAGCCTGGCGAATTCTCAAAATGAATCGACTGACGTGACCGATGATGAGCCGGCCGATGCGGTCGCTGCCATCGTCGCCAGTCATGGTGGTGAGGTCGATAGTGCAGGCAATCTCATTGCCAGGACCGACGGAACCAAGCCTGAGAATGTCACACCTGCGGTGATTGAACCCTGGACGAAGTCCTTGGCACGAGACATCGCTCCCTGGCCAGCGAGCAGCCCAAAGTTCACGCGCGACTTCAAATCCAGCGGACATGATGAACTGCCAGAAGCAGAAGCCCGGCGCTGGTTTACTCAGGTGGATGGCCAGCCCTTCAACTGGGGGCAGGACGCGTACGGACAACAACAGCGCCGCGTGGCAAGGTTTCAAGGATTTGCCAGGTTGCGTGCTCCGTGGCCGGACGATGCACTGCTGCGAATGACGCCGTTCGAAGTGACTGACCTGACGATTTACCTGTGGCGCGGTCCGACGGGAATTGCACTCCGTCTGTATACTCGCCGGGAACCCTTTACTTGGGCTGCGTTCGAAATTGTCCGCGAGAACTCGTCACCCAAGCCGATCCGCTGGGGGCTTCTGACGACAGACAACGGGGCCTATTCTCGTGCAGGGACAGGAACATTCGATCTTCGATATCAGGATCGCGGCATCACGCTCGCTCGTGGCGGCATCCCATTGATGACCGCACCCCTTTCTGGTCGACCGGATGAGGTCTTCATCGAAGGACAATTCCGTCTCCGCGGTATTTCGATCCATCGAGCGGCACCGCTGCCCAGTATTCCGGAGAACAGCCATCCGGTTGTGATTGGTGGCCCTGCTGCCGATCTCCCCTGGGCCGCCTCGGCTGAGACACCCGCGGATTTGATTCCTGCTGTGGATGGAAGTGCTGACTTCAAGACGGATTCGCGGGACAAGCACGGTACAGTCGTGCTGCCACTGGCTCAGCGCGGCGTCTATGAGGTCATTGCCCGAGTGGACTCGGCCGAACCAGGAACCGGAATTTTCCTCGGAGATACTGACGGCCGTCCGCTGCATCGTGTCGGATTCTTCAAGGACAATGCGTCTGGACGCCTTACCGTAGGGGTTTTGCGTCCGAATGAAATGCGTGATCAGGCCAATTTTGACCCCAACGCATTTCCTCCGCCGTACCATACTCGATCCCAGTGGATCAAGATTGTTGCAGGACTCGGAACCGTCCAGATCCTCGTCAGTGGCGACGGGCGAACGTGGGGGCATTTGACGGAAGATCCGGCGCGTGACTTGCCAGGGGCCGTGGGAAGCATTGGTCTGTATGGCCTGCCCGGGCCAATCGCCCGGTCATTGAAATTGGCCCATCTGGAAGTTCGTTCGCTGGTCGGACTGACTTCTATGGCGGACCCGCAACTTGTCGCGATGGTTCCACAATTCACCGCAGACGACTGGAAAGACCCGATCCGCTGGACACACCGGGCAACGGACGCTGCGCCTGCGGGTATGGACTTGGCGCGATGGATGAATGCCTGTGTAGTATCGACGCTATCGCAGGGACCACCTCGCGAATTTGGTGCTGCAATTCTGAAACGACTGGTCGGTGTTGCGATCCTGTCCGATATTTCGCTTGCCCACAAACTGGCACTCATGGACGAAGCGTGCTTGTTGATGGACACGTGGGATGAAGCCTCGGCTCATTCCGTTGCGGATCATTACGAAACCATTTGTGAGCAACTGGCACTCGCCGGGGATACCCACCCCCTGTTGACAATTCGCCCGGCAATCCTGCGATCACCGATGTGGACGATCAGCAAGTTGCGATTTGCCTGGGAACGACCTGCTCTTCGTGAATTGCTCAGGACCGCGTATCGGACCGACTGGCCTGACGCGTGGCAAACCAGCCAATCGCTCACGTTCTGGAATGCGGGACCGCACCCGGACTGGGTCCCGGTGGACCAGTCTGAAATCCTGGCGCGACAATGCCGCTGGGCCCGATCGCTGGCGGTGGAGCATCAACCGCAATTGGAAGATGGTCAGACGGGGGTTCTGCCCCCCACATGGCGACATCCGCTCGCCCTGCAATGGAATAAGGAAGCGTACAACGTCCGAGCCGAACTGCAGTCCGCTCTCACGGGACAGACGTACGAGGATGCCTGCCGGATCGTGATGTCCATCAACGTCAGCGATGGTCCGGGATTGCTGCCGGATATGGACGACCGACAATTGTTCGTTTCCCTGCCAACTGCGGTCGCTGCCGCAATGCAACTACACCCCGACTTTGCCAAGTTGATGACTGAGAAATTCGGACCACTCGGCGTGATCCGCGTACGACAGGCAATTCAGTCTGGAAACGTTCGCGGGGTCCAATCCGCGACGCTTCAATTCTTCGGGACCGAGGCGGCCGCGGAAGCTCATCAATGGTTGGGCGATCGCGATCTTTCCGCAGGGCGATTCCCTTCTGCGGAAGAACATTTTTTACTCGGACTGGCGCATTGCCTGCCGCGTCAGCGCGACGGCCTGCAAT
Organism: Planctomycetota bacterium; assembly: GCA_037146815.1. Classification (GTDB taxonomy): domain Bacteria; phylum Planctomycetota; class Planctomycetia; order Planctomycetales; family Planctomycetaceae; genus Schlesneria. The sequence continues at coordinate 10,653 of JBAWWJ010000187.1, forward strand.
CGCGATTGCAACTCGCGTTGGCATTGAATGGCAAGCAGACGCCCAATCCCACCGGATCGACAAGTTCGATCGAACTGAGTGGTGCGACCATTTCCGCGAAGGAACTTGATCAACTCGTCAAATCATTGGCTGACCGACCATCCCCTGTCAGGCGATTCCATCGCCCGGCAGCGGCTGCTGTGCTGCCACTGGCCCCTGCCGCACTGAAAGTCGAAACGCGAGCCGCGTTTGATGGTCAACCGGGTTTGAACCCTGGACGCTATGAGTACCGGTTTGGTGACCCGTTCGGTCGTCAACTGGCTGCCGTTGCTGATGACCGGCGAATCTATGTCAGCAATCGATTGCAAGTGAATGCTTACAACCTGCCTGGTGGGCAGCAGGCATGGGCTCAGGGGTTGGGAAGTGAACAGGGTGAAGCACATGCGATGCCCTTCACCCCCATGACACCGCTCGTTGCGGGCGATCGTTTGTTTGTTCGTAGATTGGGGAAGGGTGGGACAGAACTGGCCTGCCTGAATGTGGAAAATGGTCAGGTCGTCTGGTCACAGCGTCCGAACCTGCAGGTGCTGTCGGACGCTGTCTTCTGGAATGGCAGCCTGTTTGCGCTGACCCTCTCAAGAGTTGATGAAGATCAGGTTCAAGTTGAGGGAACTCGGTTCGACTTCGAAACAGGGGCCGCCACTTCATCACAGCCCCTGTTCCGATTACGCGACTCCACGGATCGTTCGAATGCGGCTCAATTGACAATTGCTGGTCGCCTGGCTGTCTGTTCCCTGGGGGGGATTTCCGCTTGTTTTGATGGTTCGGGCGAAATTCATTGGCTGCGGCGTCACTTGTGGCTTCCCAGGGCCGTCGACGATCAGGCAGAGGATTTCCGAATTGCAGCCCCCGTGGTTCGAGGCAACCGAGTGTTTGTTTCTGTGCCGGGTGTTCGCAACGTCAGTTGCATGGATCTGGAGACAGGCCGCCTGCATTGGAGTCAACCGATTCCCGATCTGCGTGGCGTCTTAGCTGTTGTCGGCCATCACGTGCTGGTTGATACCCGACGAGGCCTGACTGCCATTCATTCGGATGGTGGACGTATTGTCTGGTCCCGCGCGCTGGAGAATCGCCTGGAAGCGTTTCAGGCAGACGAAAAGTCCATTCTGGTGGCACACCGGGTTACCCTGGCCCCCAACAGGACCCGTCCCTATCTGGTGTGGCTGGATCTGGAAACAGGCCGGGAGCTGGCTCAATCTCAGGTTGACGGCTTCGAACGCGTCGAATGTCAGATTGGTCCGATGTTCAGTGCAGGGGGGAAATGGTGGTCGCTGTCAGGGCAAGGCTGGAAAGAAACGAAGCGAGAGTTGGTCGAACTCACACCGGCCTCGCCACTCGTTCCAGGAAGTATCACCGATGACGCATGGGGAGCATGGCGGCCTGACGTTCCGCCCCCCCAATTGATCGACCTGGCCCTGGCGCTACCAGGATGGCACCCCGAGGCAAACTATGGACCTCGTTTCCAGATCACGCCGGGAGATGTCCGCGGCGAATCGTCCGTGATGGCCACAAAGCTTGACCCGACGACGGAAGTACGACTGATGCAGATCATTGATGTTCCCGTCGGTCGCAAGACGTCGCTGCGATTACGATTTGGCAACATGCAGGATCGCCGCTGGACACTCACCATTCGTGCTGATAATCAGCGACTGTTGGAACAACAGGTCGAAGAGCAGGGGAGTTCCAATGGATGGCGCGACGCGGTTGTCGATCTGACGCCGTTTGCAGGAAAGCGTATTCCCGTGCAGTTAATTCACTCAATTCCACCGCAGCAACAGCCTGGGGATGCCATCTGGAAGCGGGCGACAGTCGTTGTTGAATAACTGGCGATTGTACGATCAAGAGTCATCGTTGAGGGATTCATATTGCATTCAGGTGAGCCGGTATGCCTCAACACTATCCGTTATTCGAAGCCAGCGGCGATGCACGTGAACTCGGTCGACAGCACGGCGAACAGGCGCGGCAACAGATCCACGGTTATCTCGATTTCCTTGCCAGATCCCTGCAGATCAGCCGCGTCGAACTTGGACTGCGGGCTCTACGCTTCCAGCCCCTGTTTCAGGAACAATGTGCGGAGCTGCTGACAGAGACCCAAGGGCTTGCCGAAGGTGCTGGACTGCCGCTGGCAGATGCCCTGGCCGCTCAACTCCGAGGTGAACTCGGGCAGTTACATGACGGAGGGTGCACAACGTTCGCCATCGATGCGATGGGTACAACGACACGTTCGACGCTGATCGGCCAGACCAGCGACAATCCCCCCGAACTCGAAGAATTCGGGTACGTCTTGAAGCTTCGGCCAGCGAATCAACCTGCCATTCTGATGTGGACATTCGGCGGAATGCTCGGTTATCACGGCATCAACGAATACGGAGTTTCGCACTTCGCCAACGCACTGGGAGGTGGGCCAGGTTGGAGGTTCGCGTTGTCCCACTACCCTTTGAAACGCCTGATTCTTCAACAGCGTTCGATCGCGGGCGTCAGGCAGCTGATGAAGGATTTTCGCGTCTGTTCCAACGGCAATTACATGCTGGCGGACGGCCGAGGGGCGATTGAAGATATTGAATTGACCAGCGAAGGACCGCGTTACCCCGGTGGTAATCCTCAATTTCAGGTTCACACGAATCACTATCTCTGCCAGGAACATGCTTGCGACGAAAACTGGCAGTTCAGCCCGGCGGATTCGTTTCCACGGCTGAATCGGATGCGGAAACTGATTGGCGAAAAATTCGGTTCGATCAGCCTGAATGATGTTCAGGGCTTTCTTTCGGATCACGAAGGCCATCCCGTCAGTGTTTGTCGCCATCCGCACCACGGACCTGACGGTCCGATGCTGGATAGACAGGGAAAAACGGTCGTCGCCCTGATCGCTGAACCAGAACATCGTCGACTGCATGTTGCATTTGGCAATCCGTGTGAAAATCCGTTCGTCACATACGGACTGGATTGAGCAGGCCAATGCCCTGAAATCGGCTGTTTTCAATTTTCTTGACTCGGCCCAAAAACTTCCCTTTCCCTGACTTAGGAAATCTTGTTAGTATTACAAGCTGTGGTGGAAATCTCCGGGATGGCACGCGGCGTGTCGAGAAACCGGAGTTGAACGGACTCGATGCTGGTCGCGGGATGCATGACCAGCCAGCCATGGGAAGGCTTCAACGTGCGGTCTCGGCTTTGGGCTTTGATCTTGCGCGAATTACCGTTTCCCTTCCGGGATATCGGAATGGAACTGGCTCGCCTGCTCAAATGGGTCGACCAGACTGCCGCCCGGTTTTGGATCGGCCTGAGCCGTTCACCGGCGTGGTACCTCGTCACCGCCACGGGGGTGCTGGCATTCCTCCTCACAGGCTTGCTTTTCTTCAACTACGTTGCGACCCATGACCCAACCCTGAAAGAACTCGCCAATCGTCGTGGAAAGGTAATCCCTGCCACACGGGAACATCTTGAGGATGCCGGAGACTGGGCCGCACAGGACAAATGGCGTGTCGCCCACTTTTTTGTGGATCACAGACCGCCCAAGCATAATCGCTATCGAACATCCGATATCGTTCTTAACGATTTCGATGCTGGCCCCTCGTTCGTAGCTGCAGAACCCCCTCGCAAGACCGGGTTCCGTTCACGGTTCCTCCCTCCAGTTCGCAAACAATCGACAGTGAATTCTGCAATCGCTGATGCGGATGTGACACTTGATTTGGGTGCCCCGCGAGTTGCAGAAGTTCCCAAACGCCTTGTTGACGGACGACTCGTGCGAGAAGCGGGTTTCAGCAGTCGTACGGTGCGAACTGCTGCGCTCCGTTCACGCGAGCCGGAACTGGTCGTACAGGCGGAATGGGCTCAGGGGCCAGAGTGTGACTACGAACCTGCCCGACGGCCCGGTCGACGTATCATTCCCGTTCCGGATCCACAATGGGACGAGCTTCCACCTGTGGTTGATCATCGCCATCCCGACTTGTCGTTCCAGATGGTGATGCTCCGGGAATTTCTGCCACCAACAGGCGAATTCCCACCAGGTTCCCGACTTGCCTCGGTCTCTGTGTATAGCGAATTTCCCGAATCTCTCACGCAGCCAAAACGGCGAAATCCCTTACTGGACGAGTTTTCGCCGTGGGCACAGGTTGATCCGAATCAGGTTCAACCCGAACGCCCCGTTGAATCCTACGCCGAACGGATGGGTCCCGAAGAGGATACCACACCGGTTGTTGACGATCTGGACCGAGACCTCAGGGTGAATCCCGCACCCTCGTTTGCTGAGGTGGCGCTGGGGCTTGAGATTCGCGCCCCGGAATCAGCGGTTGCCGGCCGTGCCAATCATTCGTCCGTATTGCTCCACAACAATGGCGCGAGGGAAATTCCGCTGATTTACGTGCGCGAACCTTTGGCCACCCTCGAGACGATCACCGACGCGATTCCTCCAGCACGAGTCGATCAATTTGACAATTCTCTGGAACGCAAAGTCCAACGGCTTGAACCCGGTAAGAGCAGTCAACTGGAATTGGTCTGGCGCGCCGATTCGCTGGGTCGCCGCACTCATTCCGCAATTGTCACTGCGATGGCAGCGGTGGGAGCTCTCACCGAGATCGTTGCGCCGGTCGGTGAACAGCCAATGCCGAGTATTGCCCCCGAGCCGATCCCTGTTCGCGAACCACCAATCGAACCCGAACCTGCTTTTGAGCCGATCCGTCAGCCCGAGCCTGTTCCGGAACCCGTCCCGGCTGCTGTCCCCGTCGTACACCCCAAACTGTCGTTTGATGTTCAATCGCTGCCACGCGTCAGAGTCGATGATGTTGTCGAGATTGCAATCGTCGTCCGGAATACAGGCGATGTGCCACTGCACCGCGTGCGCGTTGTCGCACAACTTCCCGAGCAACTGAAGCATCGACAGGGAGACGAGGTCGAATACACCATCAATACGTTGCCTGTTAAGGGAACCGAACGAACGGTTCTACGAGTTGTGGCCCAGAAAAGTGGCCAGGCGATCTGTAATCTTCAGGTTGCTGCCACGGAACCTGCTTCAGCTGAATTCCGGGCTGTGATCGAAGTGAATGCCAAACCGGCCCCACCGGCCATCGTCAAATCCGAACCATCGCGAATGAAGTCGCCGCAACCCCCGACTCCCACGCGTCCGAAACCCGTCACCCCCAGTTCAAACTGCTGTTGTCAGTCAGAATTCATGGTTTATGACCCGTGGTACATTCCCTGAGTCACGCCAGCGGGAACGGTTATTGACAGAGGTGTGCGGATGACGGTTCTTTATACGGACGACCGATTTCTGGAACATGAAACCGGGACCCATCGCGAGCGCCCAGAACGACTGAAGGCAATCACCGCTGAACTGGCACGAACAGGCCTGGCAGCGAAGTGCACCCCCGCTGAGACTCGCACTGCATCTGTCGAAGAGATTTCCCGCATTCACGGAGCGATGTACGTCGCCCGCGTTGCCGAGTTCGCTAATGCTGGTGGGGGATGGATTGAGCAGGACACGTTTCTGTCTCGCAAGTCGTATGAAGTGGCCCGGCGAGCAGCGGGGACAAGTCTTGCTGCCGTCGATGCGGTCATGAAAGGACCGGAAAAGTCCGCACTCTGTTTGATCAGACCTCCTGGACACCACGCACTGGTCCACGATGCCATGGGCTTCTGTCTTTTCAACAACATTGCCCTCGCCGCAGATCATGCGATCAAGCAACACAAGCTAGAGCGGGTTCTGGTGATTGACTGGGATGTTCACCACGGCAATGGAACGCAGGACATCTTCTACGAACGCGACGATGTCTGGTTTCTGTCGGCTCATCGATCGCCTTTCTACCCTGGAACAGGAAAGAAAGAAGAGACTGGCAGTGGCAAAGGTCTTGGAACCAAGTTCAATCTTCCCGTCGCCTTTGGAACGTCTCGCAAAGATTATCTGACTCAGTTCGAATCGTTGCTGACTGACGCTGCAACGAAATGTAAACCCGAACTGATTCTGATCAGTGCGGGTTTCGATGCCCATGCGGAAGACCCAATCGGGTCACTGGGACTGCAAACCGAGGATTTCGAAACCCTGACGAAACTCGTCCGTCAGGTCGCACAGACGCACTGCAAAGGTCGACTCGTCAGTTGCCTGGAGGGTGGCTACAACACCCAGCGTCTGGCAGAATCCGTCGCCTGTCCTCTGCAGACGCTGCTGAGCTGACATTGCAGCAGGCACGCAGGATAATCGGTTTTTTCAATGTAGGGTGGGACCAGTTCGCATCGAGCGCCGGCCCACCATCAGGAAACGTCGAGAATTGATGGTGGGCCGGCGCGG
>JBAWWJ010000188.1:0-16950 GCA_037146815.1 Planctomycetota bacterium
GGCAATCGGCTGATCGGTTTCAGCAGCCTTTCGCAGGTGATTTTCTTCAATGTCGCCGTAAGCGTCCCATTGCAGGTTCCCCGCCCCGCCCCCTGAGACAACACACGCAAACCGGACACCGTTTTCGATCAGCTTGCGGGCCAACAGGCAGCGGCGGCCGTAATCGTGTGTCGGTTCCTTCCCGATCCCGTACAGGTCGAGTGTCTCCTGAGGCTCCTTCGACAGATCCAACACTTCGGGAGCCTCGGACTGCATGCGGAATGCGACATCGTAGGCATTGATCCGGGCATGAAATTCCGCATCGGTGGGATCAAGCGTCTCCTGGTTCAAGTCGCGAATGAATTGCAGCGTCCGACGACGTTGACTTGGTTCAATCCCGGCTGGCAGATCGAGATTCAAGACCGGACGCCGACCGGGGCGAAACATCGTGGGCTGGTACATCGCGGGTAAAAAGCCCTGCATATACATCGGCTGGCACGCCTCCAACGCCCCCTTGGGATCAGGCATCACCACATAAGCAGGAAGCGATTGAGTTTCTGCCCCCAGTCCGTACAGCATCCAGGAACCCATGCTAGGAAAGCCAGGAACGGTCCGGCCGGAAAAGAGTTCGTATTGAGCTGCCGAGTGAACGACCATGTCCCCCTGACAGCCTCGTAGCACTGCAATGTCGTCGATACAGGTGGCGACGTTCGGAAACAGATCGGAAACCTCGATACCGCTTTCGCCATACTTGCGAAACGTCCGCCGAGTTCCCATCAAACGTGCATCACGCTGGATGAACTGATACTTCGCTTCACCAAACTCCGCCGGCCGAACCTGACCACTCAGTTTGTTGAGCAGTGGCTTCGGATCGAATGTTTCGATATGACTCGGTCCGCCAGCCATAAACAGGAAGATGATGGACTTCGCTTTTGCGGGCAGGTGTGCTGCGCGTGCCGCCAGCGGATTGTCCGCCGCACGGACTTTTTCCTCATGCAGTAACGACGCCAACGCCAGGCCACCAAACCCGCAACAGGCATCGCGAACAAACTCGCGCCGCGTGCGAGTCAATTTGTGGTGAGTGGGCATATCAGATTCTTTCATCTTGTGATGATCGTCATTTGCGAGCATGGATGACCGACCAACGGGAGCGGCGGTTGCAGTTCTCGAGCGGTAGCTCGCATTAGGTTGAGGGGACGGCCCTCAGGGAACATACAGGAACTCATTCAAGTTGAAGATTGCCAAAGCAAATTCGCTGAGTGGCTGATCGCGGAGGAATTCGAGTGATCGATGGCGCTCGCTGTCTGATGGCAAACGCCCCAGTGCCGATTGAAAAGCTAGTTCCACAATTCGCGAAGAATCGCCATCTGCCGTGTGAGACAGACGCGACGCAAACGATGCGGCAATGCTGTTTGACAGGCTGCCATTGAGCAGTTCCAGAGCCTGCGGGGCATGCGTGCTGGAATCGCGTCTGGCGCAACTGTTTTGCAGTGTTGGTGCGTCCAGGTTCTCCATAAACGGCAGTCGCAGGTTCCGTTTGGCCATCAGGTAAATCGACCGTCGATCATGCTCGCTGGTATCTTTCGTTACCTGCCATTGAGACGGCTTGTACAACAGTGCCACCAGTTCTTCATCCACGGGAACGACGACACTTGGTCCACCCTGCTTCAATCTTAATCGTCCTGAAACGGCCAGCATCGCATCGCGAACTTCCTCCGCCGACAGCCGACGACGCTGGAATCGCGATAGAAGGCGATTTTCCGGATCGATTTGATCACTGACCGAGTTTCGGCCACGACTGGATTGCCGATAGGTACTGCTTTCAACCAGCAGTCGATGCAATGGCTTCCAGTGCAGGCCGCCTTGCAGAAAACGAGCCGTCAACCATTCCAGCAGTTCGGGGTGACTCGGTCGTTCTCCCTTCAACCCGAAGTCGTTCGCCGTCTTCACCAGTCCAACACCAAAATGCTGCTGCCAGATTCGATTGACGAGGACACGCTGAACCAGCGGTCGATCCGTCCGATTGAGCCAGCTGGCCAGTTGTGTACGCGAGTCTGTCGTCGATGGAGTCAGTTCGGGAAGATCGTTAGATACGAGCACGCTGAGCGGACGTGGACCGACCAGTTCCCCTTTATGCTCCCAGACACCGCGCCGCAGGACATGGATCGGTGTCCGCTTTTGAAAATCATTCCGCGTCGACGGGATCGTCGCCAGAGGGGCGGGTAACTGATCTTCGAGGGCCTCAATCTTTTCCGTCAATCGATCTTTTTCAGGCCCTGTCAGAAGACGGGCCTGCTTTTGAAGTGTGGCAATCTGATCCTTGATCCGCTGAGTTTCGGCTTGCCGCTTTTTGAGTCTCTTCGCTGGCCAGCAGAATGTTGTACTCGTCGGTACCTGCCATGTACGCCTGCAGGCGGTAGTAGTCCTTCTGGGTGATTGGTTCCAGCTTGTGATTGTGGCAGCGGGCACAACCCACCGTCAGGCCGAGGAACGCAGCCCCCACAATATCTGTCCGTTCCGTCAGAACTTCATTGCGGCTGAGTGCAATTTCAGGGTTTCCGGCGTTACGACGGACCGGCCCCAGCCGGTGAAAAATCGAAGCCGTCAGGCATTCAGGGTTCTCGGGTTCAATCTCGTCACCGGCAAGTTGCTCTATCAGGAATCGATCGAATGATTTGTCGCGATTGAGTGATTCGATCACGTAATCACGAAACCGCCAGGCATCGGGAACCGTTCGGTCGTATTCGTACCCTTCGGTCTCAGCGAAGCGAACGACATCGAGCCAGTGTTGAGCCCATCGCTCGCCGTATCTGACGCTTGCCAGCAGTCGATCGACAACTCGTTCGTAGGCGTCCGGGGCTGAGTCGTCAATAAAATCAGCCACATCAGCGGGGTCAGGAGGAAGCCCCGTCAAATCGAATGTCACTCGTCGAATAAGTTCGCCTCGACTGGCTGGATCAGCCGGTGACAAGTGATGCTCATTCAGTTTGGCCAGAATGAACAGGTCGACAGGGGAACGAGCCCAACTGGATTGCTGGACCGCAGTGATCGTTCCAGAACGAAGCGGTTGAAAAGCCCAATGAGAACGAGCAGCCTCAATGCCAACCGAGTCGACGATCGGGGCTTCGTCCTCGCGAGGGTCGGCGGCCCCCTTTTCGATCCAGCGTTCGAAGTCGGCGATCGTGGCGTCGGTGAGTTTCGGCTTTCCCTGAGGCATCTTAAGGCCGTTTTCGTGTCGCAGGGCCTGAATCAACAGGCTTTCACGCAACTTGCCGGGAACGACTGCCGGACCGGACTCGCCGCCACGCGTCGCGGCAACTCGGGAATCGAGCAGTAATCCCCCTTGTACTTCTTTGGCGGTTCTCGAATGACAGCGAAAACATTCGGACTTCAAGACGGGTTCGATCTTGTCGCGAAAGAACTGGATTTCTTCGGGATCGGCGGCACGAACCGTGTGGCAGGTCAGCGCGAGCAGCAGAGCGATGCGTACGATGTTCGACGTTGAACGCAAATTGAAGAGGAGACCTTCGGTCGCGGGTTTCGGCGGGGTCGGGAGACCCGCGCCGATTACTACTGCGGTCGGGAGACCCGCGCCGAACAGCGTTTGTCGCAGGGATGGCCTGAGCTGATACATGAAATCTGATTCCGATAAGCCGGCAGCTTGATACTGCCCATCACTTTACGCGATTTCGAACCCGTCCGGTATCACACAATAGTGATTGTTGATTGAAATCGTGCGGGGAGTTGCCGAGACTTTCCGGTTCGACCGGTAGATCACGAGGTCTACTTTCGCGTCAAATTGAGATCGCATTCCTGAAGGAGCAGCCCCATGACAATGACCACCTGGTTGAAATTCTCTTTAGTGGCCGTCGTCGCGGCAGCGATGTCAGGCATTGGATGGGCGGCGGATGTACCGTTCACTCGTACGGAAGATGTCATCTATGGCCGTAAGTACGGAACAGCCCTGACGCTGGATGTCTTCACTCCGAACGAAAAGGCGAATGGCGCCGCGATTATCTGGGTGGTGAGCGGTGGCTGGTTTTCCGCACATGAAGCAATCAACCCAGGACCGATTCGCGAGTACCTGAATCGCGGTTACACCGTGTTTGCGGTCGTCCACGGCAGCAATCCGAAGTACACGATCCCGGAAGTTCTGGAGGATATGCATCGGTCGGTCCGGTTCATTCGCAGCAAGGCCGAGACCTATAAGATTGATCCTGATCGGATTGGCATAACGGGTGGTTCGGCTGGCGGACATCTTTCGTTGATGCAGGGAACAGCCGGGACTGCGGGCAAGGCTGATGCCAAAGATCCGGTCGAAAAGTTCTCGAGTCGCGTTCAGGCCGTCGCCTGTTTCTATCCACCGACCGACTTTTTGAACTATGGTAAACCGGGTGAGAATGCGATGGGGCGCGGCATCCTGGCGGCCTTCCGAGCTCCTTTCGATTTCCGGGAACTCGATCCCAAGATCCGAGCGTTCGTTTCAATTACCGATGAAGAACGGATCCTGGCGATCGGCAAGATGATTTCCCCTGTCAATCTTGTGACCGAAGACGATCCCCCGTCGTTGATCATCCATGGTGACGCCGACAAACTCGTGCCGATTCAGCAGGCCGAAATCATCATTGAAAAAATGAAGCAGGCCAAGGTTCCCTGCGAACTGATCGTGAAACCAGGAGCCGCTCACGGCTGGGGAGGGATGGACAAGGACTACGTCACATTTGCCGACTGGTTCGACAAGCACCTGCAAAAGAAGTAAAGATTCTGGCAGTAACAAGATCCTCAGACGCGCTCACAACTGGTACGTGATTCCACCATCCAGTCGCAAGTGACTGCAATTCTGGACATTTTGCACGAGTCGGTAGTTCCTGGGTCGACTCTTTCCAAGGCATCTGCGTACTGACTTGCTCCATTGCAAAACCCGGACAATGAACAAAAATGCAATTGACAAACCGTCTTAGGTTTGGCACGCTTGCAAAATGACGCGATGCATTCTAGCGAAAATAGTACAATCTTAGCGGTTCGCGTGACGTTCCTGCCAGCATCTTGCCAATGTCTGCAGCGTTTCATGTGTTTACGCGGAGCGTAGTGTTGCGCCTGGATTCTCGACGCGTTGTTAAAGTTGACTTATTCCTCGTAAGCAGAAGGAAAATAATGAGAAGCATCCAATACACAACTGCAATTGCGACTGTTTCGCTCATCGCGTTGGTAGTCGCTGAAGTTTTTTCGTTAACTGAAGCCAGCGCGCAAAGCGGCCCGCCAACGACCACAACCGAGCAAGACATGGCTTGCATTCTTTTCAACAGCGAATGCGGCACGAGCTCGTGCGTCGCGGCAACCGGCCGTTGCACGATTTGGAATGGCTGCATGCCGGCGCCAATTGGGTGCGCCTTTCCGACGATTACCAGTCCCTATGTGACTCAGGCGCAAATCATAACCCCCGTGTCACAATGCGTAGATACTGTCGGCAGTCGATGCGTTAGCCAAAATAACGCTGCACCATTGATGTGCAGGATGACTTACTGGAGTTTGGATCCGTTTTTTTGCGCAACAACGAATGGATGTCCCCCTACCGCCACCATGGCAACTCCTTGCTCAAGTACGTTAACGCCATAAACACTCCGATCTGACTGAAGGGAGGCGCGTTCTATGAGTTCTCTGGCTGCCATTTGCATGTTGATGTCTGCAACTCCCCTGCAGCCACTGCCTCAGACCCCCGACGGACCAGTTGAGCAAACGGAAAGCCGCCGAAAGATCTTTGCAGCCGCGATTCAGCAGTGGTCCGATGAGGTCGCGTTTGCAGGCCGATTCCAGTTGCGGTACGTCAGCTACTCAAATCAAAGCGATGCTGCCAGGGCGACGGAAGGTACGCCGGTTGCGGGAAGTACGGCGATTGCAACAGGCTTTATGGCAAAGGATGCTCGGCGAGTTCGATTTGACATGTTGTACAATGTCGCCCCGACCGTTAAGCCGGCGACCGGGTCAGGGGCACGGCAGAAAATCGAAGTCACGCATTGGCCAGTACCGTCCGTTCGCAACGAAGACGTCGTCATTCACCATGTGCCATCTTGGACGGCAGATGCCACAGCGGCCGTCAAGAGTTCTCAAGGCAACACGGTCGCCATCCACCAGCGCGATAGCCTCGATTTGCCGCGATGGTGCGCCAGCCCGGAACATTCGCTGACGGCAACGCCGCTCACGCCCGGGGGTGTAATGAACCGTCTTTTGGACCCTGTGCTCACTGCTGTAGATCATCGGGTCGTGAAGCCTCGCGAAGTGAACTACGTGCTATTTGACGAGAGTCACCAGGGATTCGACTTTGTGTATGAGGTCAACGGGCGCGAATGGCGGAAACGCGTCAAGTTTTTCACAGGCCTTGATACGCCGGTCGTGTCTGAGGTGAGTTCATTCCTTCAAGTGGATGGCAAGTCACTAGTTCACTCAGCCATTGTTTTTGCGGATTTTCAAGCGTGTACCGGAGGATCGGTGCCAAGGCGGACATTGCGATATACAATTTCAATGAGCCAAAAGGCTGCCGACAACGCTCCGAAGCAGGTCATGGCGCAAGAATTGGAATTCGATGAACTGCGCGAACCGATTGACGATGATTTCAAAATCCGAGTAAACGCCTTCGCTCAAATCCACGGGGCGAAACGGAAATTGAATCGCGAAGGCGACGACATCATCTTAGATCCAGACGATTTCAAGTCAGAGGAGATTGTCGCCCTAGGTGAAAAAATCACGAACAATCCCGGCGCGACACCTTCGACCGAGTTAAGAAAAGGGCAAGGGCGTCTTGTCCTTCTACTGATCAATCTCGTCTTGGTGGTGTTCGTGGCGATTGCGATCAATCGTCGACGGACTCGTGGGGGATGAATGAGTCCGAATGGCCAGCGAAGTGCAGTGATGACAGCACTCTTGATAGCCATGTTACTCTTGGCGAGTGCGATCTTCCTGTCACGGACCGAATCAGAGCAACGTGGCGAGAACAGTCCAGCGACGGTCGTTGGTGCCGTCAATGAATCGACTTTTAACAAGGATTGCGGAGCGATCATCATTCCACGGGGAGGTGCCGAAGCCAAGGCGGAGTTCCAACTTCCGTTTGTCGGCGATGTCGCGGTGCCCCGTGTAATCAGCAGGTCTTGCACCTGCATCGACGTCAGCGTCGAACCAATTGCGGGAACATGGGACAACGGAGCGGCAGTAACAATCAATGGCAAATGGTCGTCAATTCGGTCGCACCAGCGTTTACATGCGACGATTGCCAGATCGATCGGCCACGGGAAGATTGAGGAACACACGGTGTCGATCTGCGGGGATTGCTATCCCGCAATCGAAGCGATACCCACAAGAGTTGAATTGGGGCCCGTTGATCGGCGGGGTGTTCCGAGTGCGCAATTTATCGTTCGACAATTCGGCCACTCCAAAGATACCGCGAGGCGGCAGATCAATCTTGGTACGACACAAAGCGAGATTCATTTCACAAGCAAATCGCAGGTCGTTGAATTGATGGCCGAGAAGCTCTATAGAATTGACACAACGGTTACCGTCGAATACCGCGGTACTGGCGCAGGTGATAACGAATCCGGCAGCATTTCGGCGACTGACGGTGAGAATTCCATCGCGATTCCAGTGACTTGGCGACAGATCAATCGAATTCGCATAACTCCTCGTGCAATTATTGTCAAGGACTCAGCGAAAACGCAGACAGTTCAACTCAAAGGACCGCCGTTGTTTCGGGTTGTCTCCGTAAGGCTTCCCAGTGGAGTTCGACTGGGAGCGACAGAACTCGACGTTCAAGAACGCGACGAATGTGAATACGAACTCCTGTTGAACCCGATAGAATTCGTGTGGCAGACTTCAGAAATCGTTTTTGAACTGGAGTCATCTGGATTTGAGGGGCGCCGACAAGTGGTCGTACCGATCGCACGACTTTGAGGCGCTTCATTCGGCCGAACTGCCTCCAATCAACCTTTTTCCCTTGCTCGAAATAGTAGTGATCTGGATCGAGAGCCATAAATGCCGCAAGACCCCATGGGGCCACACCCAGATGACGGTGGCGCCAATGCCGCTGCATCTGCTCCGAGTCCACTGAGGATGAACCGCGCGGCGGTCGCATTGAGTGCCGTCACTCTCACATCGCTGGCCTGCGCTTGGGCGGCGATCTGCTTCCGTTCACAGTCCGATGAACCGAAAAGCATTGCCGAGGCGCCACGTTCGAATTCAAACATCGAGAAAAGTTCCATGCCGTCGGCCGTCGGCAAGTGGGGGACATTGAAAGGTCAGATTCTGCTCGCAGGCGAGATTCCGAAAATTCCCCCCGTCGTTTGCGCAGGTGACTCAAAGGTCAAGGACGCGTCGTTTAGTGCCGCTCAGGATATTCCCAGCGAAGCACTCCTGGTCGATCCAGGGACGAAAGGCATCGCCAATGTCGTGATTTTTATGCTAAAAAAGCCGTCTGCCGTTCATCCCAATGGTGTCCGGAGCACGCAGGAAGAAGTCGTGTTTAACCTAAAGAACTGCCGTTTCGCGCCGCATGTCGCGCTCGTCCGCACAGACCAGGCGATCCGAGTCGTCTCCAGTGATCCGGTGATCCATAGCATTCATAGTCAATCCAAAAAGAACATGGAGGTCAACGTTGTCTTGGACGGACCAGGTGACGCGGGTATGCGATTGCCGATACAGTCGCATTCAGAGAAACTGCCAGTTAAAGTCATCAGCGACATTCATGACTGGATGTCCGCCTACTGGGTGATACTGGACCATCCCTATGCTGCGATCACGGACTCCACCGGAAACTACGAGATCGGCAACCTGCCGGTCGGAAAGCATCACCTTGTGATCTGGCATGAATCAGCCGGAGTCCTCGATCAACAATTTACGGTTTCGATTGATGAAGGGGTAAATCTTCAGCAGCCACGAGAATTCACGGCGGCAGAGATCTTAAAATGAATGCAGCCAGAAACTCCAACGTGCATGTGCGTCACTTCGCCTAAATTTCCGTGTCGTCTGTGTTCTTCGTGTCCCAGCACCTGGTCCTCCGAACAGCAGCAATTGCCGAACACGACTCTGTTCGATTCCGTGCAAATCCCTCTTGACGCAGTTTCTGCCGATTCCTAAAACCCGCGCAGACGTCGTGGGCGGCTGCCCAGGTCGGGTATGGTCGCGGTTCGGTTCAGAAATCCGGTTCGGAGAAACACAGTCATGAGTGCAGGGACGCACCCCACGGCGAATAACGCCGCCAAACCAAGACAACGTATGTTCTGGATCTTCGGTGGAGCCGCCACAGCGGTGATCGCTGGTGGAATCCTGATGCAGTACTTCCGGGCTCCGGCTGGTCAAGCGGCCACCAATGGACCCGCTGGAACCGCTCGCGTGAGTAATCCTCAGCGAATGATGGCCAAAGTTGGTAACGAAGTCATCACATTTGAAGCGGTCGCTGACGAATGTGTGTCGCGGTACGGACGTGAAGTGCTGGATGACCTGATTCATCGCACGATCATCACCAAGGCTTGCGAAGCTCAGAACATCACCGTTTCTGAGCTGGAAGTCACCCAGGAAATCCAGCGGATCGCCGGTCGATTCAAGCTGGATGCGGGTGCCTACATGAGCATGTTGCAGTCGGAACGAAATATCACCGAAGCTCAATATCGCCGCAGCGTGATCTGGCCGATGCTGGCCCTGCGGAAACTGGCGGGTGAAACCGTTGAAATCAGCGAAGAAGAAATGCAGAAGGCGTTCGTTCGTAATTACGGACCACGGGTTAAAGCTCGCGTGATTGTTCTGAGTGGTAACACACGCCAGCACGATGCACTCTGGAAAAAGGCGAAGAGCGATCCAGACAACTTCGACAAGCTTGCACAGGAAAATTCGATTGATCCCAACAGCCGGGCACTCGGTGGAATGGTGCCGCCCATCCCACGAAACGCGACCAATGACGCTGTCGAAAAAGAAGCGTTCAAGCTGAAAGAGGGAGAAATCTCGCCACTGATTCAGATCGCTGATAATCGACTCGTGATTCTGAAGTGCGAAGGTCGGACAGAGCCGGTCGTCACCGATATCGAAGAAGTGCGTGACACGCTGTACGACGAACTCAAGGAAGCCAAGACTCAGCAGGCGGTCGCCAAGGTCTTCGAAGACATCAAGGCCAGAACCCCGGTTGAGAACATTTATGCGAGTGCCCCGGCAACTCGCGGACCTGTCCAGGCCAGTGCTCAGGGTGCAGCGACCAATGCTGTTCAGCCAGCCAGTGCCCAGCAGGCTCGTCCTGCGGCCCGGCCTGCCGCAGCCCCGGCAACCACCACCGCACCAGCCCGGACCAATCGTAACTGACGATTCCTGACGGTCTGTTGATTCAGCAGATCTCCCACGGCACGTCGCTCCTCGAACCAGCGACGTGCCGTGCTGCTTTCTTTGGGTTGGGCTAAGGAGCTCTTTGGGGGTTGGGGAGAAATACAAAAGGCAGGGAGACCTACGGTCGGTCGTTTCGGCGGGGTCAGGAGACCCGCGCCGAACAGAGGAAGACCTGCGGTCGATTTTTCGAGGGTGGGGCGGGAGCCGGCGGGCGCCTCGCGCTATCAACATTCAATCCTGTTTCTTCATTATTCTGCCCCACATCGTTCTGCCCGCCGTCTTGCTTTCACTAAAGAGGAGACCTTCGGTCGGTCGATTCGGCGGGGTCAGGAGACCCGCGCCGAACAGTAGACCGAATTTCTGAAAACAGGGATTGCCGTAGATCGAGATTTCACCGAACTTTCGACGATATTCGTGGTCTGGTACGATACAGGCGTCCCTGAATCATTCCGGAATGACTCCGGACAGTCCCCTTACGACGAGCTAACGAGACACGCACATGCGTAACGAATCCGAAATTCCATTTGCCGACAATCCGTTTACGATCCCTGTGGCGGATCGCTTGAAGCGGTTGCCACCCTATTTGTTCGGAAAAATCAACAAGTTGAAGTACCAGCAGCGTGTTGCTGGGGTCGATGTGATCGATCTGGGGATGGGAAATCCAACCGATGCGCCAGATACTCAAATCACCGACAAACTGAAAGAGGCGATTCTTGACCCGAAGAATCACCGCTATTCTGTCGCGAACGGGATCGCCAGCCTGCGACGTGAAGTTGCCAAGCGGTATGACCGCAAATACGGCGTGAAACTGAACGGTGACGACGAAGTCATCGCCTGTCTGGGATCCAAGGAAGCATTCAGCCATATGTGTCTGGCGCTGATGGGACCTGGCGATACGGCGATTGTCCCGGCTCCCACCTTCCCGATTCACGCGTATTCAGTGATGCTCGCCTCGGGCAACGTGATTGCTCTGGATGTGCGCGATCCGTCCGAATTCCTGCGAAACGTCGCTTACACATGCGAGCATCTCTATCCGAAGCCGAAGCTCGTCGTGGCGAACTTCCCGCATAACCCTTCGGGAACCTGCATCGAACAGAAGTTCTTCGATGAGCTGGTTGTGCTGGCCAAACGCTACAAGTTCCTCGTGATCAGCGACTTCGCGTATGCGGATATCTGCTTCGACGGATACCAAGCCCCCAGCTTCCTGGCGTCTCCAGGCGCCATTGATGTCGGCGTCGAAATGACGACGATGAGCAAGGGCTTCAGCATGGCTGGCTGGCGTATCGGTTTCTGCTCAGGAAATCGGGAAATGGTCCGGGCTCTGGCAACCATCAAGGGTTACTACGACTACGGGATCTTCCAAGCGGTTCAAATCGCCGCGATCATCGCCATGCGAAACTGCGAACCAGCGGTCGACGCCATCGCCAAAGAATACCAGATCCGTCGCGATGCCCTGGTTGAAGGCCTGAACCGTATCGGCTGGGATGTCCAGCGCCCGAAAGCGGGGATGTTCGTCTGGGCCAAGATTCCCGAACCATGGGCTCAAATGGGCTCCATCGAATTCTCGATGAAACTGCTGCAGGAAGGTGGCGTGGCCGTCAGCCCGGGTCGCGGATTCGGTGAAGAGGGTGAAGGCTATCTCCGTCTGGCAATCGTCGAAAACAGCCAGCGGCTTCGTCAGGCGGTTCGTCAGATCCAGACCTGCCTGAAGATTGACGCTGCCCCGGCTGCGTAGCTCAAGGGATCGCACAGTCCCAGAGCCGGAACGCAGTCGCGTCCGGCTCTTTTTTATTGACCGGTCGCGAGTGCGTTCCGGCGAACAGGCGAAAGGTCACGATGTTCGATCCCCAGCAGTACGTCAGTGACCAGAGCCAACTCCCAACAGAATCTTTCGACTGGGGGACATTGCAGTGGCTCTGCCATGGACGGCTCTTTCCGCGTGCAGAACAGACCTTAGGAATCTGCCATATTCGGCCTGGCTGCCAGAACCCGCGGCATTACCATCCGAACTGCGAAGAAGTGCTCTACATGCTGTCCGGCACAGGTCGGCACAGTTTCGAAGATGCGACGATCGAACTGCGTGCCGGAATGACCATTCGAATTCCAGTCGGGGTGACGCACAATCTGGAAAATATCGGTACCGATGAGATTGTCTGCCTGATCTCTTTCAATTCAGGACATCGCGAAACGGTCTGGATCACGTAATTACTTACTGACCGTATAGGCAGCAGGAAACGCCGCCCACGGTCCGCTGGTGACACCGTTGGCGGTGGACGATGTGAACTGGTTCGGCGATTGCACCATTGTCACTCGAACAAGGCCGGTCTCTCCATTCGCCAGAACACCTGCGTGTATGGCAGCGGTGGCCAGGCTGCTGTCAGTGGTGTAAGTGCCGGTTCCCCAAACGGAACCTCCCAACTGACCTGTGACCGTGAAATTGAACGATTCTCCAATTTTCTGATTATAGGCAGTCAGGCTGGCGGGATTCGGCAGGGCCTCTTTGTCACTTCCCAGCTTCACCCGCGCTGTGACGACCGATTTCCCTTTTGCTCCCAATTCCAGAGCGGTGAGAAAGCCGTCGCCGTTCTTGTCGAGTTTCATGAACTCGGCGTACTTCGCACGATCCCATTCGTACAGGCCGATCTGCCCGTCGCCATTCTTGTCGTGAGCCTCGTACTCCTTGGGAAGGGGTTGGGCGATCCGAGATTTCCCATTGCGACGAAGGTTCGATGTGGGAACGGGAACTGGAACTGGCTGAGCTTCTTCCACGATTGGAACGACGATTCGGATCTGTTCCGCAAACAGATCCTGCACGATCAGATTCCCGTCCGGTTGAATCGTGATGGCCTGAACCGATGTCGGATCGATCACCTGGATGACAGGGACAGGCTCCTCACCCCTCAGCCCACCGGCAATGATCAGGCTCAGCGCCAGGCTTTTTGCGATGAGAGACTTCATGAATAGCAACTCCCGTGCAGACCGTCACCCGGCGTCGCCGATCCTCTGAACGCAGGCGAATTCAATCGCTCAAGAACTGAGCCTAGACAGGAAATCTCCGGGACTCGGCCCCGGTCTGAAAGTATTCTACCTTCGAATATCGGTCGCGGGTAGTAGTTGTTTTCAGGAAGTTTGTTGCCGAGGTCACAGTCGGTCGTTTTCGCTGGACAGATTGGAAATGTGTTATGCGTGCCTCACGGGCTCGTTCGTCAGCACGTCGCTTCCTTCGCAGTTCCTCAGTCCCAACGATCACTTGGCAGGATTCGCGGCCTCGCAAATCCGTTTCAGTAAGCGGGAGATGGGGATTCGCAAATCTGATATCGAGATGAAATTGTGCATTCCGCCAGGAATGGTGATGAATTCGCCAGCAATTCCTTGAGCAGACTCCAGCGGTGCCGCCTGGAAGAGTCGTTTTCCATGTTCAAACGCAACGATTTCATCGGCTGTCCCGTGGTATTGAAGGATCGGGCAGGTGACGTGACCAATCCGATCAGCCGATGGATAACGGTCCCACAAGAAGTACTGAAACGGAAATGCCGGATAGTGCCAGGCAACGGTTTCACCGAGTGATGCAAAGGTCGAATTCAGGATCAGGGCGGCGGGAGGCATCCCCGCCTTGGACTGCTCTGCCCCCAGTCGAGTCGCCAGGGCACCTCCCATCGACTCACCAAACAGCACGATTCGGTCCGGGGGTGTTTTGAGAGTCTCTGTGGCGAACGCCCAGATGCGTCGGGCATCACTCGATAACGCGGTCTCACTCGGCGAACCGCGATTGTCGCCATACCCGCGATAATCAAATAGAATCACATCGCAACCGAGTTCGGCAAATTCACGACAGTCCGATTGGCGGCCTTCTCGACAACCTCCATTACCGGGAAAGTAGATGACCAGGAATTTCTGGTTGAACTCAGCAGTTGATTTCCCGTGAAAGTGCCAGCCGTGCAGTGACAGAGTGTCATCGATCTGGATCTGCACATCGTCGGCGTCCAGGTCGACGAATTCCTCGACCGAGAGGCTTTTCACTTTCGTGGGACGATAGATCAACGAACGCTGGGCCATGATCGCAATGACAACAATGGCTACGTACGGGACGACTGCATAGATCAGCACCAGCCGGATCAGAAATCGAGTCCATGTCCGACGCTTTGGTAACGTGGGATCGGGCTGCGGGGCAGCGCTGGCCATGATTGATCCTCAAGTCGCTGGCTACACCGCGTGTCGAAACAGGATTTCGCCCCGACCGACCGAAACCAGATCGCCATGATGCAGATCAAATTCGGCGCTGAACAATGATTCATCCATTCTGAAGCCGCGTGATTTCAGATCTCGCAGCAGGACATTGACGAACTGAGGTTGAAACGTCGCGGCATAGCGGAAGCTGGGGAGCAGCGGCGGTGGTTTGGGCCCGAACAGACCCAGCGTCCCGCGCCGCATACCTGCGCCGGGGCGGATCCCACATTCCCCGAAGACCAGCACTGTCCCGGCAATCATATTGAAACCGAGCATGTCGCCCGCAGTTCCCCCGATTGCGATCAACCCGCGTCGCATGGTATGCCCGATTTCGTTACCGGCATTTCCATCGATCAGGATCGTTCCTCCGGTCATTCCACGGGCAGACCCGCGATAAGCAGCCCCCGTCAAATGCCCGGCATTTCCGTGAATATGAATCCGTCCCCCATGCATTTCCGCGCCAACCCAGCCGCGGGCATCGCCATCGACGTGGATTTGCCCACCCTTCATTTCGCTGCCGACATGTCGCCCCGCCGGCCCATGCACGTGGATTGCCCCGCTGGCCATTTGTGCCCCGATCCAGTGCACCCCATAAAGGTTCCCTTCAAAGTCGAGCTGTTTGTCGCTCGCATCTCCCGTGATCTTGAACATCTCGGCCAGAGGAAGTTTCTGGTTGCCGTGGAAAATCTCGAACTTCTCGATTTCCGCGAGTGATTTGTCACAGGCCCAATCGGGAGTGAATCCTTCGATTTCGACCGGGACAGATGTTTCACCAAAGTAGGAAAGCCGGAGCGCCATGTCTGCGGGTTTCTTTCAAATGTCAGGGATTGAATCAAATGTTCTGCCACGATTCAGAAGTGGCCTTCACAACTCGGTAAAACCAACCAGAATCAGTCTCGAATTTCCATTCAACAGGATTGAGACCATTCCGGTAAAATCTTGGTCTCAATGCAGAAACATGGGGCACGCCCCATGGTTTCAGCCGTATTAACTCGACACACTATCCGGGGCGGCGACTTCGTACAATCGCTGATTCGGACAAATGGCCGACTTGGCCGATTTGCTCTGGACAATCGAAGCAATTATACGAAGGAATTGCTCGATTCAGGACCGCCCATCGCGAGAAATCTCGCGGGGTGTAACCGCAGAATGACGGACAGGCCGAAAACCTGCCCTACGGTTTTTGACAGGACTATCGTGACAGAGGAAATGAAAAACGGAGCGATCGTGCTGTGTGGAGGCAAATCCAGCCGGATGGGTCGCGACAAGGCGACACTGCCGTTTGGATCGGAATGCATGCTTCAGCGCGTGATTCGGCTGGTCGCAGAAGTTGTCGAACTACAGAGGATCGTAGTCGTCGCCGCCGCCGGACAGAACCTGCCCGATCTGCCCGCCGCAGTTCAAATCGCCCGCGACGACCGACAGGCTCGCGGACCATTGGAAGGGTTGGCAGCCGGGCTGCGAACCATACACGGACGGGCTACCGCAATCTATGCGACAAGTTGCGACGTTCCGCTGCTGGTCCCTGCTTTTGTCAGACGGATGTTCGAATTACTGGGTGACGACGACATTGCCGTTCCTCGTGAGAGCGAGTTCCATCATCCGCTGGCCGCTGTCTATCGAGTCACTGTGCTGCCGCAGATACAGGCGTTGCTTGACACAGACCGCTTACGTCCCCGATTTCTGTTCGACGAAGTTCACACTCGCGAAATCGCCGTCGATGATCTACGCTCGGTCGATCCAACGCTGTCGACGCTGCAGAATCTGAATCGTCCCGAAGACTATCTGGCAGCCCTGTCTGCCGCCGGCTTTCCGTCCAGTCCTGATCTGCTCAGTACGATTTTTCCGGAGTCCGTTCTGTGATTGCATCGCCGAAAACGAATCAGGCTCAATCGGTCCGCCCGCGCGTCAAGGTCTGGCTGGAGGCAGACGGTGAAAGTGTTCTCTGTCGCGGATTGTGCGACATGCTCAGGGCCGTTGAGCAGACAGGCTCTATCAAGAAGGGGGCCGAGCAAATCGGACGCAGTTATCGCTTCGTCTGGTCTCGCATTAAAGAAGCGGAAGCCGCATTTGGAAATACACTCGTCGAGACTCGCGTTGGAGGTAAGGAAGCCAACCGCAGTGAACTGACACCCCTCGCCCAGGAACTGCTGCGCGACTTCGACGCGTTGTGCAAACAGATTTACCAGTTGGTCGATGGAGCGTTCGCCGGGCAATTACAGTCCACACTTCAGCGACATGCAACTGGAAATGGGAAACCGAAATAAATCTGCGGTACGTCCCAAGGCCAGGGCCTTTTTGAGGCTGGGCAAGTTGTAGGGTGGGACCAGTGGCGCTTCGCCGCGCCGGCCCACCATCCGTTCTCGACGTTTCCTGATGGTGGGCCGGCGC
>JBAWWJ010000189.1:0-16828 GCA_037146815.1 Planctomycetota bacterium
AACCTCGGTCGCCTACCAGAACCGAAATCCACCCATAGATTCTGCTAACGAGGCTTTTTTCGATTCCTCCCGGCTGGAACTGGCTTACAACCGCCGTAACCGTTGTCTGGAGCGCGACACTCGTTAGACTATAGGAGCAGCAGTTCCCGTTTTTTCGAGTCGACCGTCATTTCCGATGTTCGGGAACTCCCTCCTGGAGTTGCGTTTGTGTGTGGTATCGCTGGTTTATTCGATCTGAATGGGCATCGTCCTGTCTCGCACGACACGTTGCGGTCGATGTGCAATTCCATCTTCCACCGCGGCCCTGATGACAGTGGTCTGCTGGTTCGACCCGGACTAGGCCTGGGACATCGCCGCCTCAGTATCATCGGCCTCGAAGATGGTCAGCAGCCTTTGAAGAATGAGGCCGAGACCGTCATCTCCGTCGGTAACGGTGAACTCTTCGATTATGAAAGTCTGCGCGCGGACCTGCAGAGTCGCGGTCACCGATTTTCAACACATTCGGATCTTGAAAACGTCGTTCACCTGTGGGAAGAACGCGGCGACGATCTGTGGAAGCAATTGCGAGGCCAGTTTGCCATTGCGATCTGGGACGATCACGCACAACAGTTGGTCATCGGACGCGACCGGTTTGGCATCTGTCCCGTCTACTGGGCTGTTCGTGACGGCTGGTTGCTGTTCGCGTCTGAGATCAAAGCACTGCTCGCGTCAGGTATGGTCAGTGCCACGCCCGACTGGCGAGGTGTCGAACAGATTTTCACCTGCATGGCGGTACCCGGGCCTGCCACCTGTTTTGAAGGTGTGCAGACGCTGCTTCCCGGCCACTATCTTTCGATTCAACGCAATCCCGTTGATGGTTCCGCTCAGGTCGAAGATCGGACCTACTGGGAAATCGATTATCCCGATGCTGGTGCTGAAGAGTCGGGTTTGAGCGATGAAGCCGTGATCGACGAATTCGAACGTCTGATGGTGCAATCTGTCGATCGGCGATTGCGAGCGGATGTTCCCGTGGTTGGCTGTCTAAGTGGCGGCGTCGATTCGACCATCGTTGTTGCCATGGCCAACCATGTGCTGGGGCGGCCCATCAAGACGTTTACAATTTCTGTGGATGACCCTCGGCTCGATGAAACCAGTGACGTTGCAGCATCCGCGAAACACATGGGGTGCGAATCGGTCGTATTGCGATGTACGAACGACGATATTCTCGAGCAGTACCCTGCCCTGATTCGCGCAGCCGAAGCTCCCGTGATCGATACGGCCTCCGCTGCCGTCCTGAAGCTTTCCCAATTGATCCGCGAACACGGATTTAAGGTTGCTCTGACCGGACAAGGAGCCGACGAACTGCTGGCAGGCTATGTCTGGTTCAAAACCAGTTCGATGATGGAGCGGCTGAATATTGTCCCCGGTCTAGCCAACGGCCTGCGTCGCCTTTACACGCGGTTTGCGACGCCGAATTATCCCTGGAAGGATATTGTTGGCCACATGCAGTCACTGGGTGGGCGTTACAACGCCGCATTCGATGCATTCGGTCGCGTGTTCACTCCACGTTTCGATTTCTACAGTGCCGAAATGAAGGATCGTGTCACCGACTATTCTTCGTTTGCCGAGATGGGGCTGAACCGGGATCGCATGTCACACTGGGCGCCACTCAACCAGGGCCTGTATCTCACGTCGCGAACGCTATTGTCCGGAATGTTGCTCAGTTCCAAAGGTGACCGGGCCTGCATGAATGCCTCGGTGGAAATGCGCCATCCATTCCTGGACGAAGACCTGTTTGATTTCTGTGCAAAACTTCAACCACGCTGGAAATTGCGAGGACTGCGAGACAAGTTTCTGCTGCGCACGGTCGCTGACAAGTGGCTGCCGAAGCAGATGTCGCGTCGTCGCAAAGCAATGTTCCTGACTCCGTGGGAATCTCTCTGCCCGAACGGAACCGCGGGACCGACCTACGTCGAAGAACTCTTGAGCGAAGAGTCACTGCGCCGAGCCGGTTATTTCGATCCCACCAATGTCGCGAAATGGCGAGCGGATGTGCGTAAGCTGCGCCGAGGTTCTCTGCTGCGAACGTCGATTGAAATGAGTCTGGTGGGGGTTGTTTCTACGCAACTCTGGCATCACTCCTTTATTGATCGATCGCTGGCGAGCCTGCCAAGCCAGGCAGGGACGTATCCGCATCGGCAATCGCGTCCGATGGAATTGCGATCCAGTTTAATGGAACCTGTTGGAATGCCCCAATAGGTTTCGCAGTGCGTTTTTGTTTCACGGATAAGAACCTGGGTTGAGTCCATTACCGTGGGTGACAGCGCGCGGTGAGAGCCGGACGTCGGCAAGTTCCGGCTGATGGATCAAGCCTGTCAGAGACGGATGTCCCTTCGCTGAATTCGAAAACGTCCTGATTCGTAATGTTCGATTGCTCTGATTAAAACACTCTCCGGCGAGGAACATCATGCTGATGAAGTCGATACGACTGCTTGCAGTCTGTCTGGTCACGCTATTCAGCCGAATTGTGTGGGCCCAGCCTGCCGACCAAGTCCCGACAGCGCTGCGTGATTTTGTAGCGAAGCAGGAAAAGAACTTTGCCTGGAAACTTCTTGACCGCCACGAAACTGATGGCAGTGTCACGTTCGATATCGAGCTGACGTCACAGACCTGGCAGGACATCACCTGGAAGCATGATCTGCTCGTGTTTCAACCAGGTGAACTGAAGCACCCGGATCATGTGCTCCTGTACATCGGTGGCGGAAGTAACGGTAATCGCCCTAAGCCCGATGACAGGTTGCTGGGGACGTCAATTGCGGCGATGTCAGGAACGCGGGTTGCCATGTTGTATCAGGTTCCCAATCAGCCCTTGCTGGGGGGGCGATTTGAGGACGACTTGATCACCGACACGTTTCTGTTTCATCTGGCCACAGGCGACACCCGCTGGCCCCTGCTCTTTCCCATGGTCAAGAGCGCAGTCAAGGCGATGGATTGCATCGAACAACTCGCTCAACAGGAATGGAAAAAGCCTGTCAAAGGGTTTGTGGTTTCTGGAGCGTCGAAGCGAGGCTGGACGACGTGGCTGACAGGAGCGGTCGATCCGCGCGTCAAAGGGATTGCTCCGATTGTGATCGACACGCTGAACATGCGCAAGCAGATGGACTACCAGATCGAAACCTGGGGAGTCTACAGTGAACAGATCATCGATTACGAACGGAAGGGATTGATCAAGAAGCTGAAAGATGATGATGCGGCCATCGATCCGCTCTGGCACTGGGTCGATCCGTATACCTACCGACACCAGTTAAAGCTCCCGAAACTGATCATCAATGGAACCAATGATCGTTATTGGACAGTCGATGCATTGAACAATTACTGGAGTGATCTGAAGGGGGAAAAGCATATCCGCTACGTCCCCAATGCTGGACACAATCTGAAGGGAGGCCGCGAAGATGCATTGGCGACGCTTTCGGCGTTTGTTCAGCATGTCGCTATGGAAAAGCCTTTCCCTGCGATTGAATGGAAGCACGACCAGGCCAATGGCAAACTTCGTTTAACGATCCAGTCCAATGTCGTGCCGGTTGCCGTGAATCTCTGGTCGGCAGAATCAGAAACGAAAGACTTCCGAGAATCGGTTTGGAAATCACAACCGCTGAAGAAGAAGGAAGACCGTTTTATCGGGGAAACTCCAATCCCCGTCGGGCGTCACACGGCACTGTTTGGCGAAGTGCGATTTCAGTTGGACGATCTGCAATACAGCCTGTCGACTCAACTGCGCCGCGAATAGCGAAGGTAGAGCACCTTCAGGCTGTCGTGATTCTATTTCTGATCGCCGAGCAACCGATTTGAAACGACGAGTCTTTCAGTGACTCGAATCCACTTGAACTGCAGCCCACAGATGCGTCATTCACTAATCCTGCTCGTCATCGTCGCCATTGGTTGTGGTCAGTCGCCGCCACCGCCAGCGCCCCTGATCCCTGCGAATGAACCGATCCCCCAATCCGTCGAATTCTTCTCGCAGTGGTTAAAGGATCACGGGCACAGCGACGTCGTTACCGATGAGCAGGGGGTCGGCATTGCGAACAATGCCACTCGACTGAGTGCCTCGATCTACGGTGCGAACCCCTCGAAAGACGGCGGTTTTGTTGTGGAAACAGAATTTCGCATCCAATTGCCGTCGGGACGTGTCATCGTAGAGTTTGTCGCTGGGATTGGTGACTCTAAGGAAAATGCGATTACTGATTCACTCGTGAATTTTGTGCTGACGACATTTCACGTCGTGTACAAGGGGTTTATCAACTTCGAAGATCCGCACTTGGCGTCAACGAAAATGACCATCGCCGGGAAGGAAAGAGAAGTTCTGCTGGGCAACATCTTCTTGCGAAGTAATTCGAGCGAGGAGCGAATTGATCTGAGCGGAATTCGTCCGCAGATCGAAGCAATGCTGGAAAAGAGTAATCTGTCATCGGAAGTGCATTGGATCAAGATCGTCTATGCACAGATGGACGGTAAGCCGATGACGGTCTCGGTCTCGACTGACAATGCCGAGAACCAGAGTTTGACGGAACAGGTGACGCGACTGGATTGGCCATCTGTCCCGGTCTTCTATATGTCGAAACAGTTCATCGTCGTGAAGTGATCTTCAGATGACCTCTCATGCGATGAACGGATACTGATTTAACCGGGCCGGGTCACACAGTCCAACGCGATTGAACGGAGCGATCGCAGAACGAATGTGTTCTGTAAACTGATCGCATGGCAGCGAAGAATCGATCTCTTGAACAGCGAGTTCCAGCGCTGATCGCAGACCGGGATGATCAGCACTCAGAAAGGCAGAGCCTCGGATTGCCCGTCCCGCCCGGCGTTCGGTTTCGGACCAGGTTGCGGCCGAGAAATAGAACATCGAGAGTGCAATCATTCGCTCGAACTCGCGAAATCCCAGGAAGCTGCCACTGACGATCAGGTCGAGGAACTCGGATTCGCGCTGCAGCATCTGGTCGTAGGATTTCAGATCCTCTTCCAGGGTTGGCTGGTTCCATGACCGCTCCAGAATTCCCATCAACCGCTCAATCCCGACGAGCGTGAAAGCATTTCCGGTAGAGTGAAGTGGGTCAAGGAATGTTGCCGTGTTGGGCAACATCGCCCAGTTCGCACCCGCCGATTTCTGTAATCGCCTCTGCATTCGCCCGGACTGTCGCCAGGGAACGGTTGGTTCGGCATCCGAGAATTGTTCTGCGACTGCCGGCAGTCGCTTCATGATCGCGTTCCATTCCTCTTCAGGCGTGACTGTGCTCACCAGCGGAAATCGATCAGGGTCCAGTGAAAAGCCAGCACTGGTAATTCCATTGTCAAACGGCAGAACCCACATCCAGCCCCCGTCAAACACATGGTGCAGTGCCGCATCATCACACGGGTACGGATGATCAGCCGCACAACCACCGCGTGCAGTATAAAGATCGTTCCATCGCTTCACATGTTTGAAGTGAGAGAACAAGCCACGTGATCGAGTCTTCAGTCCATCGGGATGTGGTCCGATTCCGAGTTGTCGGGCGAGAAATCCTCCCTCGCCTGAGGCATCAACGACCAGATTGGCTGACCACGTGATTGATTCACCGTGGCGACTCCCCTGCAATTCCCAACCCGTACCACGGGGACTCAGTTGCTCAAGCGTTGTCAGATCAAAATACGGGATACCGGCATCCACAGCCTCGTTCACGAGGAACTGATCAAAATCTGATCGAAGCCAGTGAGTGTCAGCATCGTCAGCGCAGGCACTGGCCGCGACGAGTAATTCGTTGCCATGATCGGGACGTGGGCAGAAATCCTGATCCAGAGCGTGGTGAAAATAACTGAATCCCCGCTTCAGGCCGCAAACAATATCAGGGTACGCTCGTTTCCAACTGCCATAGTTGCAGAGCGGTGTCAGTCGCGGCAGGTTGTACCGTTGCGACAACCCCTCAAGGATCAGGTTGGCCACAGGTGTCGAAGACTCTCCGATGGCAAATCGCGGATGAGAACCTCGATCGATCAGAACGGATCGTAAGCCGATCTGCTTGAGCAGCAGAGACAGCAGACTGCCGCTGAAGCCGGCTCCAATGATGACAATGTCGGTTTCAATCATAGCGATGTTCTACTTTGGCAGATGCAGTCCACCTTCGGCTCGATCTGTTGTGACAAATTCATCTGGCGGATCCGCTCCGCCCGGGCCGGACCGCAGTGCGGGCAATCGAAGAACTTTTTGACGTCCCACAGATCCATCAGGACTCGTCCGCGATTCAATTCGATACCTCGCTCCAAAAGAACTTCCATGCTGCGAATCGTCGGCGGTTGAAACTGTCCGATGGCCTGCAGGCCATCGATGTAGCCGTTTCCATCTCGCGTTGGAATGACACTGCAGCAACTGGCTCCCACTCCAAACGCATGTTGCATGGATCTCAGCCCCCATTCCACTCCTTCCTGCTCGCTGAGCCCCGGAGGCTTCAGTAACAGGAAAACACGGACATCAATGTCATGCGATCTCAGGAACGCGGCCGCGTGATCAAAATCGGCGACAGTCATTCGCTTGTTCAATGAAGCCAGGATTTCTGTGTGAATTGTTTCCAGTCCCAGCGCGATTTCCAGGCGAGTTCCCAACATGTCGCGAAATCGGACACAGCGATCATTGGTCAGGCGCGGATGATTCTCAACAATCACGGTTTCGAAGTGACGAACTCGTTCCGCAATGGCGACGTAGTCTTCGGGCGGGATCGCCTGTGCGTCGAAGAAATTGCCTGCATTGTAGAGCTTGATGTGCTTCGCTGGCGGCAACCGCTGCAACGCATAGTCAATCTGTGCCGGGATTGCTCCCAAGGGGACACGTTCATCGAGCGTATACTTCCACAGATCACACATCGAACAACGAAACGGGCATTCCTTGTTCGTCAGAAAAATCGTGGCGACAGGATCAACGGAACCCGCTAATGATCGTTCGGGCTCGACCAGGAATGCCGACGGAACCCAAGGGTCCAGCGACACCTTGGGCGAACGCGCTGCGAGGATTTCATCATCGGAAGCCACCACAGAATTTATCAAGGTTACCGCTTCCCGATTTTCGAATCTCGCTGCGTTGATGAACTCGTGGGGCGGGTGACCGCCGGCCTGCGATGCTTGAAGCTGCCCACACATCGACACGCTGTCATCGAACAGAGTTGATCGCCGGGTGCGAGGTCCAACAACGGGCCGAATGTGGGTGCCACGGTCTTGGAGTCCTCGACAAGGCCGTGTCTTTCAGTACACGTAATCTCACAAATCGATTTCACTTCGAAACTCTGAATCCTGGCAGTTCGTGCGCAATTCTGAATTTTGGTGTCATATAGGCACGGCCTTGTCGAGGACTCCAAGACCGTGGCACCCAACAGCAGTGCCAATCGAGTTGGTTGGCTCGCAGGGTTGCCCACATTCAGGCCGGTAAAGGCGGTAAAGGGCTAGGTCGCCACGTCCATTTATTCTTGACGACAGTCCCAACGTCTCAAGCAAACTGTTTCAAGAAGCGACGCCGGTATTCGAGCGGATCTGCGGGGAAAATGCTTGAAAACGCTTCCTCACCAATCGCACCTCGTTGGAATCGGCGTTTTTCGAAAACGGGCATTGCGATTCCAGTGACAGCTTCAACACCGCGGCGGACGACCTCACCCTTCAATGCATACAGGCGGTCCTCTTTCCAGTCGGTCAATTCAATAAAGGGAATCCCTTCGGCGACTTCAATCACGTTTGGCAATGCAAATGGGCTAAATCCTTGAAAGCCCAGCGCGGTCACAGGGGCTGACGATCGAACATGGCCTCGACTTTGACCACCGGAATACGTGAGCGAGTGCTTGATCGCGTGGACTCCCCAACCTTCCTGATAAAGCATCTGATTATTGAGCACACTGCGAATTGTCAGTTCGTGATTCTCGTGAATCGGATAGTCCTTCAGGTTCTCATCCCCGCCATCTCCATCAACCAGCAGTTTCCAGTCCGGATACCGCTCACGAATTCCTCGACAAAGAGCGAGGGTCATGGCCGCGGCCTGCACATCGAGCGGCTTATAATCTTCGAGAACCCGAATGGCATCGTCGACCGAGATCGCAGAGGCCGGGACTTCGATCCGCTCTAGCAGATATCCCAGGTCCAGATCATCCAGGAATCGTTGAGCCTGACGAGCGTCCTCCCCTGCCCCGCCCACATCGAGCGTGAAGCCTTTCAGTCGCTGTGGTGCTTCGCCCCGTTGCAACAACAGGTGGTAAAGGGTCAACAGGACCGAACCACTGTCAATGCCACCAGAAAACAGGACTCCGATCGGTTCTTTTGGTCCCACTCGATCCAACCACTGATTGAGTTCACGGGCGAGGGCTCCGATATAGGCCTTGCCAATCTCGTTGAGATCTGTAGAAAGAACATTCCGCTGAGGATTGAAGAACCGGTGGTACGTCGGGCTTGGATCGGGACATCCCACCAGAGCCAGTTCCATCAGGTGATGGGCCGGGACCATTCGGGTATAGCTGGGGTGGAATTGTCCATCGAGCCCTTCCCCTTTCAGCCACTGGAGGATGGTGTCGATCCGTTCGGCAATGACGAGAACCGGACCAGCATGTTGTTTAGCGATAAAGTACCGGAGCGGTCGACCGATCGATCGGGCCATCCGGACAATTTTTCCCGTTTTGTGAATCAGGGCGAACTGGCCATCAATCTGCCGGACCTGATCAGGGTCACCCGACGCCACCCGCGCCAAAGCGTCGTCCGCAGACATGTTCAAGAAAACATTGCCAGCGGGATCAACAAGGTTGATCAGGCGTTCAATCAGTTGGACCGACTGCATCTCAAAAGTCCTGTGAGCGGGATGACAAAATGAGCGTGGTTCAAAAATTACTCGCAACACGCGCCGCGAGCGACTTCCGTACGTCCCTAGAATGCGCAATGTGGGCGCGAACCTCAAGATTCGCGTGCAGCAGAGGTCGCCTGAATCAGTTGAGTGATCCAGGAATTTCGAAAGCGGCCCAGTGGATCGCGTTCTTCGCAGATCCTGCGGAATTCACCAAATTCCGGATACAAACCGACCAAGTCTTCAGCCGGCAACGGGCAATATTTGCCCCAATGAGGCCTTGCTCCGAATTGCCGGGACATCGTCGTCGCCAGAAACGCGGCGACTTGCTGAAAGCCTGACCGTTCCGTCGGACGGGCGTAACTGATCAGGCTGATGGCGTACCAGTCCTGACTTCCACCGCTCGACATCGAAATCAGCGTGTCGTCAGGGATGACTCGCCGAATGCAGATTGGATAGTGGTGACAATACACACCTCGTAACGCTTCCGACCCGTCCAGACTGGAACTCAATTGCGATGGTGCAGTCCGTTCTGCGGAGGGATTTGCTGCCACTGTCAGGACTTCTCGAACGTAGTTCAAAGCAGGTTCCAGGCGATCTCGTGTGACAAACAGTTCAATTTCAAGATGCCGAAACAGTTCATGTTCCATAATCAGCATTGCCGAGGATTCATCCGTCACTTTCCAGTTCTGAATGACGGTCCTGGCGATCACATGTCGATACAGAAATCGCACGAATCTGTTGCTGCGGACGATTCGCAGAGCAAACAGAATCAGCAGGTGCAATCCTAAATCAATGCTCAGGAACCAATAGATCCGATACAGCCCGGCCAGGCGTGATCGCTTCAGCGGAACTTCGCGGCGGTGTTGAGCAAGATACGACCAGCGCCAGGGAGCGAGAAAGAACTGTTGTAATGGAAATTGCTCTTCGGCAAGGAGCACTGGTTCGAGCGACCGATATTCCCGAAAATGCTCTTCGATTCCATAGCACGGGCGACATTGAATCTTCACGCTGACAATCACGCCCAGGCCGCCAAGTCCACATTTCGCGGCACGCAGTTCATTCCCCGCTTCGATCAATTCGATCATCGCATCCCCGGTTGCGGGATCGAATCGTGCCACACGAACGGCCTGAATGTACTGCGACAGGCAATGCCGTCCTGAACCGTGAGTTCCTGTCGAAGTTGCCCCGGCAATGGTCTGCTCGGTGATCAGGCCAAGCGATGGAAGTGTCCGCCCCTCCCTCTTCAACGCTGCAAGCACCGTCTTGATCTGACACCCGGCACCCACCCAGGCAGATTCTCCATCGGGCTGCAGTTCGATCTGATTCAAGTGAGTGACGTTGAAAACGATGCCATCGGTGACAACCAGATCACTCCACGCGTGCAAACTGCCCACCACGCGAATCTGCTGATCTCGGTGTTGATTCAGGATGGAAACGACTTCCGTTTCATCCCGGGGTTCAAAATATCCCGTTGGTTGAAAGCGGACGTTGCCGCCAAAGTTCGAAATCGTCCTGGCGGCGTTCATTTCAAGCTCGCAAAGTGGCTCCGAGTTGTGTCTGGCAGGCTGCAATCACGGATTGCTGGGCTACGTCGACTTCTTCGCTCGTCAATGTTCTTTCGGCCGAGCGGTACATCAACGTAATGAGGTAACTCTTCTTCCCTTCGGGGATCTGCTTGCCCCGATATTGTCCGCCGAAACCGACGGACTCCAGCAATGAACCGGCCGCTCCACGGACGACAGCATCGAGTTCACTCCATGTGACTGGATCGTCGAGAACGAAGTTCAGATCACGTGAGGAACCCTGATACTGGGGAAGCGATTTGAACTTGGGAACCAGATCTGCCACCGACTCCAGCACTGACAGATCCAGTTCTGCGACAGTGACGGGATCACGCAGGTCGAGTTGATCGGCAACGGTCCGATCCAGTTCGCCGACCCAACCCCAGAACTGGCCGTTCAACAAGAGTTCTGCGCCACGACCTTCCGTGAATTGTGCAATTGCTGACGGCCGGGCAATTACTGTGGCCGACGGATTCACGCGAGCGGCGAGTTCCTGGACAACCCCTTTAATTTCAGCGAAGGACTTGCCGCTGACAAAACTGATCATCATCGGTTCTGATTGCGACTGTGGCAGCGACTTGTCGGAGGACAAGTGGACGCTGGCAATCTCAAACAACTGAGCCCCGAAGGTCCCTCGTCGTTCATTGGCCCGACGCGACCCGAGCAAGCTGGGAATCAGGGTCTGTCGCAGCAGGCTGGTTTCGCGAAAATCGGAATGATCGATGGCGAGCGGGGCAAGGTCGCCACGGGGTCGGAACAGACTTTGTTCCTTTTCACTGACCAGCGATACCGTGATCGCTTCGTAGAATCCGGCGCCCGTCAGCGTATTACGAACACGGTCAACCACCCGATCATGATGCGACTTGTGGCTCAGGCAGAGGGGGACAGCGGCATTGGTGGGAAGTTTGTCGTATCCGTAGATCCGGGCCACTTCTTCGATCAAATCGATTTCACGTGAAAGATCTCTGCGATTGAACGGCGGGACGAATGTCGCTGTTCCTGCAGTCGCCTTGCCAACGAGAGTCAGGCCGAGGGCCACCAGGATCCGAACAGCCTCGTCGCTGGGGATCTCGATCCCCAGCACTCGCCGGATTTGCGCAAACCGCAGCGTGACAGGTGGACATTCGGCGGGTGGCTTGATCCCTGCGAAGACGGCCCCTTCGAGAAGCTCCCCGCCAGCCAGTTCGAGAATTAACTCGCAGCAGCGTCGGCTGGCCCAGTCGGGACCGTACGGGTCCAGAGCACGCTCGAAGCGATAGGACGAATCGCTGTGCAGCTTCAGCCGACGCGACGTATTACGAATGGAAAG
This sequence comes from Planctomycetota bacterium, assembly GCA_037146815.1. Lineage (GTDB taxonomy): Bacteria > Planctomycetota > Planctomycetia > Planctomycetales > Planctomycetaceae > Schlesneria. The sequence continues at coordinate 11,693 of JBAWWJ010000189.1, forward strand.
CGGTGCAAATAGAGCGGCTTCGATCAGCACGTTGCGCGTTATGGTGGTGATTTCCGTATCGGCACCACCCATCACCCCGGCCAAGGCTACCGGGCGATCCGCATCTGCGATGACACACATGTCAGTCGCCAGCACATATTCCTTATGGTCGATCGCCTGCAGCTTTTCCCCGGCTCGGGCTCGTCGCACGACTATCCGTTGACCGTGCAGCCGATCCATGTCGAACGCATGTAAGGGCTGACCGCATTCCATCAGGACATAGTTCGTAATGTCGACGATGTTGTTGATGCTGGCGATCCCCACCGTGAGCAGTCGACGCTGCAACCAGGCGGGGCTGGGGCCAACCTTCACGCCACGAATCACGCGTGCGTGGTATTGCGAGCAAAGATCCGGGCATTCATTCACGACAGACGTGACGGGTCCAATCGGGGTCGTACTAAATTTCGGAGCCGCCGCAGGTACCTTCAGGGGCTTGTCGTAGACGACCGCCGCTTCACGCGCGATCCCGAGGTGTCCCAGGCAATCGGGCCGATTACTCGTCACTTCGAAGTCAATACACGTATCGCCTGCGACATCACGGCATTCTTCGAGGTTCAGCCCGGTCATCGTCAACCGATCCGCCAGAACTTCGGCCGACACATCCAACGACACGTACTGATTCAACCAATCCCAACTGACAAGCATTTTCAGACCACCAGGTTACAGAATTCCAAAAAACGTCGATTCCGTACTGTAAACTGACGGCGAGGAACACGAAAGGGAAAACCGCAGATGAACGGACTGACCTTTTCCGATAGCATGATCCTGAATTCGTCACCAATTGTCGCCACCTCTCCGAAAGGATCTCCCTTGGGATTCATCGACCTTAGCCAATTTGAACCGATTTCCCCCGTCCCCGGATGCCGGATGCGGACTCCGTTTGGCCAGAATCTGATGCTTTCATACCTGGAAATGGATGACGGGGCTGAGGTTCCGCTGCATCACCATCCTCACGAACAAGGAGGAATTCTGATTTCCGGTCGAGTCCAGTTAACGATCGGCGATGAAACTCGAACCGTCGAAGCAGGATCGCTATTTCTGATTCCACCGAATGTCCCCCATCGGGCTGTCGCCGTCGACGGACCTGCGGTGGTGCTGGACGTCTTCAGTCCTGTCCGAGAAGACTATGCCAAGCTGGCAAACCACTACATTCCCACCAAGACAGGGACGTGATTCGATTCGCGGAATGAATACGGCGAAGAAGAGGAGACCTGCGGTCGGGCGTTTCAGCGGGGTCGGGAGACACGCGCCGAACTTGCGTCGGGACCCGCGCCGAACTCGCATTGTGGGACAGACGAATGCCTGAACAACCTGCTTCGAAGATTCGGGCTGCTCCGCTGCCAATCGCCCCGCTGGAATCAACGCGTGGAACCGGTTATGCCGAATTGCATTGTCTGACGAACTATTCATTCCTGCAGGCTGCGTCCCATCCCGATGAACTGGTTCAGAGAGCGGCAGGATTGAATCATGCCGCTCTCGCCATCACCGATCGCCACAGTCTGGCGGGGGTAGTCCGTGCCCATGCCGCCGCCAAGCCGTTGAATCTGAAGCTGCTGATCGGAACGGAAGTCGTTCCCCGTGAATCTTCGACCGTGATCCTGCTCGCCACGAACCGGGCTGGATATGGTCGACTGGCTCGACTCCTGACCGTGGGGAAACGTCGAGCCCCCAAAGGGGAATGCCATCTGACGTTCGCCGACGTGGCTCAGCATGGCTCTGATCTGCTGGCCTGCGTGCTGCTGGATCGGGAAGCCCCCGAAGAACAGGTGCCGGAACTGGCTCGCTGGCGCGAGGCATTCGACGATCGCTGTTATCTGCTGTCGGAACTTCATCTCGGTCCACACGACAACTGGATGCTGCAGCGATATCAACAGGTGAGCAGTCAGTCGCGACTGCCACTCGTTGCCAGCAACGGGGTTCTTTATCACGAACCCGCTCGACGGTACCTGCATGATGTCATCACCGCCGTTCGATTGGGATGTACCGTCGCAGAACTGGGAGGACATCGGCAGACAAACGGTGAGCGGTACTTGAAGTCTGCCGACAAGATGCGACGGCTGTTTCCAGGAGCAGAGGAACTGGTGGCACGTTCGCTCGAGGTTGCCAGCCGTTGTCACTTCTCGCTGGACGAGCTTCGCTACGAATACCCCGAAGAGCTTTGCCCTCGCGACCAATCTCCATTGAGCTGGTTGACTCACCTGACCTGGGCCGGTGCGCGGGAGCGTTATCCGGCGGGGTTACCAGACAAAGTGCGACGACTGATTGAGCACGAACTGAGACTGATCGAGGAATTGCATTACGAAGCGTACTTCCTGACAGTCTGGGACCTGGTTCGATTTGCCCGCAGTCGACAGATCCTGTGCCAGGGCCGCGGTTCTGCCGCGAATTCGGCGGTCTGTTTCTGCCTGGGCGTCACGTCCGTCAACCCCGACCGCATCGACGTCCTGTTCGAACGCTTTATCAGCAAGGAACGCGGTGAAGCCCCTGATATCGATGTCGATTTCGAACATGAACGCCGCGAAGAAGTCTTGCAGTACCTGTACGAAAAGTATGGGCGCGAGCGTGCGGGGATGACTGCAGAAGTGATCACCTATCGACCTCGTTCGGCCGTCCGCGATGTTGGCAAGGCTCTGGGATTGTCGCTGGATCGAGTCGACGCACTGGCAAAATCGGTGGAGCATTCACGGCACGAAGGTGATGTGCTGGCGGCCCGTTTCCGCGAAGTTGGTTTTGATCCCACGTCACGCGTGGGACGGCAACTGGTGGTGCTGGTAGAGCAGTTGATGGGGTTCCCGCGTCATCTGTCGCAACATGTCGGCGGCATGGTGATCACCCAGGGGTCGCTGTGCGAACTGGTTCCCATCGAAAACGCTGTGATGGCCAATCGCACCGTCATCGAATGGGATAAGAACGATCTGGATGCGTTGGGAATTCTGAAGATCGATTGTCTGGCGCTGGGGATGCTGACGGCAATCCGCAAAGCGTTCGACCTGTTGGAAAAGCACGCGGGGACAAAATGGACGCTGGCCACTGTTCCCGCCGAAGATCCTGCGGTCTATGACATGTTGTGCCGGGCCGAGTCGATCGGCGTGTTTCAGGTCGAATCACGGGCACAGATGAGCATGCTTCCCCGCCTGAAGCCACGCCGCTTCTATGATCTGGTTGTGGAAGTCGCCATCGTCCGACCGGGGCCAATCCAGGGGAACATGGTTCATCCTTACCTGCGTCGCCGCAGCGGTGAGGAACCCGTGACGTTCCCGAGTGAAGCTGTGCGTGAAGTTTTACAAAAGACAATGGGAGTCCCGATCTTTCAGGAACAAGCGATGAAACTGGCCGTCGTCGCAGCGGGGTTCACTCCTGGAGAAGCCGATCAGTTGCGACGGGCGATGGGGGCCTGGCGTAAACGGGGCGTGATGGAACCTTTTCGCCAGAAGCTACTGGAAGGAATGCTGTCGCGTGGCTATGACGAAGAATTCGCCATCCGCGTTTACGATCAGATCCAGGGATTTGGTGAGTACGGCTTCCCCGAATCACATGCCGCCAGCTTTGCTCTGCTGGTCTACGCCTCGGCCTGGCTGAAGTGCTATCACCCGGCGGCATTCACGGCGGCGCTGCTGAACAGCCAGCCACTTGGGTTTTATGCTCCGGCACAACTGGTTTCGGAAGCCCAGCGACAGCAGGTTCCGATTCGACCGGTCGATGCTAACGCGAGCGACTGGGATTGCACGCTGGAGCCCAGCGGAGAGATTTTTGCTTTGAGACTGGGATGGCGAGTCTTGCGAGGGCTCCGCCAATCGACAGCGGAGCACATTGTTGCGGTTCGCCAGTCCGGTCCGTTTCGTTCTCAATCCGAATTCGCACAACGAACAGGGATCAGTCGCAGCGAATTGTCACTGCTGGCGAAATCAGATGCGTTTCGTTCCTTGGAGACAACACGACGCGACGCCGTCTGGGACGCGATGCCCGCGCGAGAATCCGCGCCGCTGCTCGCGGGAGCGGATGACGAGGAACCCTGTGTCACGCTACCGACGATGACTCCGGCCCAAGAAGTGGTGGCCGACTATCAGACGGCAGGCCTGTCACTGCGAGACCATCCGTTGTCTTTCCTGCGAGACAACCTGAACGAGTATGGTGTGACCAAGGCTGCCGACTTGATTCATGTGGAACCGGAACGTCGCTACCGAGTCGCAGGCCTGGTACTGCTCAGGCAACGCCCTTCGACTGCCAAGGGGATCACCTTCATGACCCTCGAAGATGAAACAGGGACAGCCAATCTAGTCGTGCATGTCAACGTCTGGGAACGCTTCCGCCCAATCGCTCGACAGGCGTCAGCGATCATCGCCCACGGCATTCTGCAACGCCAGCACGATGTCGTTCACCTGGTCGTCGATCGCATGGACGACCTGACAACACTCCTCGGCCAGGTCGGAAATCGGTCACGAGATTTCCGGTAATGCGATCCGGTCACAACGCCTCCGTGCCGTTCGTCAAATCAAATGCGACGAGTTCTTTCAAACGCCTGAACTTCTTGATCGCGAAGCGATCGCAGCGCGTAGCCGGGGGTTGAAGCGAAGCGGAAACCCCCGGAATAGAGTCGTCATAGAAATTGCATCCTGAAAGGATGCCAGATCGGAGCAAGTGGAATGACGAGATCTGACAACTATTCAGGATGCGCTGTGTTGGCGTTCTGGGATCCGTGGGCCACAGGTTTCGCGAAAATCCGCGAGTTACCTGACCGCGTTCTCAACCAGGCGAATCACAAACGGGTCGCTCAATCCCGTCGCGATATAGCTGGCTTGTGAGAAGTCATGAGTCGCGGTGTGTTCGTGGGGGACGGAAACTACAAACGCTCCTGCGGCAGCGCCGGCACGGGTTCCGGTTTGAGTGTCTTCCAGAACCAGCATTTCTGCGGGGGCGACTCCCAGTTGCTGGGCAGCCTTCAAATAGATCTCGGGGTTGGGTTTGCCGAGTGTCACGCTTTCGGCTGTCAAGGAAACCGGAAAACGAGGCAACAGCTCGAATCGGCCGAAGACGTTTTCCAGGTAGTCGCGTGGTGAGGAGGTCGCGACCCCTTTGGGAAGTCCGCACGCTTCGATC